>JBEKJF010000081.1:0-14832 GCA_050011375.1 Candidatus Sulfotelmatobacter sp.
GGCGCGCCTCCGCTTGGGGTGCTAAACTTGGCGCCGATTTGCATCTTCTTCCCAGTGAGGGAAGCGTGAGCGACCCGATACCCAAGTCAACCCCTCATAACTCAGGCGCCAGTTCCAATCTCGAAGCCACTCTCGACTCGGCCGATGCTCCCGTGGGCGGACCTGCATCCGATTTAGGCTCGATAGGGCCCTACCGGCTGATCAGAAAACTCGGAGAAGGAGGGATGGGGCAGGTGTGGCTGGCCGAACAGTCCGCGCCCGTGAAGCGGCAGGTTGCGCTGAAAATCATCAAAGCGGGGCGCTACGACGAATCCGCTTTGCTGCGCTTCGACGTGGAACGGCAGGCGCTGGCGATCATGGATCATCCTGCCATCGCCAAGGTCTTCGACGCGGGTTCGACTCCGCAAGGTCAACCGTACTTCGTGATGGAATATGTGCCGGGCTTTCCCATCACCGACTACTGCGACCGGAAGCACCTCTCGGTCCAAGAGCGGCTAGCCCTGTTCATCAAGGTTTGTGAAGGCGTGCAACATGCGCATCAGAAAGCGATCATGCATCGCGACCTGAAGCCCTCCAACATTTTGGTCGTTGAAGTCGATGGTAGTCCGATGCCGCGCATTATTGACTTTGGCATAGCGAAAGCCATCTCGCAGCAGGGTGAGGACGAGACGCTGGTAACGCGAGCCGGAGGAATGGTGGGCACACCGGGATATATGAGCCCGGAGCAAGCGGATCCCAACGTGCTCGATATAGATACTCGCACAGACGTTTATTCGCTTGGCGTGGTGCTTTATGAACTTCTTACGGGCATGTTGCCCTTTGATGCCAAGCAGTGGCAAACCAAACCTTTCCATGTGATGCTGCGCCAGCTGCACGAAGAGGATCCGCCGAGTCCGAGCACGAGAATCAGCGGAGACTCTACCTCGACGACCGCCGCGCAACACCGGAACACGGATCCCCGACAACTGGAAAGCCTGCTGCGAGATGACCTGGACTGGATCGCGTTGAAAGCTTTGGAAAAGGACCGCGCCCGCAGGTATGGCACGCCTTCGGAGCTGGCGGCCGATATCAATCGCTATTTGCGGAACGAGCCTGTGGTGGCGCGCCCGGCAAGCACCGCATACCGGACGAAAAAATACATTCAGCGCCACAAATTTGGAGTAGCGGCGGCCACTGCCATGGCGCTGCTGCTGATCGCGTTCGCCGTGATGCAAGCGATCCAGTTGCGGCGGATTACGCGGGAGCGCGATCGCGCCGATCGTGTCACCGCGTTTATGACCGGCATGTTCAAGGTATCGAATCCCAGTGAAGCACGCGGCAATGACATCCGGGCGCGCGAGATTCTGGATAAGTCGGCGAAAGACATCGACACCGGGCTGACGAACGACCCGGAGTTGCAGGCGCAGATGATGAACGTGATGGGCACGGTGTATCAAAGCCTGGGGCTGACCTCAAGGGCGGAGCCTCTGCTGCGGCGCGCTTTGGAAATTCGGCAGCGTATTCTCGGTCCCAGGAATCCCGACACGTTGCAATCGCAGAGCGATCTCGCTGTTGCGGTGCTGGCGGAAAGTCACTACCCAGAGGCGGAGAAGTTGTGCCGGGAGACCATGGAGACTCGCCGCCAGGTACTTGGCCCCGAGCATCATGACACCGTGGATTCCACGTTGCAGTTGGCCAGGATTCTTGGGTTTGAATCGCGATATGACGAAGCGGAAAAGTTGAATCGGGAAGCGCTCGAAGTGGCGCAGCGAAAGTGGCCTCGGGACCGGTTGACGGCGACGGCGCTGTCGCTTCTGGCAGACACTCTAACCCATGAAGACAAGTACCCGGAGGCAGAGAAGGCAGCTCGTGAAGCGCTCGAAATGGATCGGCAAGCGCTGGGCTCCGATCACCCCTCAGTGCTCAGGGATATGTTCAATCTCGGTGGCATTCTGACCGAGGAGCAGCATTACGCCGACGCAGAACAAATTCATAAAGAGTTGATTGAGTCCGCCCGGCGAGTGCTGGGGCCACAACATCCCGGTACACTGGTTGCCATGAGTACCCTGGCGACGATTCTGGACAAGGAAAAGCGTTTCGCCGAAGCCGAGAAGTTGAACCGCCAGGTGTTCGAAGCGCAACGGCAAACCCTGGGCCCGGAAAATGCCAGCACCTTGCTCACCTTGGGTAATTTGGGATACGTCCTGATCGAAGAAAAAAATTACTCGGAAGCGGAAAAGGTTCTGCGGGAAGCGCTTGCTGGCCTGCGGCGGGTTCTCGGCCCCTCGCATGATGTCACGGCAGCCGCAGCCAACAAGTTGGCCCTCGTCCTTGCTCTGGAGGGCAAGCGGGATGAGGCCTTCGTAGACTTGCGGGCCTATGAGGAGACCTTTAGTTCCACCGACGATATCGAGCGCCTGGAAAAAGACGACGATTACCAATTTCTGCATGCAGACCCGCGCTTCGAAGCGCTTCTGGCCGCCACCCGCCAGCGCCTCGCCGCGGCGAAGAGGCAGCCGGCGACAAGATAGACCGCGCGTCCTTCATCCCGCCAAGGGACAAGTCGCGGACATAACCCCTGGGCTTCGTAGGAACGAATCGGGGCATGCAGCCTGCGGAAGACTTTGCCTTTGGCGCTGGATCACGGGCTAAGCGGAGGTTATGCCCCTGACGAACTTTGAACAACAGGGTCCCCAAGTCGGCTTCGGGGAAGTTCTCCGGGATCAGCGCTGATAAATGCCTTGTGATCACTGAACAATCAGCGTTTGCAGACCGGCTAGAAGTGTGCTTTCGAGAATCTGGCTTGTCCGTCACATCGCGGTGTCGATTTTGTAGACGGTCCCCGCACTCTTCGCTGGGCAAAACCTCAGTGTTTATGCGGGTCGGCGTGCTAGAGCACCTGGTGCAAAACCATGTGGGTCGGCTTTGCAGCACCGGCAGGTTCTCTAAGTAGCTGGAAACAAATGGTCGGGGAGAGAGGATTTGAACCTCCGACCCCCTGGTCCCGAACCAGGTGCTCTACCAGGCTGAGCCACTCCCCGACGACGTGGGCGGCGACAAGCTGATTGTCATCCGCCGCACACTTTTGCTTTCGATAGGCAACACGATTATAGCATCGCCGCTGTTCCCCGCTTGCCCAGACAATTTTCGCGTTACACTGATGACGACCGCGAATTCGCCCAGATCAGAAACGTGCCTCAAAACCATAATTCAAGAACCATAATTCAGTAACCATGATCTGACCGACCATGATCGTCCTCTGTGCTGATCGTCTCTTTACGCCGCAGCAAGAGATGCCGAACCCGCTCCTGTTTATCGAGGACGGCCTCATCTCCGCAGTGTCGTCGCGCGCTGAACAGGAGATCCCTCATCACGCAACCGTGCTTGACCTCACTAAAGACGTTGCCGGCGCCATCCTCGCGCCGGGTTTCGTCGACATTCATATGCACGGCGGAGCTGGCCTCGATGTTATGCGCGCGTCGACCGCCGAACTGCCGCATCTGAACAAATTCCTGACGAGGCATGGCGTCACCGGCTACTTCCCTACCACCGTCGCTGCGCCGCTCGATCAGACTTGCGCCGCTCTGGGACGCCTTGCTGATGCCATTGAAGCGGCGCCCGCCTCCGGCAACGGCAACGCGGTGCAGGCTCGGCCGCTCGGCATCCACCTGGAAGGGCCATTTCTCAGCCACAAGCGCCGCGGAGTGCATCCTCCGGAATATCTCGTCGAGCCCACGCTCGCAATTTTCGAACGCCTTTGGCAGGCCGCCCGCGGTCAGGTGCGCATGATGACCATCGCCCCGGAACTTCCGGGAGCACTCGAGGTAATCGCCGAAGCCGCGCGGCGCAAGGTTTGCGTGAGCATTGGCCACTCCAACGCCGAACTGGATGCAGCCCGCGCCGGTGTTCGCGCCGGAGCCCGCCATGCCACCCATACTTTCAATGCCATGCGACCGCTCGACCATCGCGATCCCGGCATCCTCGCCGAAGTTCTTACCGACGGCCAACTCACAGCCGATATCATCGCGGATGGAATTCATGTCGCACCCGAGGTCGTGCAACTTTTTCTGAAGGCCAAGGGCATCGAGCGCTCAGTGCTCATCACCGACGCGACCGCCGCAGCGGGCATGCCCGACGGTGCTTATCAGCTCGGGCCGCTCCAGGTTGAGGTCAAAGACGGCAAGTGCACCGCAGATGGAAAGCTAGCCGGCAGCGTCCTCACTATGGACCGCGCGGTTCGCAACGTAATGCAATTTGCCGGATGGAGCCTGCAAGACGCCGTGCGCGCCGTCACCCTGAACCCGGCGAGGGCCACAGGTTTGCCGCAGCACGGGAAACTCGTACCTGGCGCGGAAGCCAACCTTGTTGTATTGAGTCCGAACGGTGAAGTAAGAAAAACGATAGTCCGCGGCCGCAGCTGTTAAACACAAATTCTAAACGCGGGGACAACCGCAGAGAAAGCAAGCCGAAAGACTCGTCTAAATCTCGCGCTTCCACATCGTCTTGTGTCGCGCCTGCCATATGGCTGGGGCAACCGCCCAGAAAACCCCAAAAAGCGAGACAAACTCTAACCGCCTACTATTGAACGACGCTTGCGCGTACGTCTGGGCTTCGGGTAAGTGCCATAATAGGATCCATACCGTCGCGGCCCATATCACTAAACCTGCAATCCATAACCACTTCAAAAACTGGTTTACAGCTGTAATCCGGATCGGGCTGTTTCCTGCAAGGTTGCTGGAAGGCATTTAGGGTCTCTTTTCACGCTAATGGAATTATACGTCACTAGGATTTCGGGAGATGCTTTTTCTCTTGTGTTTTCCGCCATTCAGCTTCCCACCCGGCGCAGGGTGTCTTGGTATTCGTCAGGATTGCGGGTTCATTCAACTCCAGTTCATTCCACTCGGGCCATCGGTGGTATGTTGGCGCCATACTGGAAAGGGCAAGGCAGCCCGCATTTTAAGGGGCTAATTCGGCTTGCGATCTTTCGCGTCCGCCAGATAGCGCAACAGTACAGCCTCATCGGCCCGCGTGAGCTTATCGAGAAAAGAAGTATCTACCTTGCTATCTTCGAAGGTCTGCGAAGCATTCGACTGGCGCAGCTTGTCGCCCAGCTCCGGATCGTTGCTCATCACCTGGGTGTAGAACCACAGGAAGTGGCGCATCTGGTCGAGCGACTTGGTCAGCACCTGGATAGCTTCAGTTTCCGGCAGCGTGCTCAACATTTCCATCAATTCCGGATCGCTGGGCGCCTGCATGGCGGCGCAGTTCAACTCCCGCTGAATCGCGCGCAAGTCTTCGGTAACTCGCACCATCCGTGTGTGAAGGTCGTCCATCTGAGTGTCGTTTCCCATGGGCCGCAATAGTTTGAACAGTACGATTACGATCGCGTGCTTGAACATCTCATCGGCAGCGCCGAGCGGATAGATGTCCCACGATCATGCGCTTTCGTAATTCAAGCAATTACTTTGGTCTGCAAGGTAACTTGCCTGAGCGCATAGCTCTGAACGCAGCCACTGGCAAGGCTTTTCACCGCATTGGACGACCCTTCGTTCATGGTAGTCACAGCTTTCGTCGCATGTCCGGGAATCTCCGGCATCGACCATCAGTGCACTCGCCGCTAGCTCCAAAGTCACCAGAGCCCTTCGGGATTCACAGTGACCATGGTGCCGACAGCCGCCTCGTGAGCCTGCCCTGAGCGAAGCCGAAGTGTCTAAGGCAGCGCGAAGCGCGGCGCCCCGCACAGAACTCCCAGTTTCATCGCCTCTTATGATACAAACGCACGCATGGAATCCGCCGCAGCCCAACCCCCGCGCCAACTGATCCGCGCCATCGGCCGCTGGAGCCTGGTCGCGCTCGTCGTGAACTCGATCATCGGCAGTGGAGTCTTCGGCCTGCCCTCCACCGTGGCCGCGCTCATCGGCAATTTCAGCCCCTACGCCGTGCTCGCCGCCGGCGCCGGCATGAGCGTGATCATCGCCTGCTTCGCCGAGGTTGCGTCGCGCTTTCACCAGGCCGGCGGCCCCTATCTCTACGCTCGCGTCGCCTTCGGACGACTCATGGGCATTCAGACCGCATGGATGCTCTGGCTCGGGCAAGTCGCCGCGCCCGCCGCCAACGCCAATCTGTTTGTGATTTACCTGGGAGAATTTTTTCCGCACGCGAAAGATCCCGCGCCACGCGCCATCATCCTCACCGCGCTCGTGGGCCTTTTAACTTTCATCAACATTCGCGGCGTGCGTGCCGGAGCGCATGTGAGCAACTTTTTTACTGCAGCCAAACTTTTACCGCTATTCGCGGTAATTGTTTTAGGACTGTTCGTGCTTCAGCAACACCACTGGACAATTGCGAGCCCAGCAGTCGCGTCCCCCAGCACCAGCCAATGGCTGAAAGCCATGCTGCTCCTGGTCTTTGCCTATGGCGGATTCGAAACCGCGCTCGCGCCCATGAGCGAGGCGAAAGATCCCCGCCGCGACGCTCCCTTCGCGCTCTTCATGGCGTTGTTGGCATGCACGGTGATCTACGCGCTGATTCAGTGGGTGGTCGTCGGAGTCCTGCCTGAAGCTGCCCACAGTCAGCGCCCTCTCGCCGACGTGGCAAGGCTGGCAGTCGGTCCCCTAGGTGCGGCGCTGGTTGCGATCGGCGCACTGATTTCTTTCTACGGATATCTCAGCGCAAAAATTCTAGCGATGCCTCGCGTCCCCTTCGCCCTGGCCGAGCAAGGAGACTTCCCCAAGGTGTTCGCGACGATCCATCGCCGTTTTCACACGCCGTATGTGTCGATCCTCGTCTTCGCGGCCATGGTCTGGGGATTAGCGCTGCTCGGAGACTTTAAATGGAACGTCACGCTCTCCGCCGTAGCGCGCCTGCTCTATTACGCCGTAGGGTGCGCAGCGTTACCAGTTTTGCGCCGCAAGAATCCGGAAGGAGCAAACGCAATGTTCCAACTACCCGCGGGAAATTTTTTGGCGGTGCTGGGCGTGATTCTCTGCGTAATCCTGGTAACGCGCGTGGACTTCGGTCAATCGCTGATCCTCGTCGCGACCATCGCGCTGGCGTTTGTGAACTGGGCAGTGGTGGCACGTGAGAGTTCCCACAGTTGATGGCGGTCCGTCGCAGGTCAAAGAAATAATCCCGCAGGGCTCTGTATTTCTCACGTTCTTTGCGAGGCCTTAGCCGAACGGTATCTCGACCTCGGAGTAACTCCCCGTTCTCGCGGCATCTACGGTCGCGGCTATCCTTCGAACGTGGCGTTGCACGATGCGCCATTGCGAATTCCAAGCGCCACAATCGCAATTGTATGTTTCGTTAGATTTTGCTGGGCTGCCACATTCTTGTCGGTCGTCAAGAGCACTTCGAACCCGGCTTCTTCCGCAGCTTTCAACAGTTCCCCATTGACCAACTTGTCCCATCCGAGGTCCCTAGCTTGGGCGACGGCGTGGGCTTCGAGGAACGCAATAAGTGGCGCGGGGGTGCCTTGATCAAAGAGAATGCGCATTGGAAGAAACCGGCGGATGGGTGGCGGGTGGCGGGGCGTCAAGGCTCCGGGCCGCGAATTCGAGCACTGCCTGAATTTGTTCCCGCGTCACGCCGAACCATTCGATGATCTCTTCAATACTTGCGCCGGACTCCAAGTTCTCGAAGACGGTGGCAACCGGCATACGCGTATCCTTAAACACCCAGGCACCACTGCGCTTGCCGGGTACGCTCTCCACGGCGGGACATCGCGACCAATCGAGAGCTGCCATGTTCCTACCTCATCTTGATCTTAGCATCCAGGCCAGCGTATCAGACCTAAGCGTTGACGCTCGCTCTTGACGCCAGCCAATCCTGTTAGCTTCCCTGTTCATCGACAACGGCAAACTTCACGCCAAGGGCGCGCAGCACACAACTGATAGTTTCAAATCGCGGATGTGCGCCTGCGCTCAGCGCCTTGTACAAGCTCTCCCGGCCAAGCCCTGAGTCTTTCGCGATCTGCGCCATGCCTCGCGCCTTTGCCACATCGCCGAGTGCGGCAATGAAGACATCGGGATTTGAGTCTTCGGCAGCCGCCGAAAGATACTCCGCAATGACCGCATCGTTATCGAGATACTCTGCCGCATCAAATGCTTTGTAGGTTTTTTTCCTTTTCAACGTTTCTTCCCCTTGAGTTCACGAGCCATCTTTTTCGCTCGCATGATGTCCTTCGCCTGCGATGCCTTCACGCCGCCAGCCAGCAGAGCATAGAGAGTTGTTCCGGTTCGCGTGTAATAAACCCGATATCCTGCTCCGACATGAATGCGCATTTCCGACACGCCCTCGCCGACGGGCTCACAATCGCCGAAATTCCCGAATGCCGCACTGAGAAGGCGAGCCAGAATTCTGGCTTTTGCTTTTTGGTCGGCAAGGGTGGATAGCCACACATCGAAATCGGATGACCGAACGAACGTATTCACATCGCTTTATTGTATCCGTTTGGATACACAACGGGCAAGGGGATAATTTTGCGCCTTTCAACACTGAAGAGCGATCGAAGCCGGATCGATTAACCGTAGCCTACTCATTCACGGTGCTCTGGTTAAATCGGTCCGCTAATTCCTATGTGGGATCAATTGCCGAAGCCCGAGTTCTCGCATTCAAACTCCGCGCTGCTCGATCTCCAGCAGCGCCTTCTTGCGCTCGACGCCCCAGCGGTAGCCGCTGATGTTGCCATCTTCGCGGACTACGCGATGACACGGAATCGCAACCGCTACGGGGTTTGTCGCGCAGGCCCGCGCCACAGCGCGGCTCGCGCTGGGTTGGCCAATCCCCTTCGCAACCTGCTTGTACGATTGCGTCGCGCCGAACGGAATCGACTGCAGGTAAGCCCACACACGCCGCTGAAATGCTGTTGCGCGAATATCTAAAGGCAGCGCGGCATTCAGTTCGCGCCCGGTCATCTTGGCTAGCACGGCTTCGATCCACGCTTGCAAGCCGCCATCGTCAAGCTTGCGCACTGCGAAGGGGAACTCGCGCTTCAGGCCTTCGATCAACTCGCCATCGGAGCGCGCGAACTGAATCGAGCAAACGCCGCGATCGGTGGCCGCGATCAGCATGCGTCCCAGCGGCGAGTCGGCGCAAGCATAGCGAATCGAGGCAGCGATTGCACCGCGGCGGTATTTATCTGGAGTCATGCCGAGTTGCGACGCAGTCTTCTCGTAGAGCCGGCTGCTGGAGCCGTATCCAGCGTCATACATGGCGCGAGTCACATTGTCTCCGGCTTGCAGGTTGCGCTTGAGTTGGCGCAGGCGGCAGGAGTCGGCATACTCGCGCGGCGTGATTCCGAGCGCGGCCTTGAAGCGCCGCTGCAAATGGAACGGGCTTTGATGAAATACTTTGCCCAGGCGCTCGAGCGTGATCGGCTCATCAAGGTGCTGCTCAATGTAGCGGCAAATCTCTTTGGCTGAGTCTGATTGCGGATTGCCACTGGGCGACGCAGCGCGTGGCCGGCAACGCAGGCACGCGCGATAACCAGCTTTCTCCGCCTGGTCAGGATGCAAGTAGAACGCAACGTTCTCGCGCCTCGGCCGCCGCGCGGCACACGATGGCCGGCAATAGATGCCAGTGCTGGCGACAGCGAAGACGAACTTTCCATCATGCTCGGGATCGCGTGCGCAGACCGCGTTCCAGCGCAGGTCGTCGGCTGGCTTGATGTCTTGGGGCTTAGTCGATTTGGATTGTGCCAGAGGCATGGGGTGGGTTGCGACCTCAACGAGTATGGCATCGTCAGTCAAGGCTGGGAAAGTCGCGTTGGTGAAAGTCATGATAGAGACAGCGTAGGCGTGTGCGCAGCAATGGACTATCCGAATCTTGCGGGCAAAGCAAGAAAGCACGCTCAACGCCGTCTCGCATGAGGGAGATCCTTCTCTCCGCCTGAAAAGCGGCTCCGCTCAGGATGACGCCATCAAGGAGAATCGCCAGTATCATCCCGAGCAGAGCGAGGGATCACGGTTCTTGCCGGCAGCGGCAACACGGCCGGCGCAGGCAAAAACCAGGATCCCTCGCGTTGCTCGGGATGACAGTGTGGTTTACCTGGGCTAAGTCTCTGTTCCTCTCGCTAAGTCCTTAGCCTGCAGCAATTGCCTGTGCGGCGCACATTGGCCGATTGCCGGCGCTTGATTTCCACCGGTCGCCCGCCTTCGTGCACATGGCCGCCAGAGCGTTCTAAAGGCCGTGGGGCGCGAGCAAAGCTGAATCTGGCCTCTGGCGTCCTCGCTTTTCCCAAGCCTCGCCACCGGCGAGGTAAATCGATTTACCTACAAGACCCGAAATCGATCCTTTGGATTCATGCACTTAGAGGCGCTTTTACTATATCGTGCAGCTATATACGAGAACCCCGCCGCGAGGCCCGCTGCAGAATCAACAACTTGGCGGCTTTGGCTTTACGAAGGGACAATTTTCTCGCATGATTTGCGCCCCGACGCCGGGATAGACTAGATTTCCCATGAGCTTTCCAACTCCCATATCGATAGAGGACAAATCATTGACGAAGAACGCGCGCGTGACGGTCATGACTTTCGTAGCCCTGCTTCTTGCTTCAGCCCTTCTGACTCCAGCCCTGGCGCAGAAAGCCACGCAGCATCTGTTGAGCAGCGACGAGCTCACGAAGGTCGCGCCGGCGGAGTTTTTCTTTCGCGGACAGAAGGCCACGGTGCAACTGCGGAACGCGACAGGATTTGAAGCTACCAGCGGCATGGTCACATTCGGCGCGCTGGTCGATGCTTCGGGATATTCGTCGTCGATCCAGGAGAAATACCAGGGCCTGTTTATTACCGAGTCTAAGCTGAATATCGGTGGCTCTGAGCTTGCGCCGGGAGCATACGGCTTCGGGTTTACCAAGGACAAGTTCATCGTCATGAACGTGGCCAGCGAAGACGTACTCAGCGTTCCTTACTCCACCGATGCGGAGTTGAAGCGGGCTGTGCCGCTGAAGATGGTTGAGGACGGAGCCGGCTTCAAGCTGTATGCGGGAAAGAAATGGGTCGCGGTGAAGCCGGAATAGTTCGCATCCCTACAAATCACTGCTGACCGCTCTAATGGCGGACCTGATCAATTGCCCAACGGCTGGAACGGGCCGAGCAGGCTGGAGACTCCGGAGCGCTTGCGCAATTCGCTGAGCAGAGCGCTGGCCGCGTTGGTGTAAGTCTTGCTGGGGTCTGAGGGATCGGCCCAGACTGCGTCGTAGATAATCTGCGCCGCTTCTTTCAGGTCGATGTGCAGCGCGGCTTCGTAGACATCCGCGCGCTCCTGCAAGCGGTCGTAACAGGGCTTGCAGATCGAAGCTCCCTCGGCGCCTGGGCCGTGATGTTCACCCAGCGTGCACGCCACAGGCGATGTTGTGACTTCCGCATGCGCGGCAAAAAGCTGAGACTTAAACTCTTCTAGAAAAGCTTCGCGCTCCTGTTCAACGACGGCGGTATCGGGCAAGGGCTCAGCAGCGGCCTGCGTTTTCGGAATTGCCGGAACCACGTTAGGAGAAACTCGCTCTTTACTGTTGCAAGCGGGGCAGGTGTCGAGGTTGGCGGCGTAATAGAGACGACATTTGGCGCAAGGCATGCCGTAGCCTGAGGTCGAGGATTTGCGCGAAGCTACCGTGTCGTGGCGGACAGCGTTCCGCAGATCGTTCCGAACGCTATTGCGAACATCAGTACTTCGGACCTCAGTATTGCGGACGTCACTGTTCGGGACATCGTTTTCCGGCACAACGGATTTTGCCGGTTGAGCGGCTGCGGCGGTTGTGGATCGCGTCATATCCATGATCAATCTCTCCCCAAGATGCCTGCGTTCTAGTCTAAGCAGTCGAAGTGCCCAGTCGTTAATGCCAGGAGTACAGTGCCCGGCAGTGCCCCCCGGCGCTACGCTACCGTGAGATCGTTTGTTTCACTTGCTTTGCACTTCTGACTGCGTCTGTATCAGCTTCTGGAGTTCGTCGCGGCGCGCCTGATAGAGCTTGCGCTCCGGATCAAGGCGCGCGGCGGTCTCCAGTTCTGACAAAGCTTCTTCATAGCGGTCCATGCTCATCAGGCAGGCCGCCAGCGAGTAGTGATTATCCGGCGAAGCATTGAGGCGAAGGGCCTCGCGGAATTCTTTTTCCGCCGCCGGAAGCAGGCGTTGCTGAAACAGCGCTGTACCGAGAGCGCGATGCGCAGAGTCAGAATCGGGATTGAGGCTGACTGCGAGGCGTAACTCCCGCACGCCGTCGTCGATCTTGTCATTCAACAATAGAGCCTCTCCCAGCACGCGGTGTTCTGTTGCTCCAGTGGGATTCTGGCGAACTGACAGCAGCAATTCGTCGATGGCACTGCCGTAATCCTTCTTGGACATGTAGGCGCGAGCCAGACATCCGTGGCCCTGCTCCCACTCGGGATGCTGGCGAAAAAGCTCACGCATCTCGACGATGGCCGCCTCGAAGTCTCCCTTATCGCAGTAAGTGTTGCCCAGGTTGTTGCGAACCGACGCTTCCTCGGGCGCGAGACGCTTGGCTTCCTGATATTCGGCGACGGCTTCGTCGAGCTTATGTTCCTCGTGCAAAATCAGCGCGAGATTGGAATGGGCCTGCCAAAAAGCCGGGTTCAGATGGAGAGCGTGGCGATAGGCGGCGATGGCTGCGGTATCGTTTCCCTCGGCATGAAACGTGATGCCGAGATCGTAGTAGGCATCGACGCTGCTGGCATCGCGGGCGAGCGATTCGGTGAATGCGTGAACCGCGGCGCCGTATTTTCCGTTCGAGTACAAAGCCAGGCCAAGGAACTGATAGGCCTCGGCGTTCTGCGGATCCATACTCAGGGCGGTGCGCGCTTCCGCGATCGCATTCGGGCCATCATCCACGAGATAGAAAATGTAGGCCAGGGCGCTATGGTTCTCGGGAAAGTCAGGCATGAGTTGCGCGGAGCGCGAGAATTCTTCGAACGCCTCGTCGAAATTTCCTTGTTGGCGAAGCATCGCGCCCAGGGCGAAGTGCAGCGCTGCGTTTTCGGAATCGGTGGTCAGGACCTGACGCAATGCTAGTTCGGCTTCATGGAAGCGTTGCGCATGAGCCTGAGCCGCGGCCTGCACGATCGCCGCCGGAATCTCAGAGACTGCACTCTGGGAGGAAATCATCGCGGGCGACTTCGCATCCGTCAGCGTGCGGAGCAGATTTGCATCTGCGCCGGCAGCCTCGAGCTGATGAATCTGGTCCTTGCCGGGAACGCTTGCCAGGCCGCGCTCTTGCACGATTCTCGCAAGGCGATTGTTGGGCACGCCCGCCGTCAACCAAGCCATCAGCTGGATGGAGTTCACCGGCTGGCTTTCGCTGGAGTGAGCGGCGAGAGCCACTCCAAGAAGAAATAGAAATAGTGAAAGGCCCTTGCGCTTCACTCGACTCTCCGGCAACGATTCGGTTTGCTGGCTGCGATGGATTATGGGTGCGAGTCCACAGTGGTTGAAGACCGCAATCCCACATTAGCCCGGGGATGGGGCCGGAGGTAAGGTCACGGAAGTAATAGGGCGCGGAGATGACGAGGTTGAGGTCGCCAAAACGGCTTGTTAGCGGTCACAATGCGCTGTGATTTTCGTCACCGCATTCATCGTCCCCGGGTGCGAGACTGCGGGAGTGGGGATAGAAACCCAGTAACCCAAAAAGAGCAGGAACTGGGGTTCTGAACCGAGTTTGATTCCGGAGGAGAGGTTTGACTTCCCTATACCCCTCCGGTACCGTATAAACAGCTGGCAGTATGGTTTCCTGGAGGTTCCGATGTTTGAAGGCCTATTTCAACCTACGCACCTGATCATCATTTTCGCGATTGCCCTGTTAATCTTTGGTCCCCGGAAGCTGCCTGAACTGGGCAAGGGTCTGGGCGAGGGGATTCGTGCCCTGAAAGAGGGCATGAAGGATAATGCTTCGGCTCCGACCGAGCAGAGCAAGAACACAGAATCAAAAGACTCCAAGGACATTAAGAGCTGACTGTTCGCTTCGCGAGCAGCAATCTTCGTTCCTTTAGCCGCCGCTTTGTCGCCGTTTTCCGTTCCGTTCGTTTTCTGTCCGCTCCAAGAAGCCCCAAGCCGTCATGTAGCATCTGAGCTGTAAAACTGACTCTAACAATCTGGAGGTAGGCGGCATTGCGTAAAGTTGAGTTTATTGATTGTTGAGAATTTGGAAGCCGCTCTCGCGAGCGGCTTTTTATTTTTCAGTGGACGCGAGCGATCCAGACCTGGTACGCAACGACTACCATCATGAAAATCAGGTAGAGGCGAAGCGCCCATAGGATGAGGAGTTCGAAGCCTTTGAGCCGCCGCCGGGGTATGTGATGTTTTTTGGCTCGCGCGAGTTGATCGGGTTCGAGCGACGATAAAACCAGGATTCGATCTGAGGCTGCGGCAGGCGGGTTGTGCGTCGGCATTGTCTTAACCTCCAGGGGCTGAAGCCCTCGATCGTGTGTGAAGCTTTACGCGGCGCTGAAGCTGAAGCGCCGCTCTTCCACGTTGCTCCAAGCACTCCTACGTCCCGCCTAGCGCGGCGAAGATGTTGGGGGCTATTATGCTGATTCCGAAGAGCACGCCCGCGCCGGCCAGGATGAACACTACGGCCGTAGCGAGTATGTTCGCCCACCAGGGACTGACCAGCTTGCCCATGATTTCTTTGTCATTGACCAGCATGAAAAGGAACACCAACGCTGGCGGCATGGCCAGAACCGCAACTACGTTTACTAGTAGAACGACATAGACCAGCGGCAGCGCTGGGATTAAAACGATGCCTGCCGCGGCTGCGGCGCACACACTCAGGACCGCATAGAAGGACTTGCCTTCGCCCATGGGCAGATTGAGGCTGTGGGGTTTGTGCGCGACCTCTCCGAAGGC
>JBEKJF010000082.1:0-14733 GCA_050011375.1 Candidatus Sulfotelmatobacter sp.
GGGGGTGGAGCGTCCCAATTCGCTGCATATCCCACCGCCAGTCACGGTCTGCTCATGTTCCAGCTCGACACCAAGAAATCAGGCATAGGAACAGCTTTAGTGCAAGCCGTGCCGGTGCGAACCTTCCAGGGAAATTATTCTGGCAGCGTTCAACAATTGGGACTGGTCACCTCAACTCGGAATTCTCAGACGGTCGGGCTGCCCATGGGTGCATGGAGCGACATTTCCGGCCAGATCATCGCCACCTCCTCCTCGGCGATCACGGGGTCGCTTGATATCGACCAGGTGAACGGATTATTCCTCGGCCCGAGCGGGAACTTCTGGGCACAGACTCCCAGCGCGTCCCTGACCGGTGGTTTCACGGCTGGCGCTCAAGGGCGACTTACCGGATCGCTCACGACGAATCAGCTAGGCACCGTGGGAGTCATTCTCTACGTTGTCGATGACTCCACGGTGCTGCTGCTGGAAGGCGATGCAGTCCCTGCTGTGGGTGTTCTTCAATTGCAGAATTTCTAGCGCAGAATTTCTTACCCAGAATTTCTAATTCTCGCGTGGCTTCTCCGATCAAAATTTCGCACAGCTATTTCCCGGCCCCGCCGGCCGCGGTTGAGAATCCGCGGTCCGCAGCCTTTGCCCGGGATCAGATTGCCGCCTTCTACCTTGAACTTCGTTCCCCCTTGGCCGCTTCTTTGCGCCGCTGGGACTTGCCACCGGAGGAAGTAGAAGATATTGTTCAAGACGCTTTTGTTCGTCTCCTTTCTCACGGCCCGGAAGATCTCAAGGCCGAAAACGCGCGGTATTGGTTGTTTCGGGTAGCTCATAATCTGGCGATCGACCGGCAGCGATCCGGCTGGAGAAACCTGGTGGATTCGCATGCCGATTTCGACTTGCTTGTCTCCATGCATCCCAGTCCAAATTCCAATCCGGAAAATATCTATCTACATAGCGAGCAATGGCGAGTGGTACAGCACAATCTTGCCAGGCTGACCCCGCGCCAGCGTCATGCCATACATCTGCGGATCACCGGGTTTACCCACGAGGCCATTGCCCATCAACTGAAGGGCACGACCAGCAGCGTTGCCGAACTGATCCGGCGCGGCCTCAAGCGCCTCGGAGAGAATTCGGCGGGTTCCAAAGGCTAAGAGTGGACGAACTCTGGCTGACTTGCGTCCGGTCGGATGATTCCGGGAGTGAGTCAGGACCGTCCCACAGCAGCGCGAATGTTACGAGTTGATGAAGTTATCTCGCCACACGTGGCAAACACACTTCTCGAATCGTCTTTGTAAGTGTATGTCAACTATTTCGATAGGGATTAGGGTGATGTCGTCCACGGTAAGTGGGTAGAAGCGGCAGCAATACGTAAGCTTGCAAGGCATTTTCCCCCGCCCAGCAGTTCAACCATCAATTCCGAAAGGGAAGGTAAGAATTTAATATGAAACTAGCAAAGTATCTATCCATTGCGGCACTCCTCGTCGTGCCGTTTACCGCGCAACTCAATGCGCAAGTCCTGCAAGGCAACGTCGCAGGTGCGGCCAGCCTTTGGATCGAGGCGGGTCAAGGGGCGGCGGCCAATGGAAATTGCGCCTGGACCTCCAAAACCAAAGGCGTAACCTACACGCTGGACAGCCGGGTACCTTCTCCGTACAACCAGGAAAACGGGAACCTGTGGGTTTCGTGGTCGCCGGGAACCGGCGGCAGCTGCGCCGCCCCGACAGCAAATTCAGCGGTGTACACCTACATCAGCCTGGATGCGGTGACCGGCACCCGCTGCCTCTTTGCCCAGCCCCAGTGCACGATCAATACGACGGCATCGGCAGGCGCGTCCGGCGCAAACCTGCTGCCCGGCGTCACCGATACCCCCTTGCCGGCCGCCGTTCTCTCCGCGTTTAATGGAACGTCGATCAGTATCGCCGCAACCGACCTGCTGCCGGCCGACGCGGCGTTCTCCATATACTCGGTGCTGGCCCTTTGCGGTCCGTTGTCATCCGGCACACAGTTTGTCGGTCTGGGCTACGGCCCGGCAACCAGTGGGTATGGCACGACGATCAATAGTTTCTACAGCTCCGGCAGCTTCCACACGGTGAACTTCGGAGTCTATGGCAACGATCCGATCACCGGCAGCCCCATCCCTTCGTACACGATTACCCCGGTCGGCGCGGCTCCGATCCTGGTTTTCGTGAACACTTTAGACGCCAACGGATTTGGCTCTTCCGCCGTCCAAAACATTACCCGCGCGGAACTGGGGTTGATCTTTGGCGGAATTTTCGTTCGTACCGCCGACGTGCTGCCCCAGGCATTTGCTGGTACGGGCGCGAGTTACGCAGGAATCACCGCTCTGATTCGAGAGCCTCTCGCAGGAATCTACAATACGTTTGACCACTCGATTCCGAACAACAAAGAGATCTACCGGTCGCAGGAGTCCGGCAACTGCCCCACCAACGGTGCCTACGGCGTTAGCACTAATCCGCTGAATCTGTCGAGGACCGTCGGCACTACCACCGGCTACCGCAACCGCGTCATTGGATCTACCGAAATGATCTCTGAAGCGCAGCTCGTCCAGGATTCAATTGGGTATGCGTATTGGAGCTCGGGGAACTTTAACAACGTGTCCAACATTAAGTACCTAACCGTGGATGGAGTCGATCCCCTGTTTAGTACCTATACGAATGGCACCATTCCGCAAACCGGAAACGGTCTGCTACCTAACGTCACTCTGCAACATGTGGCGGATGGAGGGTATCCGATCTGGTCCGAGGAGCGTTTCATCAGTTATTCCGCGGGCGCGACTGCGGCGGCGAACCTGTCGGCGTTCGCGCAAAACCTGGTTTCGTTTGGTGCCGGGGCCACGCAGCCAGATTTCGTTACCTCCCCGAATCTAACCGTCTTCCATGCCCACTATGCTCCGGTGTTCACCAACTTTAACGCCACGAACACAGCGTCCAATGGAACGAGGGTTTGTGGCGCGGGCAGCAATCCGGAAGACGGCGCCGATTCGGGCGGTCTGGTGTTCAGCCAGCAGGCAGGCGGCGACTTTTGCGTCCTGAAGGGTAACTACGGCGCTGCTGGCGGCGTAGGTCCCACCAACACCGCGTCGTTTGGCGTACGTCAATAACCGGATTAACCGCCAACCGATACACCCTTCCCCGGGGGAAATGTTAGGCGAGGGTAGACTGGCCATCCGGCCGGTCTGCCCTTTTCTAATAACCTGCACACCAGACTTTTCCAGCGACAACGCGGAACCACTCCCCTCAAAATTGCAGCCGTGCTGGTCTAGGGCCCGATTGTTTCGCCAGTGCTAATGCCGTATCAACAGCCGGTGAATTGATATCCACACCCATGGAGGTAACACGCCGCAAATCGTCTTCCCATTGAACGTCAATCGCGTTGATAGGAATTAGGGTGACGTCGTCTCAGTGCCAATGAGGCGGCTTAACCATCGATTCCGAAAGGGAAACGAAGATGAAGCTGGCGAAGTATCTCTCTATTGTGGCACTGCTCCTGGTGCCATTCGTCGCGCAACTCAATGCTCAAGTCCTGCAAGCCAACGTCGCTGGCGCTTCCAGCCTCTGGATCGAGTCAGGGCAAGGAGCTGCAGCAAATGGGAATTGCGCCTGGACTTCTAAAACCACTGGCGTAACCTATACCCTCGACAGCCGGGTACCGTCGCCCTACAACCAGGAAAACGGGAACCTCTGGGTTTCGTGGTCACCGGGAACAGGTGGCACCTGCGCCTCCCCAACCGCTAATTCGCAAGTGTACGCTTACATCAACCTCGATTCGACGCTCGGTAACCGGTGCTTGTTTGCCCAGCCCCAGTGCACGCTAAATACCACTGCGGCCGCGGGCACGGCTGGTCAGAACTTGCTGCCCGGCGTCACCGATACTGCCTTGCCGTCAGGTGTTCTCTCCGCATTCAATGGTCAACCCATCAACGTCGCCGCAACCGACATCCTGCCTGCCGATGCCCAGTTCGCCACCTATTCCGCCTTAGCCCCATGCGGTCCACTGTCATCCGGCACTCAGTTCGTCGGCCTCGGCTACGGTCCCGCACCCAGTGGCTACGGTACGACGATCAGCAGTTTCTACAGTTCGGCGTCTTACCACGTCATCAACTTCGAGGTCTACGGCAACGATCCGATCACAAACAATCCCATCCCTTCTTATGTGATTACCCCGGTTGGCGCGGCTCCAGAATTGATCATTGTGAACACGACAGACGCTAACGGATTTGGCTCGTCCGCAATCACGAACATCAACCGCGCGGAACTAGGGTTGGTCTTTGGCGGAATTTTCGTTCGCACTGCCGATTTGATACCCCAGGGATTCGCCGGTACCGGCGCCTCCTATGCCGGGATCACTGCTCTGATTCGCGAACCCCTTTCCGGCACCTACAATGTCTTTGACCACTCGATTCCGAACAACAAAGAGATCTACAGGTCGCAAGAATCGGGCAATTGCACCAATGGTTCCTACGGCGTTACTTCTAATCCGCTGAATCTGTCACGGACGGTCGGCACAACCACTGGCTACCGCAACCGCGTGATTGGAACCGGTCAAATGATTAGTGAGACGGAAGCGGTCGAGGACTCCATCGGATATGCTTATTGGAGCGCCGGGAACTTTGCCGGCACGTCCAACATCAAGTACCTGCAAGTGGATGGAATCGATCCGCTCTTTGCTACCTATACGAATGGCACCATTCCTCAGACCAGCAACGGTCTGCTACCCAGCGTTACTCTGCAACACGTGGCTGACGGAGGGTATCCGATTTGGACCGAGGTGCGTTTCATCAGCTACTCCGCAGGTGCGACGGCAGCGGGAAATCTGGCGGCGTTTGCTCAAGCTCAGGTTTCGTTCGGATCTGGCGCCACCCAGCCGGACTTCATTACGGCAGCGAATTTGACTGTCTTCCACGCACACTATGCTCCTGTATTCGTCAACTTTAACGCGACGAACACGGCGTCCGATGGGACCAAGGTTTGCGGCGCTGGCAGCAATCCGGAAGACGGTGCTGATTCGGGCGGCCTGGTATTCACGCAACAAGCAGGCGGCGACTTCTGCGTCCTGAAGGGCAACTATGGCGCTTCCGGCGGCGTAGGTCCCACAAACACTGCATCGTTTGGCGTCCGCCAATAACCAATGAGCCTTTCATCGCTACTCTTCTAGAAGATGTGTGGCGAGGGTAGACCGGCCATCTGCCGGTCTGCCCCTTTTCAATAGTCGGTGCCCCTTTTGATTGACTTCCGGTATCTATGATCATGACAACGAAAAAAAGAGCTACAGGAGTGAGTGTCATTACCATTTTGACGTTGACGCGGTTACTTCTCGTCGTTTTCCTGCTCGCCGCCTCCGCACAGTCCGCTCCTGTACCGCCGGATCGTCTCGATAAGCGAGAGAATGTTGCGATAGAGGATTGGACAGCGCTCTCGGTCAAGGGTCTTGGCTGGCAGCCGTTGCCGCCCATGCCGGGGGGGACCGTCGAGCGTCCCGAATTCACGCGTGAATTCATTCGCTTGCAATGGCGCCGCGGCGACCCTGTCGATATCTTTGTCGTCCTGCCGCATGGGGTACGCAAGCCGCGGGTGATTCTATACCTCTACGGATTTCCTAATGATTCAGCAAGGTTCACCAGCGATTCCTGGTGCAAGGGCGCCGTGGAAAAGGGATTCGCAGCTGTCGGTTTCGTTTCCGCATTGACCGGCGAACGCTACCGTGGCCGGCCCATAAAGGAGTGGTTCGTCAGTGAATTGCAAGAGTCTCTGGGTACAACCACTCACGATGTCCAGATGATATTGAACTACCTGGACCAAAGAGGCGATCTGAACACGGAGCGAGTTGGCATGTACGCTCAGGGATCGGGCGCGAGCATAGCCATTCTGGCGGCCTCGGTGGATTCTAGAATCGCAGTCGTGGATCTACTTAATCCGTGGGGCGATTGGCCGGATTGGCTTAAACAGTCAGCTTTAATTCCGGAGGATCAGCGATCGGCTTTTCTGCGGCCAGAATTCCTCGACAAGGTTGCGCCGCTCGATCCGGTCCGGATTCTGCCGAAATTGACCACGCAGGTTCGGTTACAACAGGTCGGGGATGATGCGATTACGCTGGCTGCCGCGAGAGAGCGCATCGCCGCGGCACTTCCGCACGGGGCGGAACTGTTGCAGAGCGAGAATTGGGCAGCTTACCGGAAGGTGTGGGAGGAAAAGAAGCTTTGGAATTGGATCAAGGAACAATTTGATCGCCCGTCACCGCGCGATACAACGCAACCCGGAGAACCAGCCGTCCAATAGCCGACCCCCTTCGGATCTTATTCTCGACGGAAGCTTGAACCGCCGAGGATATTACCAGCCAACCTCCCGCTGTCGCCTTGGGTGATTCACTTCAGTGGATCGCAGCCTGGGGCGCAGGCTCGCCGGCAGAGGCTCTCCCGCTTTCTCCCAAAATCAGCACTGCTTAACAAAACTGTCGAGCCGAGGCAGGGCAGGCGACGTCTGCCTCGATAACCCATTTACCGATAATAACTTACACGAAACACAAGTATACAAGTAGACATAGTTGACAATTCTTTACGCCCCTGCTATCCTCGCTTTCATTGTTGGACGTAAGTACTGTTCCTCCGCGCCTCCCCAGGACTCGATTTAGGCGCGGCGGTTCGGTGTTTGATCGGCTCTCCCCACAGATTTCTCTCGCACATCGATTGCAAGGAGACCCTAATGAAACCTGCCATTTTCGTCGTGGATGACGATCCGGCCATGGCCCGGCTACTGCGCTACACCTTGGAGGCGGAAGGCTTCGCGGTGCGCATCTTTTCCACTGCCGACTCCATCCTTAATCTGGCACCGGACATGAAGCCCGCTCTGTTTCTGCTCGACATGGTGTTGCCTGACAAGAGCGGCCTGGATTTGTGCAGCGAAATCCGCCAGTCCCCGCACTGGGGGCAGACGCCCGTGATTTTCGTAACCGGAAAAACCTCCGAGATGGACCGCGTAGCCGGGCTGCAACTGGCCGACGACTACATTGCCAAGCCCTTCAGTCCGCTGGAACTGGTAGCGCGGGTTCAGGCAGTCCTGCGCCGAACCGATAAGCAGCAATCGCCGTCGCGGCTTACCATTGGCGATCTGGAATTAGATGGTGAGTCGATGACCGTACAGGTGCGAGGCCAGATGGTGAGTGTGACCGCCATGGAGTTTCGCCTGCTCGCGCATCTGGCTTTGAACATCGGAAAGACGTTTCGTCGCGATCAGCTTCTGGATGCGGTTTGGGATGCCCGTTTTGTTACGCCGCGCACTGTCGATGTCCACGTCCGCCGCTTGCGGGAGAAGATCGAGCCCCAGCCCGAGGCTCCACGCTATCTTCAGACCGTCCGGGGGAAGGGTTACCGCCTGGTTTCACAAGATGTTCCTGCAAACGGGTCGGGAGCGCCATCCCGGTTGGGGGTAGCAGGAGTCGCTCCCGTTTATCCCGCGAGTATTGCGGTCTGAAAGCCAGCGGCACTTTTCCCACGTCGTTCCGTCCGGTGCGAATGGCAGCTCAAATAGTGCATTCGAGCCTTTCTGTTCGCTCATGGTTCCCTTCGAGATTAACTTAGCACAGCGCAAAGGAACCCGTCGGGAGATCTTCGGCCGTCCGCTTGGCGAGGACACCGACAAAGACTCGATAGCAGCAGGCTTCGATGCTGAGCGTATCCAGTACCTGGACTCATCGGAAGCTCAATTGGCAGCAGGGGGGAGTACTCCTTCCCGTGGTCAGTGGATCCGAGTCGGAGCAAGTCTTTTTTAGAACTCAAATCCGCCCTCCCTGAACACAGCGAGCGACTCAGGATAACGGCTGCTTTGAAACTTGTCAGCCGAGAAAACGATGCTCCTCCCGAAAGACGCTCCGCCTAAGACAAAATTCAAAACAGCCCACTGCCGAAATTCGTCAGTGGTGCGCCAAGATACGCGAAACATGCCCTTTTTCGCCATATTTCCTCGACAACATCTTCGACGAATATCTACTGCGTGCCGTTTCCATTCACCACCTGCTGCTTGGTCCATGTCCCTTGCAAAAACCGTTCGGATTTGCGTTCGGGTCGTTCGTCTGATAGCTGACCTTGCCGGTGCTATCCACCCAGGTGTACCTATACGAACTTGAGCAGATCGATTCACCGGAGAAAGTTTCGATCTCGTGCTGCCTGCTAGGCAGGCAGCCACACGCCAACGCAACCAAGCCGATTCAGCAGCTTCGCAGTGACCACTTTCAGCCACAGAATCGCCAAGGATTCTCCTTCGAACTCCTTTGGAAATCCCACGGGTTAGCGACGACTCCGCGGCTAGCAGGCAATCGTTGAGAATTCTTAAAGCTTTTGATTGCGTGTAACCTACGGACACGTCGGGCCTTCCAGGTTTCAGACCTGTACCGGGGGTTCGAATGTCTTCCTCTCCGCCACGCAGTCTGAACTGCAGAGAAATTCGGCCGACCCTCACCCCGAAATACGCGAAAGATGCCCGTATTTCGCGATTCCCTCGACTAACCGGACTGCAGAGAACGGACTGCTCAGCGGCGAAGCAGGTCAATGCCCCGGCTTTTCTCCGGAAGGCCATTCGCAGTCCGGTTTCCAGTAGGGCACTAGGCGAATGCAATGCGATCGGAAGCCGGGGATTTGGCCATATCGTGTTGACTTTTGTAAGCACCTAGAAACCGAGTTCGGCAGTAGCGGCTATTGTCGCTGTTTTGCTGTTGGTCTGGCTGAAGAGCTTAAAATGAGCCGCGAGGAAACCAGAGCACGCGTGTCGGCCTTGCACGCCCGCGACGCTATTATGGAGCTTCTCTTAGGTGCGGAGCGGGTGACTGCTAGTGAAAAGCAGCGCATACTCGCGGTCGTGTGGGACGCACCTCTGCTAACTCAGGAAATAGAAACAAGGAAGAGAATAAATCTGATTAACGAGTTGTTGAGAGAGGTGATTCTGCCGCGAGCCGATTCCGAAGTCGTCCGCGCGCTCGACGCAATCGAGGATGATCGTTGAGGCGTTCCACTCCGTTCTTGTGCTCAATCACCGGCGTAGCTCATGTTGGTCGGTTTCCTCACCTTCGATGTAGTTTGCCGCCTTGTTCCACACTTCGACAGCCACCGCGCGTCCGAGGGCGCGACCCGCCAGATCATCTGACTCAAAGTGGATGCCGCCAAAGCGGCGCGACATCCCGGCCTGCTCTGAGGCTGCGGAAAAAGTTGACCACGAAAGCGTCACGCGAGATGACGGCGTCAGACCAACTTCGATGAGCGACGATCCCGGTTCGGCAACAAACGAGCCCCCAAAATGATCGCTCCCAGAGAATCGCTTCAGGATTTCCGCAGCCACGGCACTGAACGCGCTGTGACCGGAAACAAAGGAGCCAAAGGGTGGCGTGGGCACGTAGCTCCTGAAATTCTTGCAATCAATCACCCTCACGCCCAGTCCCGGTCCCGCCCACGCCCTCACCTGCTGGTTTCCCATCACGGCCCTTATCACGGTAACCGGGCGAATGGAATCGGTATAGCGTTTCACGTCCCACGCGGCGATGCTAGCGTCCATCAGCGCATTGCCTAAGATGAAAAACAACTTCACATCCTGGTCCAGATTGTGCTGGTCGCGACGCGAAATTTCCTGGGCGAACACGCACCAGTGTCCTGGAGGAGTGATCGTGCCGGAGCCGTCCGCCCAGTACTCGGCAATCACTTTTTCTGTATCTCCCAGTCGGGCGCTCAGTTCCAAAACATCGAAGGCTTGTTTCCAATACGCCGCGGTCGCATAAACAAAGGGTCCTTGAGAGAGAGCTAGGTCACGGAACTGCGCACCGGAGTTCAGGGCGAAGGGCGTCACCCTCGCCCACTGTGGCAGCAGCCATCTTTGCGGTGTGCCGTTGACCAGCAGCGGCTGCCAACGATTCCGGTCACGCAGCATTTGGTTAGTGTTGGCGGGAGTGAAGCCGGTATAGTCGGAGTAGGCGCCGGGATACCGGTCGCCGGTCTGATTGGCTCCATCTCCGTGTCGAAACTCCAGCACCGCATGGCAAGTCACGTTTCCAATACCACTAGGTGTCGCGGTATCAGCGGAGTTGTCGGAAGGATCGAATCCAAGTTCCGACATTAGTGGATCTAGCAGAGTCGATTGTTGGCTGGGAAACAGGTCCACAAGGGCGCGGTAAGCGGCAAAGCTCAATGCCTTTTCTTTGTTAGCCAGCGTGCGTTCCACTTTCGGTCGGCGCAAGGTGCCGCCCTTTTGGGTTCCGATCGCCGCGTCGTCATATGTTGCCCAGGCGTCGAAGATACAAGTATGAATGATTGCCAAGGCGCGTGCTGCAATTGGGGGAGAAGTTCTGGTGATTCGTATCGCGTCGAGCGCGGCCTGGTTCCACGAAATTACATAATTAGGATGGGTGGTCGGTTCCGCGGCAAGGGCCGTTTGCGCGGCGACCAGCAGTCCGGAGATCAGTATTCCGGCAACAACTGCACCGCGCAGCCTCGACGTTTTGCATAAAGGATAGAACACGTCGACATTCCTTTATTGCTGTAATCGCGCCGGCACTCGATCGGTGTGCAAAGTTTGCACCTTCCCGTCCTTGCCAGCCGCTGTGTAAACCGCGACCACATCCAATTCCACATCGCTCTCGATTACTACAAAGCCCTCGCTGAATCCGTGCATGGCTTCGAGGAGTTTGCTGATCTGACGGCAGTCAATGGAGATGGCTTCGTCGGGCCCCAAGATAAGGTCAATAAATCGCGAGATCGGACCGGGCTTTCCATCATCGAGCGCGACGGCAACCTTCAGTCGAATCGCGGTCCGGCGATCCGTCGGATTGTGCAGGTTGATGGCGGTGTAATAAATGCCCTCGGCCGCCGGTCCGGCCTCGCGTCGCCAACGGTCATCGTCATCGCCGAAACGATGGCGGTCGTGATCGTCGCTTTCTCGCCTGATCGGGCCACACAGGAATTTGGCCGCGTATTGCAGCGCACGATGCTGCACGTTAGGCAGTTCTTTCGGACCGATCAAAAAGCCTAAGTTTTTGTCGCTGTTGCAGACCTGTAGCTCCGAGGCCAGCACACTGACAACTGAGGTTCCGTCAGCGACGATGTCGCGAGGATTTTGCATTGCCGGGCAGGCGGAAGGTCCGGGTACGCCCGGAGCCTGAATAGCGGTTGCCATCGCGGCCGCAATTTGTGCCGCGCTCTCTCCTGAATCCGTCTTTATTTTGGTGAAGCACGAACCGAGACTCGAGCGCTCCAGTAGTGTGAGATTGCCTCCAGCCGCTCCACCTGGCGATGTCTCAAGATCGACTTTCATGACCGCGACTTGGTCTTGCAAAGGAGAACCGATTCCGTTTACATCAAAGCATTCCCCGGTCGCCGAGCCCGGCGAAGTGCGCAATACTGTGAATAGTTGTCCCCCGATGGCGCTGGAAGCGTGAAGCGCCAACCGCGGCGGGCTGACCAGCAAGTCTTCCAGCAATTTTTTTTCTGGCGGCACGCCCCGCACTACCGCCGTCACCGAATTCTGCTGACAGGAAGGACTTCCGTTGACGGCATCGCGGGTTTTCAGCAGTCCGTTCAATTGGCTGTCGCCTGCCGGGAGCACGACGTTGGCGGTACACAGCACCTGCACGCCGTTTCTTCCTTGAACACTGGGGATCAAGTCAAACGCCGCTGGCGCGGCATTGCCGCCACTAGGAGCCGGTGCTCCACCTCCGCCACCGCCTGCACCTGCTCCAGCACCCCCAGCTCCTGCGCCCGAAAGTCCTAGAATCGTGCTAGGAGGATTAGCCTGAGCAGGACAGCCAAGAATGTGATCGATACCCACTTGAGTGCCGCAGGAAACCACCACACTGGTGATGGGATTGCTCGACGGATTGCATTGCGCGATGGTCTTGCCCTGAATGCAGCTTCCGTTGAAGCAGCCCCATGCCACCGGCTTACCATCGTAGTAGCTGCTTTTGCTCGTCACCAGCTCTCCAGAGTTATCGAAACTTATAGTTCCGCCCATCGCGTCGGTCGTAGAACTCGCACAGACCTGGCCATTTCTCTGGATGAGTTGCATCGTGCAAGCCGACCCTGGAGGATTGGTTAAGCTGCCCGCGAAACCAGTGCCGTAGACCGGAATATCCCAGATGTCGTTATTGACCCATCCCTCGAAGTTGCTGAGAAAAGGCTGCGTGAGGATGAATGTGCCGCGTCCATGTGTGCCTGCGTAGAGCCGGCCGCGCGTGCTATCGATGGTGATTTCATAGACCGGAGCGTAGGGCAGCCCACTGCCGTAACGGCTCCAACTGCCGCCTTTGTTGCTGCTTCGGTACACACCATCATCCGTGCCCACCCAAAGTATGTTGCTGGTTTCCATTGTGATCGTGTTCGTCGGGATGCTAGGGAGCCCGGAATTTGCTGGTGACCATGAACCGCCGGCGTTGGTCGTCGCAAATACATGGGCACCGCGGGAGAACCCCGAAAATGTCGCGTAAGCTGTATCGGCATTTCCGGGATCAACGGCAATGCGCGTGACGGGTGCACTGGGAAGACCTTTCGCAGTTCCGCCTATCGCCGTCCAGCAGGCCGTGGTAGGGCAGGGTGCGTTCGTGACGAAGATTTCGCCGTCGTAATATCCCACATAGATCCGATTCGCGTTTGTGGGAGCGACCGCAATCGCGGTGATCACGTTCGTGGTGGTGATGTCGGGAAAGATCGTGGTGGTGCCACCCAACGCAGGACTTACGGCCGTCCACGATAAGCCTGTGTTGGGACTTTGATACAGCGCATTCGTGCCAAAGTAAACGTTATGGGCGCCGGATGGCGCTTCGACGAAGGGTGGATAGAAGGCCGCAGGATCGCTGCCGTTGATTCCGCTTGAGTTGTAGTTCCACCCTGCCAGAGATCCGCCGTCAGTAGACATGGCGGGCGAGAGGTAATAGTTGCTGGAGAAAAGATTCATCACATTGTCGCGGTCCAGGATTGTGAAACCGGAGTCGCCATCCATCCGGTGGTCCCAGATGCGCGTGCCAAGCCAAAGTTCAGCGCCGTTGTCCTGGGTTCCCCCAAAAGCCCGGGGCGTCAGCGCGGAAGATGCTATCGATTGAAATTCGGAGATCTGCAGGTCGCTATTTCCGCTCGTCCAGGTATTTCCGCCATCCGCAGTAAATGCAAAACCGCCGTCGGAAGCGTCATACATCCGCAAGAGATTCGACGGGTCGGCAAACACCACGGAGTGGTGATCAGGATGCAATTCGTTCGTGCCTACGTCACAAAACGTGTTCCCATTGTCGGTCGATTGAAACAGATATACTCCGCCGACGAACAGAGTCGAAGGGTTGGCGGGATTGATCGTGAGCGCGTGCGTATAGCGGCTGTAAATGAAACCCTCTGAGCCTCCGCAACTGAGAGTTGCCGGGGGTTGAGTCCAGGTGTTTCCGCCGTCGATGGACTTATAAACGGTGGCTGGGCAGGCATCGACGATTTGGCTCGTGCAGTTCCCTTGCAGAACGTAAAGTGTTGCAGGGCTCGCCGCACTCGGCCTGTAGATGGCAATTTGCACGTGATCAAACGTGTTCGTAGTGGGGTTGGGCAGCCCGGTCGCCGCACTGCACCCGGGTGGCAGGGCTATTCCGGGATTGAGGGGACACCAACTCGATCCTCCGTCGGTGGTCTTGAACACACCGAGCCCCAAAAATCCCGCGTATAGAGTCGTGTTGCTGGTGGGATCCATCTCAAGATCGGTGGGCTTCGCCCCGGCCGCTCCAGGCACGCTAAGCGGGTTCCAGTTGATTCCGCCATTGGTTGACTTGTAAATTCCATAACCTTGCGGAGGCGGCGGTGCGGTGACGGTTGATTCGGTTGCGGACGCGGTTACGCCGCTGGAAAGCGTCACGTAAATGGTCTTGTTGCTCGCCGTCGTAGTGGGATCCAGGACCACATTGTTGATCGAGGCAAATTTGAAGATATCGCCTCCAACCAGGTTCCACCCGAATTGTGGGATCTCTCCACCCGAAGTCTGCCCAATCAGCAAGCCCATGCCATAGTAGGTATCGCGACGGATGCTGTTTTCGCCGGTACCCACATAGATGATGGCGCACTGATTTGCATCGCAGCCGTCCAGGGTAATGGCCCCGATGGCGAGCGACGGTTCGTTGTCCGACATGGGCAACCAGTTCACTCCGCCATTCGTGGAATGCCACACGCCACCCGAGGCTGTCCCCAGCCAGACATCGTTAGGATTTTTGGGATTGACCGCGATCGCGGTGGCACGGCCACTGACACTTACACGACCGCTCCCGTAGGTCTGGCCATTAGAAATGTCGGCCGGACCGATGGGAAACCAGTTGATCCCACTAATGGTCGTTTGCCCACACAGCGTGCGAGTTATCAAACACAGGGTTGAGAAAGCAATGAGCAAAAGCAGGTTGTACATCCGGTGGATCCGAAGTGGGTAGGTGATGCTCATATGACATCTCCCCTCAGAAATGACTCGGATGAGTGCTGCTGACCTGACACCCTTGATAGGTAGTGAACCGAAGGGCAGTTTCGTTACAACTTATGATATGTTTGCGAATTTGGTCCCTTGGGCAAGCGCGCTTGGTGGACCAAGCGCTCTCGTTGACGCCCAAGAAGTTGGCTTCGAGGACATCATCTGTCGATCTTTCGATCTCCTCCAAGTCCGTTTCTGGACAGCTTACGACTGGTGATCACGCGTGAGTTACCCACGCGTGTCTCGAATCAAAAAGCAAGAAACGACCGCC
>JBEKJF010000083.1:0-14678 GCA_050011375.1 Candidatus Sulfotelmatobacter sp.
CGCAACTGCGGCACGGTTCCGGCATCCATTCTTCTCCGCGAAAACGCTGGAACGACGAAGACTGCTGCCAGATGAAGTCGAGCGTCTTGTCGCGGACATTTCGAATTCGAGTCCTGGAATCACTTCCGCGGCGTGGCACGGAAGGACCTTGCCAGCGGGATTGATGAGCATCAACCTGCGTCCCCATCCGCCCATGCAAGCCTTGGGAAAGCGCGCATAGTAATCAGGGACCACGAAATCGATGCGGATGCGACCAGCAAGGCGCTTATCCGCGGCGGCCACTGTCTCCGTAGCCTTTTCAAGTTGCGCTCGTGTGGGCAGCAGGGCGCTGCGGTTCTTTAATGCCCAGCCGTAATACTGTGTGTGGGCAATCTCCATGCGCTCGGGCGCGAGCTGCTCGATGAAAGCGATCATCTCCTCAAGGTGATCGATGTTCTGGCGGTGCACGACTAAATTCACGGTGAAAGCGATTTTGTGGCGGCGGATCATGCGTGACAATTCAATCTTGTGCGCATGCGCTTTGGCGCCCGCGATCCAGTTCGCTGCGTCTTCGCGCGAGTCCTGAAAACTGATCTGGATGTGATCGAGGCCGGCGTCGACCAGCGCCTTTAAGCGTGGCTCGGCAAGTCCAATGCCAGAAGTGATGAGGTTCGTATATAGTCCAGCGGCGCGCGCACCCGCGATGAGTTCCGTTAGGTCCGGTCGTGCGAGCGGTTCACCTCCGGTGAAGTGCGCGTGAAGCATTCCCAACTTGCCTGACTGCTGGAAAACATCGATCCACTCCGCGGTGGAAAGCTCCGAACCAACGGCGGCCAGCTCAAGTGGATTCGAGCAATAGACGCAGTGCAGCGGGCAGCGGTGCGTGATCTCGGCAATGAGGGCGAGCGGCTTTGGAATCATGAAGTGCTGCTTACGTTGTTTGCGCCTTAATAGGTTAACATCTTGATACTTAGAAGACTTGGTAGCAAAGCTAGCGGTGAGTGCTATAAAACGTCTGAAGAAGCTGATGGAGGACGCGGAAATGCTTGCCGACGTAAGGGCGTACGATGCTGCAAGAGCGCGTCTTGAGAATGGCGAAGACGAACTCATACCGCTGGAGATTACCGAACGCAGGCTGAAGGGAGAGTCCGCGCTCCGTATTTGGCGTGAGCACCGAAAACTTACGCAGGAGCATCTTGCGAGGAGGGCCAAGGTCTCGCGCGCACTGATTGCGGCGATTGAAACTAAGCGCAAAGCCGGGTCTGTCAGCACATGGAAGAAGCTGGGCGCTGCGCTAGATGTGAGTTGGGAGCAACTGGCGCAGGTACCAGGTGTATAAAAGATTAAAATGAGAGGGGGTAAGAATATGGCTGCTCTCGATTGGTCTCAATGCCCGGCGGTTGAAAGCGTGCCGGGAAGATTAAGCGGTGCTTGGGTATTTCGCGATACGCGGATGCCCGTATCCACCGTGTTCTTGAATCTCGAAGCTGGCTCTACGGTTGATGAAATCATTGAGCAGTTCGACGTCACGCGCGAACAGATCAATGCCGTCCTAGAGTTTGCCGCCCGGAGTCTTGAGGCATCTCCCGTCAACGTCCCCGCTTCGCATTCCTCCGTTGATGCTCATTCTTTTTGAAGATTGACTCCGGCCCGCTTTTCGATAAGTGCTACAAGCCCGGGAACGGCTTCCGACGACCGAGAACGTAAGACTTGGTTGACCGGGACGTTGACCCCGTTGGCGGGCACTTCGTCCCAGATCGAGATGCGAGCTAGCTTGATGTCACACATTATCGGCGACAGGTCCTTCAGAAAATCATAGAACGCACGCTGCTTCCATCGCGGAGAACCTGGCGGCGTTAGATCACCCTCCGGTGACTTAGGACCAAACTGTCGAATGCAGCTCGGGTTCGACCAGTAGCCCCTATGCTTCGCGGTGGCCAGGCATTGTGCCTCTCGCCCCACGCAAAACGAGCGGTATGCGGACATGGGGAAGTTAGGAAGCTTGGAGTAGACGCTAGACTCGAGTGTCTGCAGCCGGTACCTGTTGAAGTGTTGTGCCTCATCTAGTTCGATGACCACGGCGCCAACTCGGAGATCCCATCCTCCAACGTTGTCGGGGAAGTCGTCGAGCTCGCCGTCCAGCTGTTCGTAGACGGACTGGACTTCGCTTCCGAGGCCGCTGGCCTGAATGTCTTGTCGCCGCAGGCGCAGAAGAGGCTCAATAACAGGGTATCCGGAGTTCGCGAGGAGCCCGAACAGGTTGTCTTGGCGTTTGCCCAATTTCCCTCACTTCGGGCTGCCGAGCGCGGCCGCTCCTGCACGGCAACCCAAGAGTCTGCTCAGTAGTCCACAATTCGCTTGTGACGCAATTGTTCCAGAAACTGGCTGATGTCGGCGCGAATCTTGGCCGGGTCCGCGTCTGCGAACTGGGACTGCAATTCTTGGATGATCTGGCCGAAGGTGCGCTGACCGTCGCAGCGCTCCAAGATTTGGCGGCCTGTGCCTTGCAACTTGATTGCGCCTTCGGGAAAAAGGATTACGCGGACCTCTTCGGTGCCGGTCTTCTGCTCGGGACCCCAGCGGCAACCGGTGGCTAGACGCGGCTGGCTGTTGTCTTCGGGAGGGGGCATGCTAGTGGCGTCTCCCGGAGTGTTGTGCGCTGCACGCGAAAGCAGGTTCCTCGACTGCGCATTGCGATTGATAAAGCCAATCGCAACGCTCCGCTCGGAATGACAAGGTTTCAGATAGCGATTGATGAAGCCGTCCTCCCCCCTGCGCTCGGAATGACAGGTTTTCTTGCATCATGCTAGCTGCCCTCGATGCGAAATGCGCCGGGCGGCGGCCAGCCCGGCTGCACATAGGCGAAGTAGAGGGCGTCGAGCTGGGCCCAGAGAATGTCGCATTTGTCGCGCAGGGCGTGGATCGCCAACTCTTGTTCGGCTCGTGTCTTCGCGTTGTCGTAGACGTAGTTCACAGCGAACTGCGAATCTTCTGGCGCCTGATAGAGGCGGGCTTCGAAATAATCCAGGCCTCCTGAAAGCCACGGATAATACTGACGCAGTTTTTCCACGCGCAGAGTGATCAGCTTCGTCGAAAACAATTCTGTTAACGATGACGCCACCGCTTCAAGCAGAGTACGGTTGCGAACGATGTTGAGATATTCATTGACCGCAAAGCGAGTTGCCGGAAGAATGCCTTTGCCGGCGCGTACCGATTGCGGATCAAGTCCCGTAGCTTCCGCCAATTTTACCCAGCGTTTGATGCCGCCTTCACTGGTGGCGTCGCCATCGTGATCGACGATGCGCTTGCGCCAGGCGCGGCGAAATACAGGGTCGGGGCCGCGCGAGAGGATGATGGAATCTTTGATTGGAATAATCGATTGATAGTAATAACGATTCAGTGCCCAGGCTTGCAGTTGGCCTCGGGTGAGCTTGCCTTCGTGCATCAACAGATGAAAGGGATGCTTGTGATGGTAGCGCTCTTCGCCCGTGGCTTGTAATTGCGCGCGCAATTCCTCGAGTGATAGCAGCGGTGCCTGCGCTGCGGTTTCATTCTCTACAGGGTGAACTGCCATCCATCCTCCGCGATCTCCCAGCCCGCGTCCCGCACCGCGCGATGTTCGGGACTTGCCTCGTCCAGCATGGGGTTGGTGTTGTTGATGTGTAGAAATATTTTACGCGGACGGCGCACTCCCGCCAACTTGACGAGCGTTTTTTCTACCGGGATGTGGCCCATCTGTTGGGCTGTTTGGCCACCGCCTTGAACGCGAATCAATTCGTCATCGCTCCAGAAGGTGCCATCGAAGAGCAAAAAGTCGCAAGCATCGAGTTGGTCGAGAAGCCGGTCGTCGAGATGAGGAACGGCGGGCATATAGGCGAATCGCGAGCCCGAAGGCGCAGTGACAATGAATCCCAAAGAAGCTTCGCCGGACGCAAGTTGAGACTGCCGCGCCGCCGTGACATAAGCCGGATAATGCATTCCGAGCGCGAGCGCGCGACAGCCGATGCCGCTGTTTTCGCCCAGAGGATTAAGAAGGTCGAATTGAGCTTCCGAACCGAAATCGATCCACTTTACCTGATTCGCCACGCGCTGCAGCATGCCGAACATGGAGTTGTCTTGGATAAGAATGCTGCGAACGGAAGCCGTGGCGTGAATGCGAAGCGGCTGGAGTTCGCGCAGCAAGAGGAGTCCAAGTACGTGATCGATATCGGCATTGGCCAATACCACGCCCGCGATAGGCGACTGGCGCAAGCCCTCACGCGGATGCAATTCTGGAATGGATTCGATTTGCGTGCGCAGGTCCGGAGACGCTCCCAAAAGAAACCAGGAGCGTCCGTCTTCGGTAATTGCAACTTGCGTCTGGGTGCGCGGCTTGCCGTGGAATGTTCCGGCTCTCACGTCGCGGCAATTCGCGCAAGCGCAGTTCCACTGGGGAAACGCGCCTCCGGCCGCTGAACCAAGAATCTTGACTTGCATCTCTGGTGAGTTTACAGCTTTTCGCCAAACCAGGTTTCACGAACGAAACCCTTACTCAGGCAGGTGAGGATGACAAAACTTGCAAGGTTTTAACGATTGAATGCAGCAAGTGTGAAAGATTCTGCAGGTTTGAGGGGGAATTCTCGCCGTCACTCCGCTTTGTTCTTGCCTTTGCATCGTTCTCGCGCCATACTGCAAATGGCCCGCGCAGAGCGGGTTTCGGCCCTCCCCCCGGCCCTCCCCGCTTTCTTAAGCCTCTAGCTCTGCCCCGCCGCCGCAGCACAACGCAGCGGATCTACATCCCAAAGATTGGTATTGACGGAAAGATTCTCCACTCCAACTTCGCCAGACATTTCGGTTCCGGGCTTGCCGCACCATACGATACGGAATTGCGCCTTGGTGCCCAGGTACAGAACATCGACGACGTCTCCTGGTTTCAGTTGAGCGTCTACGCACTGCAGGGTTGCGCCGCGTCCGCTGATGGTGCGCAGGCTGGCGGGCTGAGTGAAGGGGCGGGAATGAGCGTCCATGCCCCAAATCTGGACGGGTAGGTCCACGAAAACGCGCGACTGGCGGCGCCGATCCATCTGATGCTCCTTGGCTTCGAGTGGGGGTCTGAGCATCGTAGGCGGAAGGCATGGCGAAACATAGGTAACCTCAGTCACAGGCGCAAGTGTGCCGAAAGTTTGGCGGGATGAGATTGAGAGCGGCTTTGCGAATGGCGGCGAGGCGCTAGTCGAGGTCGCCGAGCGAGCAAGCGCCGGGTCCGCGGGGATCGCCACAAGAGCCGCATGAGCCCGCAGGAGCCGATTTTGCCGCCGACATGCCTTTCGACGACATCGCAAAGACACTAAGCTGCGGGCTTAATTTCTGGCTTTGGCATTTGGGGCACTTGGCCTTATCGCGGCCGAAGACCAGGGTTTCAAACTCGTGCTGGCATTCCTGGCAGATGTATTCAAAAATCGGCATGATGATCGCTCCCTTGGGGCTGACTAATCCTATTAGAATTAATTTGTGGAAAGTTCGCAAACTTACTTGGCCAACTTATTTCGGAAAGCAGGAAGGTGACGGCTGACCCCTCCCAGTTCGCAAACTGAATTCGAAGACGACTTGACGGAGCAGCCTGCGACGTTCGTGCCCTCCGTTTTTCGTCCGCGCCGCTGGCTGCGAGGCGGACATATGCAGACTCTCGCGGCTTTTTTTCTTCCACGGCGAATCGATCTGGCAGCTGCGGAGGAACGTTTGATCGAAGTAGAACCCGGTGTTCCCGTGCTGTGCCATTGTCATTGGCAGAAGGATCGCCGCGCGCTGACGCTGATCGTAGTGCATGGCCTGGAGGGATCGAGCGAATCGCAATACATGCTGGGAATCGCTCGGAACGGGCTAGCCTCGGGAATGAACGTGGTGCGCATGAATCAGCGCAACTGCGGCGGCATGGACCATTGCGCGCCCACGCTCTACAACTCCAGTCGTTCGGCGGACGTGGCTGCGGTGGCACGCGACCTGGTCGAGCGCGACGGAATTCCCGGCTTCGTGTTGATTGGATTTTCCATGGGAGGCAATCTGGTTTTGAAACTCGCCGGAGAGTGGGGCAGCGAAGGTCCGGCGGAGTTTCGCGGGGTGGCGGCGGTTTGTCCGGCAATCAATCTGGCGGCTGGCGCCGACGCCTTGCACGAGCCGCGCAACCGGATTTACGAATATTATTTTCTGCTGCAATTGTTCCAGCGGCTTCGCCGCAAGGCACGCCTGTTTCCCGCGACCTTCGACGCTTCGCGCCTGCGCGGAGTTAAGACATTGCGAGACTTTGATGACCGCATAACGGCTCACTACTGCGATTTCGCCGGCGCCGACGATTACTATGCGCGAGCGGCCGCCGCTAGCGTGATCGACCGCATCGCGCGACCAGCGCTGGTGATTCACGCTGCGAACGATCCTTTCGTTCGGATTTTGCCGGAGACGCGACAGGCGTTGCTTTCGAATCCGCAAATTACTTACTTCGAAACTGAAGACGGCGGCCATTGTGCTTTCATCGGCGAACGAGGCGGCGATGCGGCTTACGATGGCCGTTGGGCGGAGCGTGAAGTTGTGGAGTTCGCGAAGCAGTTCCGGTGAGATTGTCTTCCTGGTTAGATTTCGCGGGCAGGAGTGCCCGCGCCACATAATCAACTTGCGCTCGCCGGACGCCGCATCCAAGCCAGCATCTCAGTGCCGCGCCCCTTCATTCGCGTTCGCAAGAATGCGAGGAGCAGCATGGCGAGAAAGATCGCCAGCAATCCGAACGATGCGGTTCGAATGCTTTGGATATGTTTGGGCAGAATGGATAAACGCCCGTAGACAAACTGAAGGTGCACCCAGTAAACCACCAGGGAAGCCTGGCCTAACTGAATGAGCGGGCTAAAGCTCCACAATCCGGCGGGCAGTTGTCCGATAACCCAGCGGCACCAGGCATAACTCGCTGTTAGGATTACGAGAAGCATCCCCAGCCGGATGAAAAAGAAGTCCGGGCTAGTGTGCCAGTAGTCGTAGACCGCGTAAAGCTGATGCGGTAGGGCGTCGAGCCAGCGTGAGGTTACGATGAACACTAAACCCACTGCGCCCGCCAGCAAGAAAATCAGAGCCTCCCGCTTGCGCGCCCATTCGCTTTGCAAAATAAATCCGGTAGCCAGGCCGGCGAACGCGAATGCGGTCCAGGGAAAAATGGGAAATAACCACGCCTGCGGTGTGCCGAGATTGTGTACGCCGTTGATGTAGGATTCCAGCGGCCACGGCAGCCAGTCCGGACGCCAGGTCGTCCACAGCGGCGGTGTAAGCAGAGAAATCAGCACGGCCGTTCCTGCAGAGGCAAGAACGAGCGCGAGTCTGGTCTGCCCTACGCGGCGAATCGACAGCACGAGCCAACAAAGAATGCCCAACAGCATCATCGAGACGCCGATGGTATTGAGCACATCTACGCGCAGCAGGTCGCTGAGCGGCGCCCATCCCCAGGCGATCAGATATTCTTGCAAGCGAAAGAGCAGGCCAAAAGCGAAAATCTCGGCACCGCGGCGGATGGTTGTTCGAGCTATCTGTGCGGGCGGCAGATTCTTCGTCCACAGCTTCTCCGTTACCAGGGCGAAAGAAATACCCGCCAGAAATAAAAACAGGGGAGCAGGGAAGGTTCCTCCCAGTTGCGAATACATGAAAAACTTGCCCTGGCGCGCGCTCGGACTGAGCCAGGAGTCATAGCAATGCGTCTGGAACATCAAAACGCAGGCCAGTCCGCGCATCCAGTCGATGTAGGCCAGGCGAGATGGAGGGGCGAAATTCAAGTGACACCGAATGATACCTTTTGGCATCTACCTATGGACATCCCAGATGTATCCAAATTAATCTGTCTCTCACTTCACAGGAGGAACAAGATGGCCGAAAACAAATCCAACGCAAACGAAATCGAAATTACACGCGACCGCCTCGCAGAACTGTTGAATGAAGATCTTTCCCGCGAGTATCAGGCGATCATCGCCTACGTAGTCTATTCGCAGGTGCTCAGCGGCGCCGAATATATGGACATCGCCGACCAGCTCGAAATCCACGCTAAACAGGAGCTTGATCACGCTCTGACCCTCTCGCGGCAGATCGATTACCTCGGCAAGATGCCGACGGTCACGCCGAAGCCGGTTCGCACATCCAAGGATGCGAAAGAAATGCTCCGCTTCGATCTGGATAATGAAAATGAAACCATTCGCAATTACCGCGATCGCGTCCGGCAATGTGAGGCGCTCGAGGAATACGCGATGGCCGAACAGATTCGCCAGATCCTCGTGCAGGAGCAGGATCATCAAATCGATTTAGCGACCGCCCTCGGCGTGGAAGTACCAGACGTGAGCGGCGGCCCCAGAGGACGCGCCCTGCGCAAGAACCGCTAACGCTGCTTGCCAGTCAACGTCCGCCCGTTGCTGAGTGATGGCAGCCGAGGCAGAAGTGTCGCTGCGATCAGATGGCCGACACTAAGCGGGAGTGCGGCCGCAGAAAATGCGAAGCGATTCGCGAAAGGGAGCAACGAATGAGTTATTCAATGGCGCCTGTGCGAACAGTGCGAGGAATGTTTCGGTCCCTATGGATCGTATTATTGCTGTTGCTGGCCGGCTGCGCGCTTTCAGCGCAGACCGCATCCGCACAGACAGAGCAGCATCGAATTCGGAATATTGTTCTGGTGCATGGCGCTTGGGCAGACGGATCCGGATGGAAGGGCGTTTACGACATTCTTGTTAAAGATGGCTTCAACGTCAGCATTGTGCAAGAGCCGGAGACGACCTTTCAGGAAGATGTGGCTGCGACGAAGCGCATCCTCGCTCAACAAGATGGGCCATGCATTCTCGTCGCACACAGCTATGGAGGCGCAGTGATTACCGAAGCGGGGACCGATCCGTCGGTTGCCGGCTTGGTATACATCGCTGCTCACATGCCGGATGCTGGAGAGAACGAAGCCGACGACGGAAAGCGCTTTCCCAGTGACCTCAGCAAGTCTACTGTGATCAAGAAGACCGCAGACGGCTTCACCTACCTTGACCCGGTGCAGTTTCATGAATACTTCGCGGCTGACGTGTCCGCTGACCAGGCCGCTTTCATGGCGCGATCGCAGGTGATGAACGCAGCCAACAGTTTCAAGGCCGTCATCACCACCGCCGCGTGGAGGAGCAAGCCAAGCTGGGCGCTGATAGCCGGAAGCGACAGAGCCATCAGCCCAGACCTCGAGCGCTGGTATGCCACGCGAGCCAATAGCCACAAAGTTGAAGTCCCAGGCGCCAGCCACGCGGTGTACGTCTCAAGGCCTAAAGAGGTTGCCGCGCTGATCGAAGAAGCGGCATCGCACGCTCGGTAGAAGCGAGTTGAAAAACTGACGACCGCGTGCTTCGTATTGTCCTGAGGTTGTGTCGTGCGCAGTTTGGAACCCGGGGAGAGTATATGACGGACCAAGGCAAAGGGATCATCGGCAAACCCAGCAATCACTCCGTGGAAGAAACGGTGGAAAAGCTGAAGAACATTCTGCAAGCAAAAGGAGTCACTCTCTTCGCCCTGGTCGATCATAGCGGAGAAGCGGAAAAGGTGGGAATGAAAATGCCTCCCACTAAGCTTCTGATCTTCGGCAGCCCTAAAGCCGGCACACCATTGATGCTGGCTGCGCCCAGCATCGCCATTGATCTTCCGCTGAAGATTCTTGTTTCGGAGGATGCTCAAGGCAAGGTCTGGATCAGTTACAACAGCCCTGCCTATTTGCAGGAGCGGCACAACCTGCCGCCGGAGTTGCTCCAGAACATTGCCGTGGTCGAAACTTTGGCGGCGAAAGCTGCGGAATAGTGCTGCTCAGGCTATCAGACAAAGTAAATACTGAAATCTGCGCAGCAAGAAAAAGGAGCTGCTATGGCGCGTGATCACGTACCCCGCTTGGAGCTGGACCGTCGGCGTTGGCTGAAACTTGGGATCACCTCCGCAGCGGCGGTTTCGCTGCGGGGTACGGTGCTTGACGCGCAATCCGTGGCGCAAGCTTGCGCTCCTCCTATTCCGCAGAACCACGAGCCCTCAAATGGCGGCCCTTGCCCATACCCGATTCCGTGGCTCGACAAAAACGGCAATCATAATCAGGCTGCGATGCCGAATGTCGAGTTGTCCAGCATTTACCACTTCAAAGGAATGCTGGCGCGTTGCAATGGCTTTCATGGCATGGGCACGGACAACAAGGGCAATCGCCTCGCCTGGGGCAGCCCCACCACCGACTATAGTTACATGGCGGGCGAGTACTGGGCGTCGCGCCAGGCGCACCAAGCTGTCTACGCGCACACCTGACTCACGGTGTTCAAGGGACCGGCGGTCCCTGCAAACCAGATTCACGATTTTCATTCTCCCATTTCGCCCGAGGGTCTTTACTGGGTTACGCCTGTGCCGTCTGCGGGTCTCACGTTCAGCTCCGATGGCAAGATCGCCACGCTCCAGATGACGAATGTGAGCATCATCGATCAGCCGCGCTGGCCGGCAATGGATGCGGAAACGACTCCGGCATTTCTGGATTTCAAGCTTGTCTTTACCGCGAGCCAAGAGCCAGTGAAATACGAAGATGTGGCGCGGCAGTACCGGTTTGAAGGCTTCAACGCGAGCGCGCAACTCGAAGCCGCGATCCGCGTGCCCTCGATCGATTTCGCTTTCAAAACCGATCCGCTGGAGGCGTCGAAGTGCGACTTCGCCGTCATGGGCAGCGAAGTGAACGGAAAATATTACGAAGCGGGGAAAAGCGGAGCAGGCCAGTGAGTTGCGGTGCGCTTGCTGAAACGGCTAAAGTTAAACGAGTGCCGCAAACGGCGGGCGCGTAGCTCAATTGGATAGAGCACCGGATTTCTAATCCGGTGGTTGCAGGTTCAAGTCCTGCCGCGCCTACCAGAAAGCAGTGGTCAGTGGCTAGTGGTCAGTGGCCAGTTAACCCTCTTCGGCGCCATCCGTTCAATATCCGATTCGAGTTTTTGATCCTTCTGACCACCGACCACTGATCACTGACCACTGCTCCCCCGATGTTCGCATGTTGGCGTGTTGATACAATCGTCGGCCAGCATCAGGCGCTCGACTGGCTTGCCGCCTGCTATGTGCGACTCGATGATTTCGTCGACATCGGCCTCGGTGACGTGCCCATACCAGACCGCCTCGGGATAAACCACGATATTCGGGCCATGTTCGCACTGATCGAGACAGCCGGACTGGTTGGCTCGCACTTTGCTTTTGAGGCCGCGCTCCGCAAGCTTCTGTTTGAATAGTTTTTGCAGCTTCGCCTGGCCGGTGGGGTCGCAGCATCCGCGCGGATTTCCTGGAGGGCGCTGGTTGCCGCATACGAAAATATGTTTTTCGAACTTGGGCATGAAGTCACATCTTACCTGACAGGCTCGCTCAGCACGCGGCACTACGCGTTGCTATCCTCTGCGTGGGCGCGATAAGATACTTCGTACACACCTTCTCCGCCTTCATCCCAAGTAAGCCTTTCGAGTTTCCCGCGGCAAGGCGTGTGCGACCCCAGGGTGTTCGTACTTACGCGCAGCACGTCTTTCATCCTGCGCCTGCAAATCTCTGTGAGGGAGTTGGCTTTGAAACGAGGCAAGACCGCGGTTATCGTCGGCGCGCAGTGGGGCGACGAAGGCAAGGGCAAGATTGTCGATGTTTTATCGGAGAATTTTTCCGTCGTAGCCCGCTATGCCGGCGGCCATAACGCTGGCCACACCGTCATCATCGGCGGGAAGAAATTCGTTTTGCAGCTTGTTCCCTGCGGAGTATTGCGGACGGCGTGCCGAAGTGTGATTGGCAACGGCGTGGTGCTCGATCCCATGGCGTTTCTTAAAGAAGTTGGAGCGCTGCGCGACGCGGGCTTGCGGGTTGACGGGAATCTGTTTGTGTCGAATCGCGCCCAGGTGATTCTGCCCTACCATCGCATGATTGAGTTGGCGGCGGAAAATGCTCCGGGTCGCGTGAAGATTGGCACCACTTCGCGCGGAATCGGTCCTGCGTATGAAGACAAGATGGGGCGTCGCGGGCTTCGGGTAGCGGATCTGCTCGATTTGCAATTGTTGAAGAAGCACATCGAGAATGCCGTGCGCGAAAAGAACATGATCGCGCACGCGCTGTTCAATTCCGAACCGCTTGACGCCGACAAAATGTATGCGGAGTATGCCGCGGCTGCCGAGAAGATTGCGCCGTTTGTGTGCGACACTGCGTTGCTGCTAAACCAGGCGCTGGCCGCGGGTGAGGCGATCCTGTTCGAGGGCGCGCAGGGCACCATGCTCGACATCGACCACGGCACTTATCCATTTGTAACTTCTTCCAGCGCGACCTCGGGAGGCGCGGCGACTGGCACGGGTGTTGCTCCGAACGCAATCGATTCCGTGATTGGACTGACCAAGGCTTACTGCACGCGTGTCGGCGAAGGTCCGTTTCCCAGTGAGGACAAAGGCGAGTTAGGCGAGCAACTTCGCAAACGCGGCAACGAGTTTGGCGCGGTTACGGGGCGTCCGCGGCGCACGGGTTGGCTCGACCTGCCTCTGCTGCGCTACGCTGCCATGATTAATGGAATCTCCTGGCTCGTTGTGACCAAGCTGGATGTGCTCGACGAACTTCCGGAGATTCCGGTGTGCGTGGGCTACAAGATCGATGGCAAGGGAACGATAGAAATTCCCGCGCAAGCCAGCGGATACGAAAAGATCGAATGCGTTTATCACAAGATGCCGGGATGGAAAACTTCCACGCAAGGCATCACGAACTTCGACCAGTTGCCGAAGCAGGCTCGCGAATACCTAGACTTCGTGGAGAAAGAAACCGGAGCGAAGATCGGGATGATCTCGACCGGTCCGGACCGCGATCAGATAATCTTCTTGGACGAATTCGCAAACGAGATGAAGATGGTGGCAGCCCGGTAAGTCTTATCTTGACTTCTGATTGGCCCTTCCCTAACACTACTTACTAAATCAGGCAAGGAGCGCACGATGGTGGTCTTGGCGGTGACGTGGATGGCGAAGGCAGGGCACGATGCCGATGTTCCCCCAATTTTTGCGAAGCTGACGGAAGAATCCCGCAAGGAAGCTGGCTGCGTCATGTACCAGGTTCACCGGCATAAAACGGAGCCGCGGCGCTTCTTCATCTACGAACAATATGAAGACGACGCTGCGCTCGAAGCCCACCGCGCGAGTACGCACTTCCTGCAATACGCGCGCAAAGAGTTGCCCAAGGTTGCGGACCGCGTGGAAGGCAATCTGTTCGAGCCGTTGGGATAGTTCGTGTAGCGCCTGCGTCCCACCGGTAGTTGCATTCCGCATGCACACTGGCCCGCCGCGCCGACGGCTCCACGACTACTTCGCCAGTTCGTATCCGGCAAAGAAGAAACTTAATTCGAAGCGCGCCGTATCTTCGGCATCGGAGCCGTGAATGGCATTGTGCTCGATGCTCGACGCCCACTTCTTGCGGATTGTGCCTTCCTCTGCATTGGCTGGATTGGTGGCACCCATCAGCTTTCTCAGGCCGGCAATGGCGTCCTCTTTTTCCAACGCCAAAGCCACAACAGGTCCGCTCGACATAAAATCGGTGAGCGAACCATAGAAGGGGCGGCTCGCGTGAACAGCATAAAACTGTTCTGCCTGATGCTTGGAGATTTCCAGCATCTTCATGGCAAGAATGCGGAAGCCATTCTTCTCGAATTGTTCAATGATGTCGCCGACTGCGTTCTTGGCGACGGCGTCAGGTTTCACGATGGTAAGAGTGCGTTGCAGAGTTTTCATATCGGTCGTTGGTCGTTCGTCCTTGGTCGTTAGTCGTTAGTCGTTGGCAGGCCGCGTTCATCCGGCACGATTCAACTGTATCGAATCTTACTGCGGACTGTCATCCCGAGCGAAGCGAGGGATCTGGGTGTTGGCCTGAGGCGGCAATATCGCTGGCGCAGGCAAGAACCAAGGTCCCTCGCTTCGCTCGGGATGACAACTCGTTTTGCGAAACAGAAGTTTGAAGGCAAACTAGACTTTGACTCCCAGCGCGGCCACGAGAGTCTCCCCAATGTCCGCGGGAGATTTTGCCACTCGAATGCCAGCCGCTTCCATGGTCTTGATCTTCTCAGCGGCCGTTCCCTTGCCGCCGGAGATGATCGCGCCGGCATGGCCCATGCGGCGTCCCGGCGGCGCGGTCTGTCCGGCAATAAAGCCGACCACCGGCTTTTTCATGTGAGTCTTCACAAATTCCGCCGCGGTCTCTTCGGCATCGCCGCCGATTTCGCCAATCATAATGACAGCTTCGGTTTCAGGGTCGCGGTTGAACAAGTCGAGGGCATCCAGAAAGTTGGTGCCGATAATCGGATCGCCGCCGATGCCGATGGCAGTGGATTGCCCAATGCCACGTTGCGTAAGCTGATGCACTGCTTCGTAAGTCAGCGTACCCGAGCGAGAGACGATGCCGATCGAACCTTCTTTATGAATCGACCCCGGCATAATTCCGATTTTGCATTTGCCGGGCGAGATGATGCCGGGACAATTTGGTCCAATCAGCCGTGAGCGCCGGTTCTGCAGGAACTCCCAAGCTTTCACCATGTCGAGCGTGGGGATGCCTTCCGTGATGCAAACGATGAGGTCGAGTTCGGCATCGGCCGCTTCCATGATCGCGTCGGCGGCGAACGGCGGAGGAACAAAAATTACGGTTGCATCCGCGCCGGTCTTCTCGACGGCTTCGATGAC
>JBEKJF010000084.1:0-14651 GCA_050011375.1 Candidatus Sulfotelmatobacter sp.
CTCGTGAGTTCGCGCCATCAGCTCCCACAATCCACCGCGAGCGGATCGTGCGCTCGCCGACTTTCACTTCGCCGCCGGAAATTCCCGTGACCACGTTCTGCCACAGCAAGTCGACTCCCAATTCTGCGGCACGTTCGGTCATGGTGCGATGCAAGATTGTTCGCCGAATCGAGAGACCGCGATTGCCGGAAGGAAAGTCTGCGTCGGCAGATAAACCGGAACTGAGAAATCTCACGCCGCGGATCGGAACGGCCTCGGAGGCAGGAACTGCAATCCCCAGCCGATTTAGCGCCGTCATCGCATCGGGCATCAGCGCTTCACCGCAGGCCTTGTCAATTGGGGGTTTTGCTCCGTCCGCAACGACTACGCTGAATCCTTGCTGCCGGGCGGCAATCGCGGCCGCCAGCCCGGCTGGGCCGCCACCGATCACGAAGACGTCTGTCGAACTCAGCAACTAACTTGACCTCACCATTCCAAAAGCAAAAGCTCGGAACAGAACCCGGGCCCCATGGCGGCTAACAAACCAAGCGTCCCCGGCTCAGGACGCCGGTTCTTCATCACGTCCTCGAGCACACACAGTACGGACGCGGAAGAAAGATTTCCCACTTTGCGCAAGCAAGCCCATGAAGCATCGAGCTGCCCGTTGTGCAGTCCCAATGCGTCCGCCGAAGCATCGAGCACTTTCGGCCCTCCGGTATGGAGAACGAAGCTCTTTAGGTCGCTTCGCTTGCGTCCGTTGTCCGCCAGAAACGCATCCACATCCCGCCCTAAGTTTTCCCGGATCAGGGTTGGAACCTCAGTAGATAGTATGATGCGGAAACCTTTCTCGGAGATCTTCCATCCCATCATTTCCTCGGTGTCGGGATAAAAGATCGAGCGAGTGGCAAGAATCTTGGGCCCGGAAATCTTCGCCCCTGCGGTTTCAAATTCCGGGCCGGTCACGATGACCGCAGCGGCGCCATCGGCAAAGAGTCCCGAGGAGATGAGATTCGCAACCGACAGATCTTCGCGCTGCAGCGTCAGCGAACAGAGTTCCACCGATACGAGAGCAGCAGCCTGCTTTGGATAGGCGCGAACGTAATCGGAGGCGCGCGCGATCCCGGCCGCTCCAGCCACACATCCCAAACCAAAAATCGGAGTGCGGCGTATATTGGCCGGCAGCCCCATGCGGTTGATCAGCATCCCATCGATCGATGGGCTGGCCACTCCCGTGACCGTGGTGAATAGTAAGCATCCCAGATCGCTGGGTTGCAATCCAGCATTCTGCAGCGCAACACAGAGAGCCTGCTCGCCCAGTTCTTGCGCGACCCTGATCCAGATGTCGTTGGCTTCGCCCCAGGTCTTGATGTCCACATACTGTTCCGCGGGGATGGCGAGGTAACGGCCGTCCACGGTTACATTGCGATGCAGGCGCGCCAGCAACAGAGGATTCTTGAGTTGGTCTCCCCAATAGTCCTGCAGACGTTCAAGCAGAACTTTCTGGGTGTAGTAGTGCTTCGGGAAGGCGCTTGCCGCGCTTGCGATCCTCATCGATTCGGGCTCCTGAAGGCAGTCTCGATACGGAATCAACCCTACAGCGGATCGAATGCGGATGCCTTCTCCCCATTCAAGGTTGGGCTCCCGCGCAGTGGCAAACACCCGGGGGCTCGTACCGGCCTAGCTATTGTCTCAGAGTTCTGAAGATTTTATCGCCATTGGCCGCAAAAGAGTTGCCATGCCGCCGAAATGCTCTTTCTTATTTCAGTACTGCCATCGAACTGGGTGTGTTCCCAACGCGATAAGTATAGATGGCGGTCAGGGCCCCACTGCTCAGGCTGAACGCTTGAATCCCTGCGGACGTGCCCTGGTTCGCCACATACAGATATTCCCCGGTCGGGTCGATAGCGAGCACGCTGGGGCTGCCCTCCGTGAAGTAGGCACCCGTGGAATTGGGAGTCGTAAGCACCGCAGGAAGTCCGGTGGTCGGGTCAATCGAATACACCGCAACAAGACTCGATCCCTGAACGGCCACGTACAGGTGCGTACCTGCGGGGTCAAAGATCATCGACACCTCAGACGTATAAGAAGTGTCACTGATCGGAGATCCGATCACCTCTGTCAAACTTCCAGGCGGCGTACCCGTCGCACTAATGGCAAAGATCGCGATCGAACTTGATCCTGTGTTCGCCACGTACAGGTTTGCGCCGCTCGGGTCGATTGCCAGTCCGTTCGGATTGAAACCGCCGCTGGCAAACGTGCCGAGGTTCGTGAGCACGCCTGCGCTCACACTGAAAGCTACGATAGATCCATCGTTTCCTACCTGCCCGCCTGTCGCAGTGACATAAAGATAGTTGCCCGATGGGGTCAACTGCATATTCACCGGCGGCAATCCGATTCCAAAGGGAGAGTTGGGAACCTGCGTGAGCGCCCCATTGCTGCTATTGATCGAGAACACCGAAATGTTGTCCGATCCGATGTTGGCCACGTATAGATAGCCGCCGGCGGGGTCCATTGCTAAGTACGCCGGCTGCGAGGCACTGGATCCAACGGGTGTCCGCGGTGTGATTTCGGTCAAAGAGCCGTTGCTGGCGATGTCGAACAGAGAAATATCATTCTCCAGTTGGCCCGGGTTCGCCACGTACAAGTATTTGCCCGAAGGATGAATCACCACGGAATTGGCCCCGACCCCTACCGGGTACGGACTTCCCTGGATCTCCGTTAGCACGCCAGAGTTTGGGTCTTCCCGGTAGGCCTTAACTTGATTGACGGCCGGGATGGTCGCGTAAACGTAATGGCTGGAAGTCGTGCCGCAACTGATGCAACTGGCAATACTCGCGACAACAAACACCAGCACCAATGCCTTCTGTAGCATCCGTAACTCCTGAGAGAATTTGAAAGCGAAGAACAATAATACCGGGTGCCGGGAATTCCGGCGTGGAAAACATCCTCTATCATACGGTGATTGCGAAGAAAAAGGGGCGACATGCCCCCAGGAACATTCCCGCGCGCTATGTGCCCAAGAGCGTTGAGACCCCGCTGAAGTTTGCTCGTTCTAGGCTTCGTCTAACTCCTGCGATGCCGCAATCCCGAAACCGGGTTGCACGCGGTCTGTCCGCACCGCGCCTATATCCATGGATTTCAATCCGGCGCAACGACACAGGCGCTCAATGGGCCGGGCTCGGTCTGGGAGCGCCATGAGAGCTTTCAGCCAGAGAGGTGTCTTCACCGCCGAACAGAGACCGCAAAAATATTCGGAAACGGTCGAGATACACATAGACGACGGGTGTAGTAAACAACGTAAGCGCCTGACTGACTATCAGCCCGCCGACAATCGTGATGCCGAGAGGACGATGCAGTTCGGAACCAGTCCCCCGGCTCAGCGCCAGCGGCAACCCTCCCAGCAGAGCGGCCATCGTTGTCATCATAATGGGGCGGAAGCGCAGCAGGCAGGCATCGTAGATGGCCTCGGCTGGCTTCTTCCCCTGCGTGCGCTCCACCTCAAGCGCCACATCGATCATCATAATCGCGTTCTTCTTCACCAGACCAATCAGCAAGATGATACCAATCATTCCAATCACGTTGAGTTCGTTGTGTGTCAGCAGCAGGGCCAGCAGCGCGCCTACTCCAGCGGACGGAATGGTCGAGAGGATGGTGATGGGATGAATATAGCTCTCATACAACATACCCAACACGATATAAACCGTAATCAACGCGGTAAAAATCAGGATCTTCTGGCTCGAAAGCGAATCCTGAAACGCTTGCGCAGTTCCCTGAAAACTTGCCTGAATCGTCGCCGGGAACCCGATCGAAGCCTGGACCTTTTCGATGGCTTGTGTCGCCTGTCCAAGTGCGACTCCGGGGGCCAGATTGAATGAAATCGTGACCGACGGAAACTGGCTCTGGTGATTTACCGCCAAAGGTATATTGGAAGGCGTGAAGTGAGTGAACGCCGCCAGAGGTATGGGAGTGCCGCTGGTCGAGCGCAGGTAGATATTCTGCAAAGCCTCTGTCGTCTGCTGGAACTGCGGCGCGACTTCCATGACCACGTGATATTGGTTCAGCGGACGGTACATGGTCGAAACCTGCCGCTGTCCGAACGCGTCATAGAGCGCATTGTCGATATCCTGCGCCGCTACTCCTAGCCGGCCAGCCGTGTCGCGATCAATCACCAATTGCGCCTGTAGTCCCTTATCCTGCTGATCGGTATTCACGTCGCGCAGTTCGGGCAGGCCACGCATTTTCTGCAACAATAGCGGACCCCAGGTGTTGAGTTCAGTCAAGTCCTCGCCCTGGATCGTGTACTGGTATTGGGCCTGCCCTAAGCGTGGGCTGAGGGTCAGATCCTGCTGCGTTTGCAGGAACAGCGTGGCTCCCGGGACCACTGCAAGTTTGCCCCGCAATCGATTGATCACATCGTCGGCGGTCACGTGGCAAGGGTCCCAGAAGTGGGGAGTCTTGCATTGGCCGCGCTTCTCCAGTGGCTTCAGCATGACGAAGAACCGGCCCTGGTTGGTGGCCGAGCCCCCGCCCGCGAAACCGACCACCGTGTCGACCGCCGGATCTTTCATCACGATTTGCACGAACTGGTTCATCTTGCCGCTCATGGCCTGGAATGAGATGTCTTGCGCCGCCTGCACCGAACCATTCAGCCGTCCCGTATCCTGCTGTGGGAAAAATCCTTTGGGTACTTGGATGTAGAGGTACACGCTCAAGCAGGCCACGAGAATGGTAACGATAAACGTGAACAGTTGGTGCCTGAGAACCCACCTCAGGCCGTGGCGGTAGGTGACCAGGCTTTTATCGAAGCACCATTCACTGGCACGATAGACAGCGTTATGCCGCTCGTCCACTGGAAATCGCCGCAGGAATTTGGCACACATCGTCGGCGTGGTAGTCAGCGACACAATCAACGAAACGCCAATTGCAATGCTAAGCGTGACCGCGAACTCGCGAAACAGCCGGCCTATAATTCCGCCCATCATCAGCAACGGAATAAACACCGCGACCAGGGACACACTCATGGAAATTACGGTAAAGCCGATTTCCGCGGCCCCCTTGAACGCCGCCTCCACCGCGTCCATGCCGTGCTCTACATAGCGCATGATGTTTTCCAGAACCACGATGGCGTCATCCACCACGAAGCCAGTGGAAATCGCCAGTGCCATGAGCGAGAGATTATCCAGGCTGTAACCCAGCAGATACATGCCGGCAAACGTGCCCACCAGCGAAAGCGGCACGGCGATGCTGGGAATCACCGTTGCCCGCACCGTGCGCAGGAACACGAACACCACCAGAATCACCAGCACAATAGAAATCAACAGAGTGGTTTCAATGTCTTTCACCGAGGCCCGGACCGTAATCGTGCGGTCCGAGACCACCGCCAGCCTGATAGCCGGAGAAATCGAGGACTGCAGATAAGGCATCAGAGCGCGCACGCGGTCCACAGTCGCGATGACGTTGGCGGCGGGCTGACGGAAAATGACCACCAGCACACCAGGTTTGCCGTTCGCCAACCCGAGGTTGCGCACGTCCGCCACCGAGTCCTGCACATCCGCCACGTCTCCTAGCCGCACCGCCCCGCCGTTGTTGTAGGCAACGATCAGCGGCCGGTATTCATCCGCCGTAAAGAGCTGATCGTTGTCCGAGAAGGTAGATGAGATCGTGCTGTTCGATACCTGTCCTTTGGCTTGATTGGCATTCGCATTATTGAGCGCATTGCGCACCTTATCCAACCCCACGCCCAGCTTGTTGAGCAGCAGGGGATTGACTTCGGCCCTAACCGCTGGCGGCGCCGAACCGTAGGTGAACACCTGGCCTACTCCATCTACCTGCGCCAGCTTCTGCGCCAGAATCGAATCCGACGTGTCGTACAAGCGCGCTACCGGAACCGTGTCCGAGGTAAGCGCCAGAATCAGGATGGGAGCGTCCGCGGGATTGATCTTGCGATAGGTCGGATTACTCGGCAGATTGGAAGGAAGCTGGCTGCGCGCGGCATTGATGGCCGCTTGCACATCGCGGGCCGCGGCATCGATGTTCCGGTTCAAATCGAACTGCAACGCGATACCGGTCGAGCCCAACTGGCTCGACGAGGTCATTTGGTTCACGCCTGAAATGCGTCCGAACTGGCGCTCCAGCGGCGTGGCTACGGCCGAAGCCATGGTTTGCGGGTCGGCACCGGGCAGCGAAGCGCCCACGCTGATCACGGGGAAATCAACTCGCGGCAGTGATGCCACCGGCAATAAGTTGAAGGCGAGAATTCCCGAGAGCAGCAGGGCCGCCGCCAGCAGCGACGTTCCAATCGGACGCCGGATAAATGGAGCCGAGATATTCATCGCTTACATCAAATCTGCTATCGCAAACTAACTGCACCTGTCATCCCGAGCGCAGCCTGTCACCCCGAGCGTAGCGAGGGACCTTGGTTCTTGCCGCAAGTGCTGCCACTGCCGGCAAACGCCAGGATCCCTCGCGCTGCTCGGGATGACCGCGTGTTTTGGTTCGCGTCATCCGCGAAATTGCTTCAAACCCCGAAACCGCTTCAAACCTGAACCCGCACTCCTAATCCGCCGGCATTTCGTGCGGAATCGGATTGCCGATCCTGTACTTTTCGAACCTTTGCGCCAGCCGGTCAAACCAGAGATAAACCACGGGCGTGGTATAGAGCGTGAGCAATTGGCTCAGCAACAGTCCGCCCACAATCGTGATCCCCAAAGGTCGCCGCAACTCCGCGCCCGTTCCCGATCCCAGCGCTAGCGGCAGACCGCCTAGCAGCGCCGCCATTGTCGTCATCATGATGGGGCGGAAGCGCAGTAAACACGCCTGAAAAATCGCTTCTTCTGGAGGTTTGTGTTCCTCGCGCTCAGCTTCGAGTGCGAAGTCGATCATCATAATGGCGTTCTTCTTCACGATGCCGATCAACAGGATGATGCCGATCAGCGCCACTACAGTCAGATCATTCCCTGTAATCATAAGAGCCAGAATCGCGCCCACTCCGGCTGAGGGCAGCGTGGAAAGAATCGTGATGGGGTGAATGTAGCTTTCATACAAAACTCCCAGCACAATGTAGACCGTAATGATGGCAGCGAGAATCAGGAACGGTTCACTGGAAAGCGAATTTTGAAATGCGGCGGCCGTTCCTTGAAAGGAGGCATGGATGCTCGCCGGCATCTGAATCTCTTTTTCCACTTCCTGAATCGCGCGCGTCGCGTCGCCCAAAGACGCTCCGGGTGCAAGGTTGAATGAGAGCGTCACGACTGGGAACTGTCCCTGGTGGTTGACTGCGAGGGAGGCGCTGCCCGATTGCATCCGCACAAAAGTGGAAAGCGGAACCGGGGTGCCGCTGGTGGTTGCTGTCGCCGCATTGCCGGTAGGTGCCCCGGAATTCGGTAAAACGCTGGCTGGCCGAACGTACATATCATTCATCGCTTCGGGAGTCATGGCGAAGCTCGGCAAGACTTCGAGCACGACGTGGTATTGATTCAGCTGCGTAAAGATGATGGACACCTGCCGCTGCCCGAACGCGTCGTAAAGCGTATTGTCGATAGCCTGCGGAAGAATTCCCAGCCGCGAAGCCGTATCGCGGTCGATGGTCAGGTTGGTCCTGAGCCCGCCATTGAGCTGGTCCGTCGCCACATCGCGCAGTGCCGGCGCCGCGCGCAGTTTCTCCACCAGCTTCGGAGTCCATTGCGCCAGTTCCTGCGCGTCTGCGTCTTCAATCGAGTATTGGAACTGCGTGCGGCTTACCCGGTCTTCCACCGTCAAGTCCTGCACCGGCTGCATATAAAGAGTGATGCCGTCCACCTTCGCCAGTTCAGGCTGCAGGCGCCGAATGATCGCCGATGCGTCATCGTCGCGCTCATCGCGCGCTTTCAAATTGATCTGAATGCGCCCGCTGTTCGGAGTCGTATTCGTACCATCCACGCCAATAAAAGACGACAAGCTCTCCACCGCTTTATCTTTCAGGATCACCTTCGCCAGTTCCTGCTGGCGCAGCGACATCGCGTCAAACGAAATGTTGTCGGGAGCTTCCGAAATCCCCAGAATCACCCCCGTGTCCTGCACCGGAAAGAATCCTTTGGGCACAATGACGTAGAGGAACAGCGTGAGAACCAGCGTTCCGACGGTCACAAGCAGGGTCGCTGTCTGGTGCTTCAACACCCACTTCACCGTGCGGCCGTATGAAGCGATGACTCGATTGTAGAAATCCTCCGTGACCTCATAGAAACGGCCTTTTTCGCCTTCTTTGCGGTGCTTGAGCAGCTTGGCGCACATCATCGGAGTCAAGCTGAGAGAAACACCTGCCGACACCAGGATGGTCACCGCCAGCGTGACCGCAAACTCGCGGAACAGCCGTCCCACAATGTCGCCCATGAACAACAGCGGAATCAGCACCGCAATCAGAGATACCGTGAGCGAGACAATCGTGAACCCGATCTGCCCCGATCCTTTCAGCGCTGCATCCAGCGGCGAATCTCCGGCCTCGAGGTAGCGATCGATGTTTTCGATCATGACAATGGCGTCATCCACCACGAACCCTGTGGAAATCGTCAACGCCATCAGCGTCAGATTATTGAGGCTGTATCCCAGCAGGTACATCACGCCAAAGGTTCCCACGATCGATAACGGCACCGCGACACTGGGAATCAGCGTCGCGCGCCAATTTCGCAGGAAGAAAAAAACAACCAGAATCACGAGGCCAATGGATAGAGCTAGCTCAAAATACACATCCGCCACGGAGGAGCGGATTGTGTTGGTGCGGTCGGTAAGAATCTGAACTTTTACCGCTGACGGCAGCGAGGCCTGCAGCTGCGGCAGCAACTTCTTGATCCGGTCGACGACGCTGATGATGTTCGCCCCTGGCTGCCGTTGGATGTTGACGATGACCGCCGGAGTCGAATTCATCCAAGCCGCGAGCCGCGTGTTCTCTGTGCCGTCGATCACGTTGGCAATATCGCTCAACCGCACCGGCGCTCCGTTGCGATAAGCGACGACGATTGGCTTGTACTGCTCGGCTGAGAAAAGCTGGTCGTTGGCGCCAATGGTGTAGGACTGGCGCAACCCGTCGATGACGCCCTTCGCCTGATCCACATTGGCTTCGGCCAGCGCCGTGCGAACATCTTCGAGGCTTAATCCATACGAAGCCAAAGCCGTCGGATTCACCTGAACGCGGACGGCGGGCTTCTGTCCGCCGCTAATCGAGACCAGCCCCACACCCGGCAATTGCGAAATCTTCTGCGCCAGCGCTGTGTCGGCAAGATCCTCAACCTTGGACAAAGCCAGAGAGTCAGAAGTCATCGCCAGAGTAACAATCGGCGAATCAGCCGGATTTACCTTGTTGTAAATGGGAGGATTCGGCAGATCCGTCGGCAGAAATGTAGCTGCCGCGTTCACCGCAGCCTGCACCTGCTGCTCTTCAACATCGATATTCTGGTCGAGGCCAAACTGCAGAGTGATGACCGAACTGCCAAATGAACTCGTCGAGGTCATCTGGCTCAATCCCGGGACTTGGCCGAACTGGCGCTCAAGGGGTGAAGTAACCGACGACGCCATGACTTCGGGATCCGCCCCCGGATAGAACGTCACCACCTGAATCGTCGGGTAATCTACTTCGGGCAAGGCGGAGACGGGCAACTGCAAGAACGCGACCAACCCGACCAGCAGCACGCCCACCATCAACAGCACGGTCGCTACCGGCCGGAGAATAAATAATCGTGAGGGACTCATGAAGCGGGAATTCCTGTTCCCAAAGCGGTGGGCACGGAAGCGCCCTGAGTGGGAGCGCCCCGGAACTCGATCTTGCTGCCGGTTTGCAGTTTGTCCTGGCCGTCGGTCACAACCGTGTCCCCGGGGTTAAGACCGCTTGCAATCGCGGTGTTGTTGCCCTGAGCAACCGACACCGTTACAGAACGCGCTTCCACGGTCTTATCCGGTTTCACCAGATAAACGAATGTTCCCTGCGGTCCGCGCAGGAGCGCGGCGGTGGGCAGCACCGTGCTGTTCTTTCGCGTCTCGAGCAACAGGTTCGCATTCACAAACTGGTTCGGCCAAAGCTGATTGTCTTTGTTGTCGAAGACGGCTTTCAGCTTTGCAGTTCCCGTGGTCAGGTCGATCTGGTTGTCAATCGTCTGCAGTTTGCCCGTCGCCAGCTTAGTTTGATTGTCGCGGCTGTAAGCCTCGACCAGCAGCGTCGCGTTCTTCATATGTTGCGACACAGTCGGCAACTGATCTTCAGGCAAAGTAAAGATAACGGCAATCGGCTGCAGTTGCGTAAGGATCAGCATTGGATTGGTATCGGCCGCATGCACAATATTTCCCGGGTCAACCTGCCGTAGCCCAACACGTCCGGTAAACGGCGCCGTGATGTTGCAATAGACGAGCTGCAGCTTGGCGTTATTGATCTGCGCCTGATCCGTGCGCACCTGCCCGTCAAGCTGATCGACCAGTGACTTCTGCGTGTCCACCTGCTGCTGCGCAATGCTTCCCGAAGGAATCAAAGTGGTATAGCGTTCGAGGTTCAGCCTCGCGTCGCGCAGCGTTGCCTGATCTTTGAATATCTGCGCCTGCATCTGTTCCAGTTGCACCTGATAAGGCCGCGGATCGATCAGGATGAGCAAATCGCCTTCTTTCACGATCTGCCCTTCCTGAAAATTCACCCGCATGATCTGCCCGTCAACTCGGCTCTTGATGTTCGCCGTGTAGAACGCGCTCACCGAGCCCAGCCCCACTAGGTAGACCGGCATGTCCTGCTGCTGCACTTTGGCGACAGCCACCGAGACAGTTCTCGGACCCGCAGCTTGCGCTTTCTGCTGCTTGGAGTCTCCGCCCGAGCAGGCGGAAAGAAACGCGCAAATCACACTCAGGGCAACGGCAAAAAGAATTCCAAGCCGGGAGCAGACAAACTGCGGTCGTTCTTGACGAACACTAGAATTCATCATTTTCACGGTTTCGGTGGCTTGCACCTTTCCACAAACTAGGCGCAGAACACACGATTTATTAGACGTATTCATTTTCGATTCGGTTGCGGCAACTCCGCAAGGGAAAGGCGGCAAAACGGCTTACTAAAGATCATCCACAGCCTTAAGGCTCAGATAGAAACCGGCACGCCGATGGCATAGCAAAACCGCATGAAACCAGCATCAACTGTGGCGGCGCACAGGTCAAGGGCGGGGCGAAAGTTTTACAAATCTTTACTCGCTTTGACTTTCCGTTTACGGATGACGCACTTGCAGCGCAGACGGCGGCGGGTGCAGTGCCTCATAGGAGGCAATCTCCGCCTCATGCTGCAGCGTGAGCCCTATATCGTCGAGTCCATTGAGCAGGCAGTGCCGCACGAAATCATCGATCGGAAACTTGGCGCGAAAGCTCTGATCGTCGCGCACCTCGCATTGCTCCAGATCAATCGTAAGTTGATAATCGTCCACCTCGCAAGCACGTCGCATCAGCTCGCCAACTTCATCGTCGCTCAGGCGCACTGTGAGGAAACCGTTCTTGGTGCTGTTGTTGGCGAAGATGTCGGCAAACGAAGACGAAATCACAGCCCGGAATCCGAAATCTGCAAGCGCCCAAACAGCATGCTCGCGCGAGGAGCCGCAGCCAAAATTCTTCCCCGCAAGCAGAATGCTGGCGCCCGCATAACGCGGCTCGTCGAGAATAAAATCACCGCTCTTTTTCCCATCCGCCGCGAACCGCCAATCGTAAAACAAGAACTGGCCAAAGCCAGTACGCTCAATCCTCTTCAAGAACTGTTTGGGAATGATCTGGTCGGTGTCCACATTGATGCGGTCCAGCGGCGCCACGCGCCCGCGATGTGTACGAAATGGATTCATTGATTCCTCCGCGGCCTCCGCGGCCTTTCTCCGCGCTCTCCGCGATGAAGCGCTCTACCGAAACTTCCAATCTCGAATATCCGTAAAATGCCCCGCAATCGCCGCTGCCGCCGCCATCATCGGACTCACCAGATGCGTCCGACCTCCGCGTCCCTGTCGCCCTTCAAAATTTCTGTTACTGGTAGAAGCGCATCGCTCACCCGGCTGCAAAATATCCGGATTCATTCCCAAACACATCGAGCATCCCGACTCTCTCCACTCGAATCCTGCATCCAGAAAAATCCGGTGCAAGCCTTCTTCTTCCGCCGCCCGCTTCACCGTCTGCGATCCCGGCACCACCATGGCGCGCACCTTCGCGCTAACATGATGCCCCTTTGCAACCCGCGCCGCCGCGCGCAGATCCTCCAGCCGAGAGTTGGTACAGGACCCGATGAATACGCGGTCAATGCCAATATCTTCAATCCGTTTCCCCGGCTCCAGGTCCATATACTGCAGAGCCAACTCAGTCGAGCGGCGCTCGGCGTCTCCCAAGCTCCCAACCTCAGGCACGCGCCCTGTAACCGGCGCAACCATCCCCGGATTCGTTCCCCAAGTCACAAACGGAGAAAGCTGCGCCGCATCCATCTCCACAACTTTGTCGAACGCTGCGTCTTCATCCGTAGGCAAGCTGCGCCAATAGTCGACCGCCCGCTCCCATTCCGCATCCCGCGGAGCAAATAGTTTTCCCTTCACATAAGCAAACGTAGTTTCATCGGGAGCAACCATCCCCGCCCGCGCCCCAGCCTCAATGCTCATATTGCAAAGCGTCATGCGCCCTTCCATCGAGAGCGAGCGCACCGCTTCGCCGCTGTATTCGATCACATGTCCAGACGCACCATCCGTGCCAATCTGTCCAATGATTCCCAGCGCCAAATCCTTCGCAGTCACACCCTCCGCCAGGCGCCCGCGCACCTCGATCTTCATCGTCTTAGGCTTCTGCTGGGCGAGGCACTGCGTAGCCAGAACGTGCTCCACTTCCGAAGTTCCAATGCCGAACGCCAATGAACCGAACGCCCCGTGTGTGCTGGTATGGCTGTCGCCGCACACAATCGTCATCCCCGGCTGAGTCAGTCCGAGTTCCGGACCAATCACATGCACGATTCCCTGCTCCGGAGAATCCATATCAAAGAGCCGCACGCCGAATTCTTTGCAGTTAGCCTGCAACGCCGCAATTTGCTTGGCGGCAATCAGATCGGTGATGGGAGTTCCACGCGGCTCGGTGGGAATGTTGTGATCCACAGTAGCCACCGTGCGAGCAGGCTGACGCACTTTTCTCCCCGCCACGCGCAACCCGTCAAAAGCCTGCGGCGAGGTCACTTCATGCACCAGATGCAGATCGATATAAATGATCGGAGACCGTCCAGGGGGCTGCGCCACCAGATGGGCATTCCAGATTTTCTCGAAGAGTGTTTTCCTTGCCAGCATAACGCTGAAGAAATAAGTTTTTCACACGAGCCCGCACCATAGCAAACCGCCCGGGGGAACACATCGCGCCGGCGGCCTTTTGTCGCTCATGGAGACAGACGCAATATCAGAGGCCGCGATACATCAAGTCTTCGAGCGCCAGACGGCGGACTTGCCAGAACTCGCGCTCCTGGGCGTTCACATTGAGGCGGCACTTGCCGCTGTCGTCAAAGGTAAGAGTTACTTCGAACATTGGCTTGCCTTGATCATCGCGGACCAGGATCGCGTTCTCGGCGAGGCTGAAGGCGACTGATTTTTGCAGTTCCTTGGCTTTCAGAAGAACGGCAAATTCACCGGTATCGTTCGTCACGAGAAACTCGTAGGCGGGAGGATTCGGGCGCAGAGAATTCCGCGTCTTAACGTCCTCTTCAACTTGCAATCGGAGCGTGTTGAATACCTTAGGAAGAGTGCACGAGGACCGCTCAGTGACCCAGTCGAATCCCGAAGGCCCGTTCGCCGCTTTGCGGTTGTTTTCGTTGCCGGTCGTTGCCTGGCCGGTCGCAGCTTGGTCAGTCGTCGCCTGGGCGGAGGTTGCTTCGGGCTTTGCTGGTTCGTTCGCTGCTTCGTTCTTGTTTTCAGTGCTCACGTTGGCCTTGGTGCATGCTGTTACGGGATTGGACTTGAACCGGTGTAGATAAATTTTGGCTCCATTCAGAGAAACAGTAAAAATCTGAACTTCAGCGCCTCATAGCCTCCGCCGATTCTCTGACACTGTTCGTCTTCGATAGTCCAAACCTGCGAACAAGATGCTGGTCCATAGTACCAGCGCGACAGTTTTAGTGAGTCTCTTCCCAGTTGCGCTCGGTCTCCCAGCGATGGTCGTGGCCGTTCCACCATCCGTGATACTGATCCCAGCAACGCTGGCGTTCAGCATTCAGATCGCGACGCCGATCATCGGCCTCGCGGCTGTGCTCGCCCTTGTCATGGATCGCTCTGTCGAGTCGTGCTTCCGCTTTTTCGATGGCATGTTGGCACTTGGCATGGTCATCGGCTCGCGCTTGTGGTGGCGCCGCTACCACCAGGCACAGCGCTCCTGCTGCGACCGCCGCTATTGCTGCCTTTCGTAGTCTTTGAATCAAGTTCGTATCCTCTCTTTCCCTTCGTCAGATTCCGACTAGTGGGATTGTAATCAGGCGCAAGCAGACGTTTCGATACAGTGCATCCTGTATTAACTTCCTGTTTGGAAACTGGCGCGTTCCACGTAACGAATCTTTACTTTTTTCTACTCAAGCGGGTGCATTCGCTTGCCTTGCACCTGCCGTCGCTTCTCTTTACATTTCAGTCCTATCGTGGCAGAGGCTCCTTCATGTTGGTAAGCGCGTAGGCGAGGACGGCCATAGCCGCAGC
>JBEKJF010000085.1:0-14613 GCA_050011375.1 Candidatus Sulfotelmatobacter sp.
ATTCATCCCGAAGACGTGTACTGGTGCATGGCCGATATCGGCTGGATCACGGGTCACTCCTACATCGTTTACGGCCCGCTGTCTCTGGCGGCTACGAGTGTGCTTTACGAGGGCGTACCAACTTTCCCCGATGCTGGAAGAGTATGGAGAATCGCCGAGCGCCTCGACGTCAACATCTTCCACACTTCGCCCACGGCGATTCGCATGTTGCGCAAATCCGGTCACGATGAGCCAGCCAAGTACAACTACCACTTCAAGCACATGACCACGGTAGGAGAGCCCATTGAGCCAGAGGTTTGGCGCTGGTATCACGACACGGTGGGCAAAGGCGAAGCAGTGATTGTCGACACCTGGTGGCAAACCGAAAACGGAGGATTCCTGTGCAGCACGAAACCGGCGATCGATCCCATGAAGCCGGGAAGCGCAGGGCCAGGCGTGCCCGGAATTTATCCCATCATTATCGACGAAAATAACGAACCCATCGCGGCCGGAGCAGGCAAGGCCGGCAACATCTGCATCCGCAATCCTTGGCCGGGAATTATGCAAACCATCTGGGGCGACCGCGACCGCTTCGTCTCGCAGTATTACGCGAAATATTGTAAAGATCGCAACAGCAAAGACTGGCATGACTGGCCCTACTTTGCCGCCGATGGAGCGGTTCTGGCCGCAGACGGCTATTTCCGAATTCTGGGGCGCGTGGATGACGTCATCAACGTGGCTGGCCATCGCCTCGGCACGAAAGAAATCGAGTCTGCATGCCTCACGGTTCCTGAGGTTGCGGAAGCGGCGGTGGTGCCGGTGGTGGACGAAATCAAAGGCCGCGTGCCGGAAGTCTACATCGCTTTGCAACCGGGTATTCAGGCGAGCCCGGCGATCATCGAGAAGGTCAACAAAGCAATTGAAACCATGATCGGCAAGATCGCTCGTCCGCGAAGAATCCTCATAGTTCCGGATATGCCGAAAACACGATCCGGCAAGCTCATGCGCCGTGTTCTCGCAGCGCTCTCCAACAACATGAGCACGGGAGACATTACGACCTTGGCCAATCCTGACATCGTCGAAAAGGTGCGGGAGTTGGTTCAAGGCAAAGACGCGGTGACCCTCGCAGATGGGCCGGAGGATTTGAAAACATTCGGGACGCAGGAGTGAAAGCTGACCTCCGCACAAGACCTTGCTGAGTGCGCCAACGTTTATCGCGCTGGTGAGCGATGCTGAACATTAAGAAGATTCTTCTCCCGGTTGATTTCCCCAATGTCTCGCTGCGCGTAGTGCATCAGGCTGCGACCTTAGCTCACCATTTCAATTCTGAGCTTGTCCTGTTGCACGTGGTGACAGCGCGAAGCCATGCTGCCGGAGTTCCCGACGGCCCAGAGTTCGCCAAGTGGGATCTGCTTGCAGCGATGCTTAGCGAGGCCGAGAAACGTTCGGACCAATCTCTCCGCACTGAACTTCAAGGTATTCCGATCCGATGCGTCCTGGTCAAAGGCGATCCGGTGAAGGCAATTCTGGAGACAACTCGGATCGAACAAGCCAGCCTGATCATGATGCCGTCTCATGGCTTCGCTTTCAATCGATTTCTGCTGGGGTCGGTGACGGCGAAGGTTTTGTACGGGACCGAGTGCCCGGTTTGGACCAGCGCCCACCTGGAAGAATCTCAGCCGCAAGAGTTTGCGATCCGCAACGTTCTGTGCGCGGTCGATCTTACCGAGCGCAGCGGCGAAGTTTTCTCGTGGGCCTCAAAAATGGCAGCCGAATTCGGCGCTCGGCTAACGCTTGCCAACGTCACTGCGTCGGCCGAGATTTGGGGTCCCGGCGGCAATTACGCTAATCCCAGGCTGAGACAGGAGCTTATCGACGATGCTGCCCAACAACTCGCGCGCCTACAAAAAGAGGCAGGCACAAAGGCGGAAGTTTTCATCGGCAGTGGCGACGTGCCAAAAGTGTTGAGCCAGGCCGCGGCCCAAACCAAAGCCGATCTACTCGTCACCGAGTGTTACCCCTACGGCGGCAACCTGCGCATCCACGGCTACGCCATCATTTGCGCAGTGCCCATCCCAGTCCTCAGTGTGTAACTCGTAACGCAGCTTCGGTTGGCCAGCTACTTCGTTTTCTGCTCGCCCGCAATATCTTCCTGCTGCAGTTCAGATTTCTTCCAACTGGAATCGGGGTTGAATTCCTTCATGCCTTTCGCGAGAGCCTCAGTCTTCTTGCCGAGATCTTTCTGATACACCACGCCATCCTCGCTAACCAGGAAGGTCATTACGCCCGAGGACCTGTATTCCGCCGGATACGCGATGAACGCAAATCCACCGGTCATCTTGCCGTTAGCGATAAAGCTTTTCGCGCCGCCCGGAGCATTTTTCCCTTGACGCGACAGGACGTGATAATAGTACCCGCGATAAGGAGTTGAAGCGTTGCCCACCGCATCGCGCTCGATGACTGCAGCTGCCACTAGCGGACCGATCGGGCTCAAAGGTTCGCCGCTGGTCTTCCAATAAAGGCCATTATGCTGCCCTTCGTCGCTGAAGATTTTTCGGGCAAACTCCTTGTGCTCCGCGGAGTATTCCTTCTGCGCCGCCACAAGCTCTTGGCAAACGCGGATGGTCGACATTTCATTCCGTCCAACTCGCCTGTATAAAATTTCTTGCTTCCCTGCATCGGTATCGAAGAACCACGCGTTACCCTTGCTTACCAGCGGTATCGGAGTCGGCCAATTCTCCGCGCCAATATACAGCACGGTGGTGCCATCGGTCTGCTTCACCAGGCGGTGCATCTCCGCATATCGCTTCACGAAGTTGGCGCGGCTTTCGGCGTCTTCGGCGTCGTCTCCCGACGAGACGATTTGCTTTCCATCCGCTCCCAGGATTTCAAGCATTGCTTTCTCGTTATTATTCTGCGCTGCGGTCACCAGTGCCGTACTCGCATCTTCGGCCGATGCGAAACTCTTCTGGCCCGCTTGCTGCGCCACGGACGAGCCGGGAATGCATACCGTCAGAAGGACCGCTGCCGCGGCAAGTTTAGAAACGCTGCTCCAATGACTTGTTTCGAAATTCACTTTCGTACGCTGCATATGACTTTTCTCCATCTTCAGAGTTCCGCAAAACAAAGTCTGCAAACTACCGGGAACACACTGAACTTCGATTACCGCCGACCACCACCACCACCGTGGCCTCCACCGCCGCTGTGACCTCCACCGCCGGCATGACCTCCTCCGCCACCAACGCTGGCCCTTCCCCGTGAGGAAAAGCTCTTGGCTTGTCCTCCGTGCTGGTAGCCGCTGAAGGCGCCTGAGCGTGTGCCGCTCTGGCCGCGTGGTGCAGCGTATCCTCGTGCCGCCTGCCGATTTCCATCGAACGGCCTCGCGGCCCCTCGGCCAGCAGCACTCCGGTTGTAAAACGTTCTGCTCCCGGAGTAATACCGCCCGTGGTTATAGAGCGCGTAATGGTTATGCCAGTCGAACCCCCAATGGCCCCATCCCCATCCGAAACCTCCATACCACCCGATAGGGAAGCCGATTCCAAATGAGAGGTAAGGGCCGCCAAACCAGATTCCCGGATATGGATACCATCCTGGCCACGCAACAACTGGATATCCGTAAACCAACCACGGATTGTAGGCAGGGACATAAACCACATCAGGTTCGGCGGGTTCGATATCAATCGCCGAATCCTGTTCTACAACCTTTTGCTGCGCGGTAGTCTTCAGGTTGCCGGCGTCTTCGGCTTTCTTGCGCATCACCTGGATCGCATCCGTCACATCCTGTTGCTGGTTGTAATAGGCTTCTCCCAGCGATGACGTCCACGAAAGGTTCTTGTCCATATTCCCCAGGACGGACGGGAACGCCGCGAGAGCCTTAACGCTGGGGTCCCAAGGCTGTTGATCCACAGCTTTGCCCAATTCGTCGCCCTTCAAGTCAGGATTGGCTTGTACCCACCGGTCAGCCTCGACAACCTGTTCTGGGAAGGTCGACGCCGCCAGCACCTGCGCCACCAGCGAATCCGGATACAACGCTATCGGCGCCACTAGCCGCTGAAGTTGCTCAGGAGTCTGCTGGACGTAGGCTGGCTTCGCGTCGGCCGCGGGAGCTGCCGCATCCGCATCTTGATCCTGACCCCAAAGATGCTGAGGCAAAGCTGCGAACATCAGAGCCAACGCTAATAGGGAACTCAAAATACGACTATTCGTTCGAGAACCTGCATTTTTGAAAACTCTCATAAGTCTTGAACTCCCTCTGCAAAACTTTACAAAACCCGTATTTACGTCGTTTTCGTGTACTAATACTTAGATTCCTAAATACGCTGAGAGGCTGCATTATTCGGCATCAACCTCACTTCGATACCAGGCACCTATAAAGGAAACACCAGCCGAAGAGGTTTGTCTCGGTGACTCTTACGGGAATGAGTACAACCGGGCACCGCGATTGAGAATCGAACCTCGGCCTCCTCGGCTATAATTCGGAGCGATTCGGAGCCGACAATTAAGGAGATCCCTTTTGACCGTTGACACGAATGAGCGTCCTATCCTCGACCCCGCCCATCAGCTCCCGGCTCACGAGTCGGCGACTCATCGGCACAGAGTGTTGTGGATCATCCTAGGGATTCTCTTGTTGCTCGCCATTGTTGGCTTGCTGCTATGGCGCCACTTCAAGGCCGAGAAAAAAGCACCGGCGCCGCCGCCAAAGATCAACATTACGACGGCGACGGCTACGAATGGCGACATCGGCGTTTACCTCGACGAAATCGGCACGGTCACTCCCGTCTATACGGATTCCATCACCGCCGAAGTAACTGGCCTGGTCGTTGCCGTGCACTTCACGGAAGGTCAACTGGTTCGTAAAGGCGACCCGCTGGTTGACATCGATTCGCGACCGTACCGCGCGAACCTCTTGCAGGCGCAAGGCGCGCTGGAGCGGGACCAAAGTCTGCTCGCCCAGGCTCAGATGGACCTTGATCGCTACCGCGTTGCATGGGCACGCAATGCAATTCAGAAACAACTTTTGGACGACCAGGAAAAGATCGTGCTGCAGGATCAGGGCACGGTAAAAAACGACGAGGGAACAGTTCAATACGATCAGATTCAGGTTGGCTTCTGCCATATCACTGCTCCCATCTCGGGCCGCGTGGGATTGCGGCTGGTGGATCCGGGCAACGTTGTGCAATCTGCTGGAACCGTAACCCTGGCGGTGATCACGCAGGTGCAGCCCATCACCATTATTTTTACAATTCCCGAAGACAGCCTGGGCTCGGTCGAGGATCGATTGCGCAACAAAGCTAAACTCACTGTCGATGCGTGGGACCGCGCCGCGCACAATAAGATTGCAAGCGGAAAGCTGCTGACGCTCGACAACCAGATCGATACCACGACGGGAACAGTGAAAGCCCGCGCTCTGTTCGAAAACAAGAACGATGCACTATTCCCAAACCAGTTTGTGAACATACGATTATTGGTGAATACGTTGCACGACGTAACGAAGGTTCCAGCGTCAACCATTCAGCAAAACGGCTCGGCATCGTTCGTGTACATAATTCAAAATAATGTGGCTCACTTGCGCCCTGTAATAACGGGAGTTACAGAGGGTGGTTTCACCCAAGTGACGGGCATCGGCCCAGGCGACATCGTCGCCAACAGCAACTTCGACAAGTTGCAGGAGAACACCGCAGTCACTATCGCGAACAACGCTCAGTCCAAGCCTGGGAACAATGCTCCTGCGAACACTCCAACGAATAATGCTCCGACAAACAATGCCCCGGCCAAACCTGCGCCGGCCGGCAACAGCGGGAGCGGCGCCAAGTGAGTCCATCCCGCCCGTTTATCTTGCGGCCTGTCGCGACCTCTTTGCTGATGGCTGCGATTCTTCTGGTCGGCATTGTTGGTTATACCCAACTGCCGGTTTCCGCGTTGCCGGAAGTGGATTACCCCACCATTCAAGTGCTCACGTTTTATCCCGGAGCCAGCCCAACCGTAATGGCGACGACCGTGACGGCGCCACTGGAGCGCCAGTTCGGTGAACTGCAGGGTCTAAGCCAGATGACCTCGACCAGCTCTGGAGGCACGTCCGTCATTGTGCTGCAGTTCAACCTCACGCTGAATATTGATGTCGCCGAGCAGGAGGTGCAATCGGCCATCAATGCAGCGCAAAGTTTGTTGCCATCGATTCTGCCTGCGCCGCCGACTTACAGTAAAACGAACCCCGCCGATGCCCCTGTGCTCACTCTGGCCATCACCTCGAGTTCCATGCCGCTCTCGCAGGTCGAGGATCTGGTGGATACGCGCCTTGCGCCCAAGATATCGCAACTCAACGGCGTCGGACTTGTAACCATCAGCGGCGGACAAAAGCCTGCCGTTCGCATTCAAGCGAATCCCGAGGCGCTGTCTTCCTACGGCATCAACCTGGAGGATCTGCGCACGGCGCTAACCCAGGCCAGCGTGAACGCGGCGAAGGGGAATTTCGACGGGCCGCGTCAGGATTACCAGATTGATGCGAACGATCAACTTGTGACGACCGACGACTATCGCAAGGTTGTCGTCGCCTACCGCAACGGCGCACCCGTGATGCTCACCGACGTTGCCAACATTGTGAATGGCGTCGAGAACAATAATCAGGCCGCGTGGATGAACCAAACTCCAGCCGTGATTCTAAATGTCCAGCGCCAGCCGGGGGCGAACACGATCAGCGTGGTCAAGAGTATCAAGCAATTATTGCCGCAACTGGTGAACAGCCTGCCCAAGGGCATTCAGGTAACCACGCTCACGGACCTTACAACCGCCATTGAAGCCTCGGTTTCCGACGTTAAGTTCGAATTGATGTTGACCGTCGGGCTCGTCGTGCTGGTTATTTTTCTCTTCTTGCGGAGTATCTATGCCACGATCATCCCCAGCGTGGCTGTCCCGCTGTCGCTGATCGGAACTTTTGCGGCGATGTACGTCCTTGGCTACAGCCTGGACAATTTATCGCTGATGGCGCTGACCATCTCTACCGGCTTCGTGGTGGACGATGCCATCGTGATGATCGAAAACATCGCGCGCTACATCGAAGCCGGCGATCCTCCCATGGAAGCTGCGCTTAAGGGCGCTGAACAAATTGGTTTCACTATTCTCTCGCTGACCGTCTCGCTCATTGCGGTCTTGATTCCACTTCTGTTCATGGGGGATGTTGTAGGCCGCCTGTTTCGCGAGTTCGCTGTCACCCTCGCCGTCACCATCCTCGTCTCAGCTGTGGTTTCACTCACGCTCACACCTATGATGAGCGCGCGAATTCTGAGGCACCAGCCGAAAGAGCAGCAAGGACGCATCTATAAAGCTTCCGAGCGCGTCTTCGAGAGCATGATCGCTTTCTATGGCCGCACGCTGAGCTTTGTCCTTAAATTCCAGACGATCACGCTGTTGGTGGCAGTTGCTACGTTAATGCTTACGATTTTCCTTTACATCATTATTCCCAAAGGATTTTTCCCGGTCCAGGACACCGGAGTTATTCAAGCCATATCGCAGGCCCCGCAGGCCATTGGTTCAAAGGCCATGGCGCAGAAGCAGCAGGAACTCGCAAAGCTGATACTGGAAGACCCGGCGGTCGCAAGCCTTTCGTCTTTTATCGGAGCGGACGGAACTAATACAACGACCAACAGTGGTCGAATGTCGATCAATCTAAAGCCGCTCAACCAGCGCAGCCTCAGCGCCGCAGAAGTGATCCGCCGGCTCAAGTCAAAACTGGATCAGGTTCAGGGCATTGAACTGTACATGCAGCCGGTGCAGAACATTTCGGTGGACGATCGTGTCAGCCGCACGCAGTACCAGTACACGCTCGAGGACCCCGACGCAAACGAGCTAAATGACTGGACCAACCGCTTCGTCAGCCGCCTGAAGCAGTTGCCGGAACTGGAAGATGTCGCGACCGATCAGCAAACTGGAGGCCTTGCCGTATCACTAATCATCGATAGGGTCACGGCCTCGCGATTGGGCATTGCGCCCTCCACCATCGATAACACTCTGTACGACGCCTTCGGCCAGCGGCAGATCAACACGATGTACACGCAAGTAAATCAGTACCATGTCGTTCTGGAGAGCGATCCGCAATTTCAACTCGATCCCAACAAACTGAATCATCTCTATATCCAGTCCAACGCGTCGGCGAATGCGACTGGCACCGGAGCCTCCACCTCGTTTGCGGCCTCCGGAGCCTCCGCAGCGGGCTCGAATGCTCTGACTTCGTCGGCGCTCTACACTCCATCAGCAAATACTCTTGCTCCACCGGCCACTGCGCTTACGCCGACTACACCTTCAACGTCGAATAACGGAGCAAACTCCGCCGGCACGACTAGCTCGACTTTAAGTAGTGCCGTACCGCTAAGCGCTTTCTCCCACTTCGAAAAAACGACAGAGGCGCTCGCCATCACCCACCAGGGTCAATTTCCTGCGATCACCGTGTCGTTCAATCTAGCCCCGAACGCCGCGCTGGGCGAGGCTATTACGGCCGTCAACAAAGTGCAGGAAGACATGCATATGCCGGTCAGTCTGCAGGCTGGCTTCCAGGGCACAGCGGCATCGTTCACGAACTCGCTGTCCAATGAACCTTTGCTCATTCTTGCCGCGCTGGTTACGGTGTACATCGTGCTGGGCGTTCTCTACGAGAGCTTTGTTCACCCCATTACCATTCTCTCCACGCTCCCATCGGCGGGCGTCGGCGCTTTTCTTGCGTTGATTCTCTTTCACCAGGATCTCAGCGTGGTCGCGATTATCGGCATCGTGCTGCTGATCGGCATCGTGAAAAAGAACGGCATCATGATGGTCGACTTCGCGCTCGAAGCCGAACGCCAGCATGGTAAGAGCGCGACCGATGCAATCTATGAGGCCTGCCTGCTTCGCTTCCGCCCCATCATGATGACCACGATGGCCGCGCTGTTGGGAGGATTGCCGCTCGCGCTCGGGAGTGGTTTCGGTTCCGAGTTGCGTCGGCCACTGGGCATCGCCATGGTCGGCGGATTGCTATTGAGCCAGGCGCTTACGCTCTACACCACGCCTGTGATCTACATCTTCTTTGATAATCTCGCGCACCGCTTTGCTCCCGGACCAAAGAGAGTAGAAACCGCCGGGGCAGAACAGGCGGGGCCGGCATGAACATCTCCGCGCCATTTATCCTCCGGCCTGTAGCTACTACGCTGCTCACAGTCGCGGTTGCCCTTGCTGGAGCGATTGCGTTTGGCGTGCTGCCGGTCGCGCCGCTGCCTGAGGTTGATTTTCCGACCATTTCAGTCAGTGCGAGTCTCCCGGGAGGCAGCGCCGAGATTATGGCATCATCGGTAGCGACGCCACTGGAGCGGCAGTTCGGTCACATGGCCGGCGTTACGGAGATGACCTCCTCCAGCACGCTGGGCAGCACATCCATCACGGTTCAATTCGATCTTAGCCGTGACATTGATGGCGCGGCGCGCGATGTAGAAGCCGCCATCAACGCCGCGCGCACCTATCTCCCCGCCAACCTGCCCGGCAATCCTACCTATCGCAAGGTGAATCCCGCAGATGCGCCGATCATGATTCTCGGACTGACCTCCGACAAATTTGGCCCCGCGAAACTGTACGACGAAGCCTCCACTGTTCTTGAACAAAAGTTGTCGCAGATTCAAGGTGTAGGGCAGGTCACGGTGGGAGGGGGCGCGTTGCCTTCGGTGCGTGTGGAAGCCAATCCCACGCAGCTCGCCTCTTATGGACTTACACTGGCAAATCTGCAATCAGTACTGAGCCTGCAGAACGCGGACCTTGCTAAAGGCCAAATCACCGACGGGAATGTAACAGCTGACATTCTGGCCAACGATCAGATCTCGCTCGCCGCAGACTACAGGCCGCTCATCGTCGGCTACAAAAACGGCGCGGCCGTTCATCTTTCCGATGTGGCCGACGTGGTCGATTCCGTGCAGAACGTGCGGGCCGCCGGCTATTTGAACGGCAAGCGCTCGGTTACGGTCATCATCTTCCGCCAGCCCGGCGCCAATATTATTAACACGGTCGATCGCATCACGGCGCAACTGCCATCTATCGAGGCCTCCATTCCGCTCGGCATCGATACCACCATTGTTCTTGATCGCACCACAACCATCCGCGCCTCAGTCAGCGACGTCGAGCGCACGCTGCTCATTTCCATTGCTCTGGTTATCGTTGTGGTCTTTGTCTTTCTCCGCAACGGGCGCGCGACACTCATACCCGCCGTCGCCGTTCCGGTCTCGCTGGTCGGGACGTTCGCAGTCATGTATCTGCTCAACTACAGTCTCGACAACCTCTCGCTGATGGCATTGACCATCGCTACGGGATTTGTGGTCGACGATGCGATCGTGGTGATGGAAAACATTTCGCGCCATCTCGAAGATGGAATGAAGCCCTTCGCCGCGGCGCTGAAGGGTGCGGAGGAAATTGGATACACCGTCTTCACCATCAGCATTTCGCTTATCGCCGTTTTCATCCCTCTTCTGATGATGGGCGGCATCGTCGGCCGTCTCTTCCGCGAGTTTGCCGTCACTCTTTCGACAGCCGTCTTCGTGTCGATGATCATCTCTCTGACCACGACGCCGATGATGTGCGCGTACCTGCTGAAAGACGAGCGCAAGGAAAAGCATGGCCGCCTTTACATGGCCAGCGAAAAATTCTTTGACGGCATGCTGTCGCTGTATAGCAGCAGCCTGCGCTGGGTGCTGGAACATCCCTGGCCTACCATCGTTGTGCTAATCATCACAATAGCGCTCAACGTGGTGCTGGGTTTCAAAATACCCAAGGGTTTTTTCCCGGTGGAGGACACGGGAGCCATTCAGGGCAGCGTTCGCGGGCCACAGGATTCCTCTTTCCCGGCTATGAATGACTCCATTCGGCAGATTGGCGAAGTGATCAAGAAAGACTCTGCCGTCGCCAACGTTATTGCGTTTACCGGCGGTGGCGGCGCAACCAATACCGGCTCCCTCTACATTGCGCTCAAGCCACTGGCCGACCGCGACGTAAGCGCCACGCAGATCATTGCCCGCCTGCGCCCTCAATTGAACCATCTGCCGGTAGCTTCGGCATTCCTGCAAGCCGCGCAAGATCTCCGCATCGGTGGACGTTCCAGCAATGCCATGTACCAGTACACGCTCCAATCCGACACGGTGCGCGGCCTTTCCAAGTGGGGACCAATCATCACCAGTGAAATGCAGCACCTGCCCGGCTTTCAGGATGTAAGTTCAGACCAGCAGAACGGCGGCCTCGATGAGTTGCTGACTTATGACCGCGTTACCGCAGCCAAGCTCGGCATCACCGCGCAGTCGCTGGATTCCGCTCTGTATGGCGCATTCGGCCAATCCGAAGTCTCCATCATCTACACCCAGTTGAATCAGTACTACGTGGTGCTCGAAGTTGCACCGAAGTATTGGGAAAGCCCGGAAGGACTGAAAGACATCTATCTTCACAGTAGTGCCGGCGGAAATATTCCGTTGCAGACCGTGGCCACGGGCAAAGCCAACACGACCCCGCTCGCTATCAACCATACCGGGTTATTCCCGTCGGTCACTATATCGTTTAACCTCGCGCCGAACTTATCTCTGAGCGATGCTACGGACGCCATAGCCCAGATGCAGAAGCGCCTCGGCACGCCTTCCAGCCTGCAAGGTTTTTTTGCCGGAACCTTGCTGGCCTACCAGCAATCTCTGAGCACCGAGCCGTGGCTGATCGGCACCGCACTGATCGCCGTCTATATCATTCTGGGTATCTTGTACGAGAGCCTGGTCCATCCCTTGACGATCATCTCGAGTCTGTTTTCGGCCAGCGCAGGCGCTATGCTCGCCTTGATGCTCTTTAAGGAGGATTTGAATATCATTTCCATTATTGGCATCGTTCTGCTGATCGGAATCGTAAAAAAGAATGCCATTATGATGATCGATTTTGCCCTGCAGGTGGAGCGGCAGGAAGGGAAGCGGCCAGTCGATTCGATTTTTGAAGCTTGTCTGCTGCGTTTCCGTCCTATCCTGATGACTACGATGGCAGCGTTATTGGGTGCACTGCCATTGGCTATGGGAACAGGCACGGGATCGGAACTTCGCCGTCCGCTCGGCATCACGATTGTGGGCGGCCTGATCCTGAGCCAAATGCTTACGCTCTATACAACTCCCGTCGTCTATCTCGAGTTCGACCGGCTGCGGCTGTGGGTGCAGAGGAAAATGCGACATACTTCACCGATTCCGGAGGCTGTCTAGAGCGGTGTTGAAAATGAATTTGCCGGCTAAGCGGGACGTTATGAATATCTTTGCGAGGAACTTAACATTGCGAACACGGGGCGGGATCATCGGGCTAGGCGCGGTCGCGCTTCTGTTTATTTTACCGGGATGCGTCGTCGGACCGAAATATCATCCGCCCGCGCCCCAGGCGCCGGCTTCGGCCTACAAAGAATCCCCCACCAATTCTCAGGATAACGGAGACTGGACCGTGTCCCAGCCCGCCGATGCGAAGCTGCGCGGCAAGTGGTGGGAGATCTTCAACGACCCTGAACTCAACGCCCTCGAAGAACAACTCGATATCAACAACCAGAACATCAAACAATACTTCGAGAACTACATGGAGGCTCGCGCCATCGTTCGCGAAGCCCGTTCGCAATACTTTCCTACGCTGACCGCTGTGCCCGCGGTCACCCGCTCGCGAACCTCGGCGAACGTGGGCGCGGGAGGCCTGGCTACGACAACCGTTACTACCAGCGGAACCGGCACCACCACGACCCCCACTGCAACCACCCAACTGCAAAGCAGTCTCTACACTTTGCCGCTAGAAGCATCCTGGGAGCCCGATCTTTGGGGTAAAGTTCGCAACGCCGTGCGCCAGGCCCAGTATGCTGCTCAAGTCAGCGCCGCCGAACTCGAGAACGAACGTCTGACTGAACAGGCGAGCCTGGCGCAATACTTTTTCGAGATTCGCGGCCAGGATAAATTGCAGCAGATCTTTGACGAAACCGTCGCGGCCGACCAGAAAGCGTACGACCTGACACGTTCGCTTTATGAAACCGGCATCGACGATGAAATCTCGGTGGTCGAAGCCGAGACCACTCTGCGCAACGCGCAAGCTGGAGCAACCAATGTCGGGATCGCCCGCGCGCAGTATGAGCACGCGATTGCCGTTCTCATTGGCAAGGCAGCCACTAATTTCTCGATTCCCGCAAAGCCGATGACCGTCGCACCGCCGCCGATTCCAGTGGGCGTGCCTTCAGAATTGCTCGAGCGTCGTCCCGACGTTGCCGCCGCCGAACGCACCATGGCCGAAGCCAATGCATCCATCGGCATCGCGTATGCAGCGTATTATCCGAACCTGACTCTTACAGCCGAAGGTGGCTTTGAAAGTTCAGTTTTCCATCGCTGGTTCACCTGGCCGAGCCGTTTCTGGTCTGTAGGTTCGTCGCTCTCGGAAACTCTTTTCGATGCCGGCCTGCGCCGTGCCACCGTTCAGCAATATGTCGCAACCTACAATGCTGATCTCGCCGCCTACCGCCAGACCGTGCTTTCCGCATTTCAACAAGTCGAAGATGGTCTTGCCGAAGTTCGCATCCTGTCCAAGGAAATTCAGCAAGAGCAGCAGGCCGTAGACTCCGCTCAAGTTTTCCTCAAGCTCGAACAGGCGCGATACGAAACTGGAGTCGATCCCTACATCGATGTGCTCATCGCGCAGACCACCGTGCTCTCCGATCAGCAGACTCTGAATAATCTTCAGGTGCAGCAGATGACCTACGCGGTAGCGCTGGTCGAGGCCCTCGGCGGCGGTTGGGATCGTTCGCAGTTGCCTACGCCTCACCAGGTAACGGAGAAACCTGCCGCGTCGGAAACCACGATCCAACAATAGAGAATAGCTGCAAAAAGGAAGGACCCTGGTACTCGGGGTCCTTCGCTCTATTCTGCGTCGAGTTAATTGGTGCGCGCGACTTGGTTTTGACGGTAACTCAGGTTGTCTACGTTCCGGAACATCGGAGTTCCGGGCGGCAGGTTCTGCGGCAAAGAGAACAACGGGTCGAACACGTAGTTACGGTTCGGCGGGTTGTACACCAGGTTGCAGCACTTGAAAGTACCGGTCGCGTAAGTTGCATAGTAGAGGCTGACCAGAGAGCCTTTGTAATTCAACGTCTGCTGAGACGCCTGGCCTCCCCAATCCTCAAGGAAGCGCAGGAAGTTGTGGATACCGCCGTCCATACCGAAAGAAAACTCCGGGTTTTGGGTGGTGTTGAGGAAGGCGATATTTTTACCCGCTGCGATGGCTACGCGGTAGTGCGTGGTAACCGCAATCCTGTTGGGTGTGATGGCGGGAACGTTTTGGAAGCTGGGATTAATCGGATTCACCAGGCTGCCGGAGTAGAGCGCCCCGGATTGGCCAGCATCCTGCCAGTTGTTGGAGAGCACGGTAACGGCATCGGCAATCACGGCTGCAGCTGCGTGATTAGGCTCCGCCCCAGGAGGAGTGTTCCAGGTTGGATCATAGGTAGCGTTGCCGGGAGTGCAATCGGCAGCGCCAGCGGCGGTGCAGTTGGAATTGTAATTTCCCTGAATGTAGACTGGATTTTCTGAGCCCACCGTAAAGCCGCCGCAAGCGGTAGGGCTGGCTACACTCTGCGCACAGTTATTAGTCGCATTT
>JBEKJF010000086.1:0-21589 GCA_050011375.1 Candidatus Sulfotelmatobacter sp.
CTCGATGCCCTCCACGCCGGCATCGATCATGCGGTTGACCGCGTTGCCGCCCCCGCCGCCCACGCCGATCACCTTGATCTTGGCATCGTTGAGAGGCTCTTCGTTGAAACTGATGCGAATGCTCGAATCGTTTGTCATAACTCTCCACCGGATTGATTTTCTTCCGCTAGTTCCCTTTGTTAAAGCTTGTCATTCCGAGCCGACGCTAGTCGGCGAGGAACCCGCTTTTCTGCGTCCGCTATCTACACCCTTCCCACGTAAGCCTTTGCTTCCCTGAGTTCCTCGCAATCTCCGACAATGGCTTCCCAATCGATCGCGGCCGAGTAATATCGAGATGCTTCCCCGGGATCCGGCGGCAAATCGGTTCCGCGAGAGTAGATACGGCCTAGGGCGATCATTGCAAGAAACTCTCTGCTCGATGCGGAATGGTACAGTTGGACGGCTTTGCCCATATCCCTATCAACTCCCAATCCCCCTTCGTACATCCGCGCAAGATTAAACACGGCACGCGAGGCCCCTTGCTTAGCGGCGGCAGACAGCAGTCGATGTGCCTCCTCGTAGTTGACTTCGACGTCGACGCCATCCAAGTAGTACGCTCCTAGAACACTCTGGGCAGCACTGCTACCTAACGACGCCCTTCTGCGAAGGTTTTCTATATCCATCGCCATCAGTCGCCGCCAAAGCTCACCCCACCAACATCGCCTTCAATCTCGATCCCCACCGATCACCCTGAAAACCGCGCGCGACGCGCGCTCTTTGCCCGTAATGCACCATGCCGAGCACGGTTGCATATTCCGGCTCAGCCAAAGTCGAAGGCATCCTGGCCAAAGGCGTCGGCCACGACAGCCGCACTGGACGCCGCAACACCGACTCGGCCACATCGAAAATCCCCGGCAGCCGCGAACCTCCGCCGCTCAATACGATGCCCGCTAAACACGCGTCGAACATGCCGTTCTGCCGTAGAGTTTCGCGCATCATTTCGAACAACTCACGCGCGCGCGGCTCGAGAATTTCCGCCACCAGCCGTTGCGGCAACAGGCGCGAAGGCCGGTCGCCCACCGACGGCACCTCGACTTCATTCCCTTCGGGAATCAGAGTGACAATCGCATTGCCATGCGCCTTCTTGATTTTTTCCGCCTCCGCCAGCGGGGTGCACATGCCCACAGACAAATCGCTGGTGAAGTGGTCGCCACCTACGGGAATCACTCCGGTGAAAGCGACCGCTCCCTGCAGGAAGACGACGAGTTCGGTCGATCCTGCGCCGATGTCAGCCAGGCAAACTCCCATTTCGCGTTCATCGGCGCGCAACACGGAATCAGCCCCCGCCAGAGGCTCAAACACAGTGTCATCCACGTGGACGCCGGCGCGATTCACGGCGGTTATCACGTTTTGCGCCGCGCTCGTCGCCGCCGTCACCAGATGCACTCGCACCTCAAGCCGCGCCGCCATCATGCCCAGAGGATCGTGCACGCCCGCTTGCTCGTCGAGAATAAATTCCTGCGGCAACAAGTGCAGAACTTCGCGATCCGCAGGTAGAGGAATTGCCCGCGCCCGCTCAACTGCCTGCTTGATCTCGTCGCGGCCAATCTCACGCGGACGCGTGCCCAGGCTGATGCCACCATGGCTATTCACTCCACGAATATGCGCTCCCCCGATGCCCACAATGGCATGCTCCACCGCCGCACCCGCCACATCTTCGGCCGCTTCCACCGCCTTCTGAATGGCCGCGACCGCCTTGTCCAGTTCTACGATCACGCCTTTGCGCGAACCGCGCGACGGGGCGACCCCGTGCCCGCGATAGCGCAAGCCGTTGTCGCCGACCTCTACCATGAGCGCGCACGTCTTTGCACTGCCCACATCAATCGCCGTCAAGAAATTTCCCTGCTGATTCGCCATTAGCTATGAGTCCCCAATGAATTCTCTGTACGGTTATGAAATCGAATCTTCACTGGCTCGGCCCCGGAGTCGCCTGAGTCTTGGCAACTGCCGCACTCGGCTTCGAACCCGCGCTTCCGGCGGAAGGCTTTTTCGCCGCTACTGATTTTCCAGGCTTCGCTGGTGATGCCGCCTTCTTCGAACTCGCAGCAGCTTTGCCCTTAGCCGCGACCTTCTTGACCTGCTTGATCTTGGCTTTAGGAGTTGCCGGTTTTTTGGCGGTTGCAGCAGCCTTCGGATCAAGTTTATTATCCGTTAATTCAAACGCCGGCCTGGGCAAGGTACGGTCATGCGGCGGTAAACGAGTGACCAGCGCCGCCGGCTTCACTCCGGCCGCTGCCGCTGCTTTCGCCGCGACCGGGCTCAATGCAGCAGTCTTCGTGGTTCGCTGCATATCCGGATTCACGATGATCTGGTTGTCATAGCGAAGATCCACCGACTCCAGCTTTTGAAACTGCTGCCGCCAGGCCTGAGCATGCGTCACATAAATTTTGTAGCGGCGCAAATAATCGGACGATCCCAGATGCACGAGAACGTCTCCCGCAGCGTCATTCACTCGCACTTTCACATCTTCCAGATCTGAAAGATCCACTTCGCTGAGATCCTGCGAATAGCGCCCGCCGCTCGAATCCAGTTCGCGCACCATCTCGGCATAAGTTTTCATCCGCGGAGCCCGCGTCGAAAGCGGCTCGCCCGGATTCATTCCCAGAATCACCGGAAAGGAATATTTATGTTTCGGCGTCAGTTCCATCAGCGTTCCACCGGCGTCGATCAACGACATGCGCGGTCCCACGCGCGCGAACGCCACTGGCGTGCGCTCATGAATTTCTACCTTCAAGCGGTTCGGAACGAAGCGCATCACGCTGGCCGATTCCACCCATGGAATCTGCTCCAGTTGCGCCTTCTGCTGCGCCAGCGGAATGAAAAAGATGTTGCGCCCGATGTCGGAGCCCATCACTTCCATGATCTGCGACTTGCTCACGTTCTGCATGCCCGTGACTTCAATGTTGTCGCTCGATTCCACGCGGAAGCGCCACGAGTGCTCGCCGTAGTGATACAGCCATGCGGCGCCTAAGCCCGCAATGCAGATCGCGCCGGCCGCCACGGCAGCCCACAGCAAATTGTTCGCGGTTTTTTTCGGAAGAGTACTTCGGCGAGCGGAGACCCGCTTTTGCCCGCGTAAAAAGGGAGATTCCTCATCCGCATCCAGATCGAGCAGACGCGCGTCGTCAATATCCTCGCGCGCGTCGCCTTCGCGCAAATGCGCAGCGCTGGGTGGGTACAACTCCTCCTGCAAGATGGTGGGGCTCGATTTCCGCGCCATCAGTAGGTTCAGTTGTCGTAGAGGAATCGCTGAGCTTTCAAACTATAACTTTTTTTCGCGGCGAGAGATAGACAAAATGTTGGTTCTTTTGCACAGGCAGGAACCGCAGGAGGCATCAGCACCGACGCGGCTGTCCGGATTAAGCTTTTCCACCCGCCCCTTTGCGCCACTGGGCGCGCGGGTGCGCGCCCGGCGGTCGGTTGAGTTGAGCTAGCCTGGGTCAAGCACGGCACAGGCAGCTTCGCAGCCAGCTATGCAGATTAGTAACCCGGCCCCTTCTGTGATGACCGCGCATATTCCTACGCACGTCCAATAACACGCTGGATCAACGCCCATTTTGTTTCTCCTTCTATTCGAAAAATTTTTACCGCCAACGACTCCCGCCTTGCCTTTACTTGGACCCGAGCTTGTCTGAGAGGATCTTGTCTAGCAATTCCTGCTCCGAGAGCCCGCTATAGGGATTTGGAACTGGCACTTTGACGGTCATCGGAGGAAACCCTTTTCGACCGGTGTCGTCGGCAATCTGGACCGATACCTTGTCCAGGCGCACTCCTTCTTTAAGCTCCCCAAATTCAACGGACGTCAGGATGGTGCGCGAGGCGGAACGAACATGAGATGAGTCGGCTGGGCCGGAATACTGGTCGGTCCGGATGATCACCACATCGTCGTGGCCGCCATCGCGGTCGACGCGCCTTGAATAGCAATCTGAAACGTGGCGGACTCCGTTGCTTCCTGTAAGCTCAATGACGCCGCTGCTCTCTTTGACCATTCCGTTCTTTTTTGTGTCGGACTTCAGCAGGCGCCACGAGATTGGCTTTTGCAACGATACGCTTGCGCCATTGGTGTCCGACGCTGAGGCGTTTGTTGGCAACGTTGAGACTGCCGTGACACCAGCAACCGCCATTGCGAGTTGCGATAAAAAGTCCCTACGGTCCGAGCCCTGAGCTTCATCTTCTTTTGACATCCTTAACCTCCTTCTGACGGATTGTACGGCCCCACAAAATCGTATCCCGAAAGAGGGGGGGCATTCACGTTAGTTATGTTTTGTTCGGATTTCGTAAATTCCCCTGGGAAACCCATTGGCCGGACGGCAGCGCGCGATTGCAAACGCAAACAAAAAGCGGACGCGGCAGTTTCGCCGCGCCCGCCCTTCCATGAGGAGAAAACCCTAAACCGGACCATTACCCGGCAGATCAACATGCACCACGGGAGCCGGAATGTTAATTACTGGCATCTTTGGAATTTCGATGCGCGGAACGCTCACCCGCACTCGCGGACAAATCACAACCGGGCCATTCACCGAACCAACCGCAACCGGACTCATTCGCACACGTGCAACTCGCTCAATCCGAGCCCGGCTAGCTTCGACTCGCGCCAAGGCCACTTCTCGCCGGGCTGAAATATCTTCAAAGCGCGCCATCGTGGTGTGCGCCTGAGCGAACTTGGTCTGGAAGCGCGCCATCGCAGCAGCCAAGCGGCAGGAGGCGGTCTCGTCCCGCGCAGCTACCAGGTTTGCCGTTCCCATGAATCCCTCAACCCGCTCCGAAGCCAAATCTGCCACTGCCTCGGTTTTTTCAGCCAGTTGATCAGCAATGCGATGCGCCCAAACTGCGCCGCCATCATGATAAAAGCCATTCAATCCCAACGCCAGCACTCCGGCGGTCAGCCATGCCCATGCCTGTGTAGTTTTCATTCCCGAATCTCCATCTGGCAGATTGGACGAATCCCGGCCCAATCCGTTAGCAATGGAGGATACGCAACCGGCGAGAAGTTAGTTTCGCCGTGTCAGGGTAGCGCCGCCGTCCCGGCGGCCGTTCGGCGGGCGTTCTCGCCCGCCGCGCCGGGAAGCAAGGTGCTGTGGGAACCTGGAACTGTAGAATGCTCTCGATGAGAAAAGTAATCGTGTTCACGGCTATGGGCGCCGTCGCACTGGTTTCGGTGTGGCTCATTGGCTCCAGGGTGGCGCAGTCGAGGCGTGACTTTTCCTATCAAAAGGCTCTTTCCCAATTTCAGCATGACCTGCCTGTCGGGACGCCCAAAGATGAGGTTAAGAAATATCTCGACTCGCGCAATGTCCAGTACTTTGCGGACAAGCGTGGTGGAAGTCGAACAGAAGCGTTAGAAATCAAAATCGGCGAAGATCCCGGCGGTCCGGTGTGCGAACCTTGGGATGTTTACATCGCACTGGAGTTCAGCTCGGGAGAAGTTCTAAGGCAGGTTCACATCAGGAGATCAGGGACGTGCCTGTAGGACGAAAATTCCCGCCTAAGATGCGGCCGCATCGACGAAAGGCCGACATCCACCTTACTCCAGGCGCCTGCGCGATAGCAGAGCGGCCGTATCCCACTGCGCTTCGAGCCGCGTAATCCGGCGGTCGTGCTCGCGCAACTCCACAGCCACATCCTTAAGCTCCTGAGATGTTCGGCGCAATTCGTCCGAGAGTTTTAAGGCCGACTGGACTGCAGCAACCGCTTCGCTGAACACGCTCATGCCCCGTGCTCCGCCGAATTTGTCTTGCGGTTCGCTCGCAGTTCGCTAAGGATCGCGCGCGTTTCGTCCAGGTTGCGACGCACGGTCGCGCGCGTAGCGGACACTTCTTTGCGGAGAAGCGCGGTCAACTCCGCCAACACGGCCTCTTCCTCGCCAATTCGTTGCTCACAGCGTGAGCGGACCAACTCCCCCACACTCACTCCGGCCATGCGGGCCTCCTTGCGGAGCCAATCGCGGAACGCCGGCGTTGTGAGAACCTGCAGTCTGGCGGTTTTCATGCCATTACTCTCCAAATATGCACATGAGCATATTCATGCTCATGCTTTCCATTCTAACGCATTCGCTCTTCCGCGCCAATCACCATAATTAGCTCCCAACTGCGACGGCTTGCTCCCTCAGTTTGTCCAGAATCAGCGGTCCCAACTGTGAAACACTGCCCGCACCCAGAGTGAGAATCATGTCCCCTTCACTGGCAGCGGCTACAACAGCACTCACTGCATCCGCGAATGAGCTCGCGTACTGGGCATTACGCCCACCTTTCTCGCGAATCGTGTGCGCCAGGGCTTCCCCGCTGATCCCCTCAATCGGCTTTTCGCTCGCCGCGTAGATGTCGAGCACAAGTAGCGAATCGGCATCTCCGAACGCATCGGCGAAATCATCAATCAGATCGCGCGTGCGCGTGTACCGGTGCGGCTGGAAAACCACGTGAACCTTACGAAAGCCGCACTGTCGCGCCGCCGCCAGCGTTGCCTTAATCTCCGTCGGATGATGTCCGTAATCGTCAATCACGCTCACGCCCGCCGCGCGCCCGCGCAACTGGAACCGCCGGTCCACTCCGCGGAACTGATCGAGTCCTGCACGGATTGCTTCCACAGCAACATCCAGCCCCACCCCAACCGCGATCGCCGCCGTCGCATTCAGAATGTTATGCAGTCCCGGAACATGCAGCGTGAACTCGCCTAAATCCTTCTCTCGATATCTCACGCGAAAGCGGCTCAAGGGTTTGCCATCGCTCTGCGCGTTAGGCCGCGCTGAATCTTCCACTTTGATCAGAAAATCCGAACCGCGCTTCGTCCCATAAGTCACCGTGCGCCGCTGCGCCTGCGGGAGCAATCGCCGCAGCATGGCATCGTCATTGCACACCACGACCATCCCGTAGAACGGAACGCGATCCATGAATTCGAGGAATGTCTTCTTTACATCCCGCATGTTGCGGTAGCAATCCATGTGCTCGCGGTCGATGTTGGTCACGACAGATAAAATTGGGGACAATTTCAGAAAAGACCGGTCGCTCTCATCGGCCTCGGCGACAAGATACTGCGACTTGCCGAGCCGCGCGTTCGAACCCATCGCATCGACGCGTCCGCCGACCACCACGGTCGGATCAAGACCGCCTCCGGCAAGTACCGCCGCCACCATCGAAGTCGTGGTCGTCTTGCCATGCATCCCGGCGATCGCGATGCCGTACTTCAACCGCATGCGATCGCCGAACTCGTCACCACCACTTCGGCTCCGGAAATATTCTCCGAGCGATGCCCTTCAAAAACAGTAGCTCCTAAGCCGGCCAGCCGCTGCGTGACCGCAGAACTCTTTAGATCCGATCCCGAAACGCGATAGCCGAGATTCAGCAACACCTCGGCAATCCCGCTCATGCCGATCCCGCCAATCCCCACGAAATGTATCTGCTGAATCTTGGCAAACATAAATTTAGGGGCGAGGGGCCAGCAAAACGAACTTGGTTGCTTGCCTCTGTTCCCTAACCCCTAGTCCCTGCTCTCTTCAATCCCTGCGACGCGCGCCGCAAGCGCCGCGATATCCCGTGCGGCATTCGGATGCGCCAACCCGCGCGCTGCTTCACTCATCGCTTGCAACCGCCGCGCGTCGCAAAGCAATGCCGCAATCGTCTCGGCCAGCCAGACTCCCTCCAGCTTCGACTCTTCCACTACCACCGCCGCTCCAACGACCGCCAGCGCCTCTGCGTTCACCCGCTGATGATCGTCCGCCGCCCGTGGAAACGGCACAAAGATCGCGGGCTTTCCCGCCGCGGTAATTTCCGCAACCGTGCTCGCGCCCGAACGGCACACCACCAGATCAGCCTGCGCGAATGCCGCCGGCATGTCTTCAATGAACTTGAAAACCTGCGCCGACTCGCCCGTCGTGCCCGAGAAAGGCGCGTATGCCGCCAGCGCGTCATTATAGTCACGCTCGCCCGTCTGATGAATGATGTGAATCCCCGGAGCCTGCCGCTGCAACTCCGGCAAACAGCGGATCATCGCCTCGTTGATGGCATGCGCCCCCTGGCTCCCGCCAAATACCAGCAGGGTGGGAACGCCGCCGTGCTTTACCGGAATTTCAAAAAACGCCTGCCGCACCGGAACTCCCGTCACTTCCGCGTGACGAAAATATTTCGCCGTCTCTTCAAAATGCACCGCGGCCCCCGACACAAACCGCGCCACCACTCGGTTCGCGAATCCCGGAACAACATTCGGCTCAAAGGCCAGCGTCGGAATGTGCTTCATCACCGCAGCCAGCATCGCCGGACCCGACGCATATCCGCCCACGCCAATCACAACGTCCGGCGCAAACTGATTCAACATGCGGCCTGCATCCCAGACCGCCCGGGGCAGGTCGAAGGCCGTCTTGGCACGTATCAACAGGCTGACATTCTTCAGCGCCCCCACCCGCACGAGTTGCAGCGGATACCCCGCCGCCGGCACAAGACGGTTCTCGATCCCGCGCGCCGTCCCGATGAACAGCACCTCGGCTCCATAGCTTTTCTTGAGTTCGTTGGCGATGGCCAGCGCCGGGATCACATGCCCACCCGTCCCGCCGCCCGCCAGAATGGCCCGCATGCAGTGACTATAAACTAGATCAAGAAGTAGCCACGGATCTGCACGGATTCACACGGATGAAAACAAATACTGATCTGAAAAAATCCGTGAAGATCCGTGTAAACCCGTGGCAGAGATTCTTTCTTATTCTGCCTGCTTCGTAATATTCAGCAGCATACCGACACATGCCAGTGTCACAAATATCGACGATCCTCCATACGACACCAGCGGCAGCGGAATTCCCTTGGTCGGCATCATTCCCAGCACCACACTTATGTTAATGAACGCCTGCAGCACCACCATGCTCGTAATTCCCACCGCGAGGTAGCGGCCGAAAATATCTTCGGTCCGCCACGAGACGCGCATCCCGCGCCACAGAAAGATCGCAAACAGCGTCACGACAAACAGCGCGCCCAACAAGCCAAGCTCTTCCGCGGTCACGGCAAAAATAAAATCGGTATGCGGCTCTGGCAGATAAAACAATTTCTGTTTGCCTTCCATCAGGCCGGTGCCTGTGATGCCGCCGGTGCCCACGGCAATCAGCGACTGAATGATGTGGAACCCGGTCTTTTGGCGGTCGGCATATGGATTCAGAAACGCCAGAATCCGGTCGCGCCGCCAGCTCACATGAAAAATCAGAAAATAGAGCGGCACCAGCGACGCTCCAAATGCATACGCAAAATACCGAAGCCGCATGCCTGCCACGTACAAAATGAAGGCCGCAATCCCCGCACAAGCAATCGCTGTGCCCAAGTCAGGCTGAAGCACAATCAACCCCAGCAGCACCAGTACGGGCGCAGCCGCAGGCGCCAGAGTGTTGCGCCAGTCGTCCATGGCTTTCGTGCGCGCTTCAAGAAAGTATGCGAGGAAGAGAATCAGTACCGGCTTAGCCAACTCCGAAGGCTGAAAAGAAAGCGCGCCTACGCGGAACCAGCGATGCGTATTGTGGGAGCGATCCAGAAAGAAGACGGAAATCAACAAGAGTGTAGTGATGCCCAGGAATGAAAATACCAGCGCCGGATGCTTGTAGCGCCGGTAATCCACCCGCATAGCGACCACCATCGCCGCCAGGCCAGCCGCCGCCCAGACCAACTGCTTCAGCAAAAACGCATACGGAGACCCAAACCGCTCCCGCGCCATCACCGCCGACGCCGAAAAGACCATCACCAGCCCCACAAACACCAAGAGCATGGTCACGGTAAACAGCCAGCGATCGACACTTACACGCTTTGCCATGGGAAATTCATTTCACCACGGAGCAGCGGAGTCAGCGAGAACGAATTGCCGATTGTTGATTTTTGATTGTTGATTGTCTTGGTTCAGGCGGGAAGTCTAAATCTCAGTTTTGTCATCCTGAGCGGAACAATTGCTTGCGCGCTTCGCGCAAGCAATTGTGTAGTCGAAGGATCCCTATCAGGCTCGCACCGCCGCCGACTTCAAAGGGAGTTTCTACTTCTGCCGCGAGAAGAATTACGGACTGGCCCTTGAGCTTGACGTCCCGCAACCCCTGACGTCAAGTGGAACCCATGCCTCACCCCAGTCCCCGCACAATCTCCTTAAAGACCTGCCCGCGCTGCTCATAATTCTTAAACTGATCAAAGCTCGCACAAGCCGGAGCGAGCAGCACCACATCGCCCGGCTGCGCCACAGCATTCGCCTTGCGCAGCGCATTTTCTAAGGTTTCCGCATGCACGACTTCAACACCCTTAATCTGCGACTCAATCTTCGCCGCCGCCGCGCCAATCGTGTACACGCGCTTCACGCGCAGGCGCAGCAGGTCGTTGAGCACAGAGTAATCGCTGCCCTTATCCTTGCCGCCGAGAATCAGGTGGATGTTCGCGGGAAACGACTCCAGCGCCTTGATCGTCGCATCCACGTTCGTAGCCTTCGAGTCGTTGTAATAATCCACGCCGCGAATCGTTGCCACAAACTCGAGTCGGTGCTCGACCGCCTTGAAGTCGCGCACCGCCTGCCGGATTTTGTCCGGGGCGCACCCCATCAGCGCTCCCGCGCACACCGCTGCCAGCACATTCTCCAGATTGTGCGCGCCCTTCAGCGGAATTTCGGAAACCTGCATAACGTCGCGCTGCTGATTCCCGTCGCGAAACAGGATTTTACCCTCGCGCACCCACGCACCCTGCTTCACTTCTTTCTGGCGGCTGAACCAGAACACCCCAGCCTTCGTCCGCACCGCCATCGTCACGCAGGTCGGATCATTTTCATTGAGCACGGCAAAATCATCGCCGCGCTGGTTCTCAAAGATGCGCGCCTTCGCATCCACATACGCCTCAAACGTGCGGTGCCGGTCCAGGTGATCGGGCGTGACATTCAACACCACGGCCACCTTTGGACGAAACGTCTGAATGGTTTCGAGCTGGAAACTAGAAACCTCGAGCACGATCACGGTCTCCGGTTTAGCCCGTTCCGCCAGCGAAATCGCTGGAGTACCAATGTTCCCGCCGACGAGTGCGGAAAGTCCGCCCGCCGTTAGAATCTCGCCAGTGAGCGTGGTCGTTGTAGTCTTTCCGTTCGATCCCGTGATGGCCACAATCGGTCCCGGCAGAAACTGCGCCGCGAGTTCGATCTCGCCAATCACCGCCTCGCCCATGGCGCGGGCCTGCACCAGCATCGGCGCATCCACCGGAACACCGGGGCTCACCACAATCAGATCCTGTCCGCGAAACGTACGCTCGCCGTGGCCGCCGGTCTCAACCGTAATTCCGTGATCGAGCAGCGCGGGAATCTCATTGCGCAGCTCATCCCCACTCTTGGTATCGGAAACAGTAACCCGTGCCCCGTGCGCCTTCAAGAAAAGCGCCGACGCCACTCCGGACTTGCCGAGCCCCACCACCAGCACGCGTTTATCTTTAAGTTCCATTAAAATTCATTTCACCACAGAGTCACAGGGACACAGAGAAACCCAATTATTGTTTTGTCTTCCCTGTGACTCTGCGGTGAATCGTTCTTAGCGCAACTTCAAAGTCGTCAGCGCGAACAACGCAAACACCAGCGACGCGATCCAGAACCTCACGATAATTTTCGACTCCGACCATCCCATCAACTCGAAATGATGATGGATGGGCGCCATCTTAAAAATGCGCTTCTTCCTCAGCTTAAACGATCCGACCTGCAGAATCACCGACAGCGCTTCGATTACAAACACTCCGCCAATAAATGGCAGCAGCAGTTCCTGTTTGATGATGACCGCCACGGTGCCAATCGCCCCGCCCAGCGCCAGCGAACCTACATCGCCCATAAATACTTCCGCAGGATGCGCGTTGTACCACAAGAATCCAATCGACGACCCTACCATCGCCCCGCAGAAAATCGTCAACTCGCCCACCTGCGGCATCTTCGGAATCTCCAGGTAGGTCGCAAACGTCGCATGCCCGCTCACATAAGTCAGCACGGTCAGCGCGCCCGCAGCAATTACGGTGCAACCTATGGCCAGTCCGTCCAGTCCATCCGTGAGATTCACCGCGTTGCTCGAACCCACAATCACCAGCGCCACGAATGCGATAAATGGCAGGAAGGCAAGAGGCCAAAGATGCGGAAACCGTTCCAGATTTTGCACCACCAGATCAGGATGAAACTGCTTGAGGAACGGTACGATCAGCTTGGTCGAATACATTCCATAGGTCTGCATGGCGATCAGCATCACGGCGATCACGATGCTGGCTGCGATCTGCAATCCCAGCTTCGCCCGGCCAGTCAGGCCCAGATTGCGCCGATGCACCACCTTGGTGTAATCATCGGTAAAACCAATCGCCGCAAACGCACACGTGGCAAACACCGCAATCCACACAAAGCGATTGCTTAGGTCTGCCCAGAGCAGAGTGGGCACCACGATCGCGATGGCAATCAGCAAGCCGCCCATGGTCGGCGTTCCAGCTTTTTTCTGATGAGCCTTCGGACCTTCTTCGCGAATGTATTGTCCAATCTGGAATTCCCGCAGCCGGTTAATGACCAGCGGCCCCACGATCATGGCGGTAAAGAGTGCGGTAAGGCTGGCAAACGCGGTGCGGAACGTCAGATAACGAAAGATGCGGAACGGCGGAAAATAATGTTGCAGCTTCAGAAACAACAGCCAGTAGAGCAATCAGCCTCCGTCCCGCTTCTAAATGTCCTAACGAAACTAGACTCGATACCGCGCAGAACCCTCGGGTCCTAGGTGTTAGGTCTTAGGGGTCGGGTTTCCTATGACCCAAGACCCGAACACCCAACACCTATCCGTGATAAAGCCTCACCCGCCTGAGTCCTTACGGCGAGACTTCCAAACTTCCAGCGCTTTTTCCAGTTTTACACCCCGCGAAGCTTTCATCAGGACCGCGTCCCCGTCCCGCGCCTCGCGCGCCAGCCACTCACCAGCTTCTTCCGGCGTAGCCACGAACTCGGCTCGCGTCCCCGCCTGGCGCGCCGCTTCCACCATCGCCTCTGCCGGTCCTTTCACCCCCAACAGCACGTCGATCTTTTTCTCCGCAATATGCCGTCCTACCTGCCGGTGCAACTCTTCGCCAGCCGGACCAAGCTCAAGCATCGCGCCCGCCACAACAATTCGTCGCCGCGCCGCCATCGCCGCCAGCGCATCCACCATCGCATTCAGCGCTTTCGGATTGCAATTGTAACAATCGTTGATCACGGTGATGTTACCCAGTCGGAGTACCTCTCCACGTTTATCCGCGGGAGCCAAATCGGCCAGCGCCCCAACCGCTTCCGAAGGCTTCAATCCGCGCTCGAGGCCGACCGCGACGGCCGCCAACGCATTCAAAATGTTGTGTTCCCCCACCAGCGGCAACGTCGCATGCTCGCGAACGCTTCCGATCACCACATCGAACTCCGACCCCTCGGCTCCGCGATTTTGAACATTCTCCGCGCGCACATCCGCCGTCGCCCGCGTTCCATACATCACGACCTTGCCTTTAAAGTCGCGCCCAAACTGCGAGACGTATTCATCATCGGCATTCAGCACCGCGGTTCCACCCGCCGGCAGCGATTCGACCAGCTCATATTTCGCTCGAGCAATCCCAGCTACCGAATCGAAAAACTCAAGATGCACCGGAGCGACGTTGGTGACGACGCCGGTCTCCGGCTGCGCAATCTTCGCCAGCGCGCGTATTTCTCCCGCGTGCGACATTCCCATCTCGATCACGGCCACGTCATGCTCCGGCTCCAGTTTCAGCAGCATCAGCGGCAAACCAAAATGATTGTTGAAGTTCCCTTCCGACTTCAGCACTCGAAATCGCGCGCTCAACACATGCGCAATCGCTTCTTTCGTGGTCGTCTTTCCCATGGAGCCCGTTACGCCGATCAGCGGCTTGCCCCATACCTTGCGCACTGCCATGGCCAGCGTCTGCAGCGCGACGAGCGTATCTTCGACAGCCAGCAAACGCGTCTGCTTGGGATACCGTCGCAATTGATCTCTGCGCACGACCGCCGTTACGGCTCCGCGCTCCAGCGCCGACTCCACAAAATCATGTCCGTCCAGCCGCTCGCCTTTCACCGCAAAGAAAAGCTGGCCTGGACCCACTATTCGCGAGTCGATCGAGTAACCCTGCGCCACGTCTTCCGGCGCGAACTGGCCGGCGGCGGAAACGAACTCGGCAATCCTGGAGAGCGTGAGTTTCATCCCTTCGCTCCCGCTGAAACGGTTTCGCACTCAAACCCGGCTGCTCGCAGCGCTTCGCGCGCCACTTCCAAATCATCAAACGGAGTCGCGCCCTCCCGCTTGACCTGCACCTTCTCATGACCTTTCCCCGCGAGCAATACAATGTCTCCCGGGCGCGCCTCGCTGATAGCTAGAGAAATAGCTTTGCGCCGATCGGGCTCGACGCTGTACTTCACGCCGGTCTTCTGCAGTCCCACGATCGCATCATTGATAATCGCCAGCGGGTCTTCGCTACGAGGATTATCCGAAGTCAGCACTACGAAGTCGCTGCCCCGCCCCGCGGCTTCGCCCATCAGCGGACGCTTCTTCCGGTCGCGATCCCCGCCGCATCCAAACACGGTTAACACTCTTCCCTTCGAGCCTGAAACTAACTCGCGCGCCAACGACGTCAGGTTTCGCAAAGCATCGTGGGTGTGGGCATAGTCGACCACCACCGTGAAAGGTTGGCCGCAGTCCACGCGCTCAAATCTTCCTGGGACGCATGCGAGTTTGTCGATCCCCGCGGCAATTGCCGCCGCGGGACACCCGCGCGCAAATGCTGCTCCCGCTGCTGCCAGGATGTTGTACACATTCACGCGCCCGATCAGCGGCGAGAAAACTGCAATCTTTCCCTCCGGTGTCATCAGATCGAATCGCGTGCCTCGCGTGGTGATCTCCACTGTTTCCGCATGCAGGTCGCCGCGCTGCCATCCATATTTCAGAACAACGGAACTGCGCTTCCGGCTGAACTCCGCCAGCTTCGCGCCCGCTTCATCATCTATGTTTGTCACGACAGCGCGCGGCGCATCCGTGCCGCAGCCTTCGAACAGAATCCGCTTGGCTAGAAAGTATTCTTCCATTGTCTTGTGATAATCGAGATGATCGCGCGTCAGATTCGTGAACACGGCCACATCAAAGGGCACGCCAAACACGCGCTCCTGCGCCAAAGCGTGCGACGAAACTTCCATCACCGCGTCGGTCGCCCCGTTCCCTAGAGCCTCACTGAAGATGCGATTCAGTTCCAAAGATTCTGGCGTGGTATGCGGCGCCGGCAAAATCTTTCCGGCCACGTGATATTCAATCGTCCCGATCAGAGCGCTCTTGCGCCCCGCCGCAGTCAGAATCGATTCCAGAAGAAATGCAGTCGTGCTCTTCCCGTTCGTCCCGGTAATTCCTATGATCGCTATACGCTCCGCCGGCTTTTTGTAAAAGTTCGCGCTAACGCGCGCCAGCGCCCGGCGACCGTTCGGGACGACTGCCCACGCCACAACTGGACGCGGCTTCTCCACCGCCGAATCGGTCACCACCGCCACTGCTCCAGCCGATATCGCCTGATCGATAAACTGGTTGCCGTCACTCGATTCGCCGCGCATAGCCACGAACAAGCACCCCGGCTTCACGCGACGCGAGTCGTATTCGACACTGGTCACCGCCGGGTCCCCGCTCTGCGCGAGGACTTCCGCTCCATCCAGCACCTGTTGGAAGGTCATTGCTAGGAATTATATGGTACGGGCACTGCGCGGTAGGGATTGCTGAGTGTTGATAAACAAATGAGATGCACGCACAAAAAGTTTTTAATCAACCATCGTCAATCAAAATCACCAATGAAGTTACTAACGGCACGTTCCCCACTCATCAGCTCGGCGCTAAATTAGTTTCATGTCCTCTGGAACCACTCACATCAAATTTCGCTGCGGCCAGTGCGAGATGATGGAAGATCAGTGCGAGTGCGATAAGTTTTGCGTTCTCTGCCAGTCGCAACTCGATATCCGCATCTGCAAAGACGGGCTCATGTACTGCGTACCCTGCCGTACGGCCTGCGACTACAAAACCTCCGACGGCGATTCCAGAGGGTTTTAAGCAGTATCAACAAACCACAGCCACTTTAAATCACGACCGCTTCCCGATACTCCCCAAACACCCTTCGCATCGCATCTGAAATCTCGCCCACCGTGGCGTAAGCCTCAACCGCCGCCAGGATTCGGGGCATAACGTTCTCGCCTGATCGCGCAGCCGTCTCTACCGATGCCAACGCAGTCTTCCACGCAGCCGAATCCCGCCGGGACCGCAACGCCCGCACCCGCTCAATCTGCTTCGGCTCCAGCGCGGGATCGATCTTCTGCGTCGGAATCGGCTTCTCTTCGTCGATGCCAAACCGGTTTACCCCAACCACCACCGCATCCCCGCGATCCACTGCCTGCTGATACTCATACGCCGCGTTTTGAATTTCTTGCTGCACAAACCCGCGCTCGATCGCCTTCAGCATGCCGCCCATCACTTCAATCTTTCCCAAATACTCCGCCGCGCGCTTCTCGATTTCATTGGTCAAAGCCTCGATGTAATAAGAACCCGCCAGCGGATCGACAGTCTGCGGCGCTCCAGACTCATACGCAATTACCTGCTGCGTGCGCAAAGCAATCCGCGCCGCCGCCTCGGTTGGCAGCGCTAAAGCCTCATCGTAAGAATTCGTGTGCAGCGATTGCGTTCCGCCGAGCACCGCCGCCAGCCCCTGAATCGCCGTCCGGACAATATTGTTTTCCGGCTGCTGCGCCGTCAGTGTCGACCCCGCCGTCTGCGTATGAAAGCGCAGCATCCACGACTTTGGATTCTTCGCCTTAAAGTGCTCGCGCATAATGCGCGCCCACATTCGCCGCGCCGCGCGGTATTTCGCAACTTCTTCCAGAAAATTGCTGTGTGCGTTGAAGAAGAATGACAATCGTGGCGCGAACTTATCCACATCCATCCCGGCTTTGATCGCCGCTTCCACATACGCCATACCGTTGCCCAGCGTGAATGCCACTTCCTGCACCGCGGTCGATCCCGCCTCACGCATGTGGTAGCCGGAAATCGAAATCGTATTCCAATCGGGCACGTTATCTTTCGCCCAGGCAAACATGTCGGTAATCACATGCATCGCCTGCTGCGGCGGATAAATATAAGTACCGCGCGCGATGTACTCTTTCAGCACATCGTTCTGCACCGTCCCCGAAAGTTTGCGGATGTCTGCGCCCTGCCGCCGCGCCACTGCCACATACAGCGCCAGCAGAATCGATGCCGTTGCATTGATGGTCATCGATGTGGAAATTTTTGTCAGCTCGATGCCCGCAAACAGCCGCTCCACATCCTCGATGGAGTCAATCGCCACTCCCACTTTGCCGACTTCACCTGCGGCCAGCGCGTGGTCCGAATCCATCCCAATCTGCGTCGGCAAGTCGAACGCCACCGAAAGGCCGGTGGTCCCGTTCGCCAGCAGATACTTGTAGCGCTTGTTCGACTCCTCAGCGTCACCCATGCCCGCATACTGTCGCATGGTCCAGAGCCGCCCGCGGTACATCGTCGCCTGGACGCCCCGCGTAAACGGGTACTCGCCCGGATACCCAACTTCACTCTCGTAGTCGGATCCCTTGAGATCCGCCGGAGTGTAGAGTGCCTTCACCGTAATATGCGATTCAGTTTCAATTTCCGCTGCCACACTGTGATTCGCAACCTTAGCCGCATCTGCCATAATCACCACTCTTTCCGAAAAAGCTTGTCATTCCGAAGCGCGCAGCGCAGAGGAACCTGCTGTCGCATGCAGCGCCGCCAAGCCCGCCATCACCGGCGTCCTTTCGGCTTCACCCTCACGAACGAACTAATCCCAAACCACGCAAACGTCACGGTGAAGCAAATTGCAACTACCATGCCCCTGGCCCCTGCACGCCCCGCTTGATATTTCGAATATTCCCTCACCGCCTCAATCACGCCGATTCCTGCCATCGCCAGGAAAATAAACCCCGTCACCTCGAGCCACAGCTGATGAGCGGCCCGTCCAAAAGCCCTGCCCGTGGTCGCTACGGCTCCGGCGACGGCACGCGCCGTCCGGCTGCGCTTCACCTGCTGCCCCGCAACGCGCGCCACCACCCCTAACTTTCGTACAGTAGAAACCTTGCTCACACTTAGATTTTAACAGCCTCCCGCTTTACAAAGGCGCTACAATGACGCAAACCTGCGCGCGCGCGAAACGGTTTGCCAGCTGCAGGCATCTAAGGTAGCAGTGTAAGATTCCGAGCAGTCGGCGATCGGGGGATACGTGGATCAACAACTCAAGCAGCTCATGAAGGAACTCGGAGAGGCCATCAACGAATCTCTTTCTGACTCCGAACAGATCGCCGAAGTTGTCTCCCGCATTAAAGAGGGCGGCTACGATATATTCCTCGTCCTCGAAGCCACTATTGGCGTCAGCAAGCAGGGTGAAAAGTCCTCTGACAAGACTTCCCTCGTCACCACTCTTTCGACCAACCCCGAATTCAAAATCAACGATCAGGATATGAAGTTCCTGAAGTCCTTGCGCATCAAGATTGAAGAAGAAAAAGAAAAGTAAAGATGCGGTCAGGGTCCCATGTGCGCGGAGTCTACCCTGGACATTGTCATTCCGAATCGCGCTGAAAGCGCGGTGAGGAACCTGCTTTTCTGTCGCCGCGAAGTGCAGCCCGGGGCGAATTGCTACTAGCCGAAACTTCCTTAACGGCTAGGGGTTAGTTCCGACCATGTGGCGACGAGTTCCCGCTCCCAAGCCTGCTTCATTCACACTAGGGATTCTCTTCGCCTGCTCGCTGGCATCCGCCATCACCTCGGCCGGCCCACTCGTCGTCGGCAATAACAGCCACGTTGTGGTCATGGAATACGAAGCCTGGTTTGGTCCAAACGCCGTCACCTTTCAGGGCACCGCGGCCATGCCGCTGCTCCAGTCCGCCGACATGCAACCCCTGGGCGGAGGTTATGACAGCGCCGACCCTCATGTCATTCGCCAGCACGTCGCCTGGATGGAATACATGGGCATTGACGCCGCCATCAGCGACCTCACCAACAACGTGAGCTGCATCTTCAACACCCCGTGGTTCGCTGAGAAATATCTCCCGTTTTGCACGTCCGGTTTCCGCTCGTCCATGCAAACTATCCGCGACAATACGGGCAATCTTTATCCCGCGTGGACGAAGCTCGGCACCAATCTCAAGCTCATCCCGTTACTCGGCGGCGCTGACGAGACAGAATTGTATAAAGACCTCGACGGCAAGACCGCATTCGAAAAGGAAGTCGATTATTTTGGCGCGCTCATGCAGCAATATCCCGACCGCCAGGTGATCTACGAAGGCAAGCCTCTGATGCTGATCTTCCTGGGCGCTGCGCAAGACCCATGCCGCAGTGATAATCCTCTGTGGCTTCAGATCACAAAATTCCTGACCAGCCATCCTGAGATCGGCGAGAAATATACTTTCAGAATGATGGCGGGATATCTCGATAGCCAGCCGTATCTCTGGCTCAATCCAGGCAAGGCCGACGGACCGGAAGAAATCAATCCTGGATATGACTTCTGGAGTTGGGTCGACCGCTTGAAAACATCTTGCGCGCAACCATACTGCCCGTACTACCCGACGTTCAACAAAATCAGCAGTGACGGCTCGCGTGTGGAGAACATGACCGCTTCGATCGCCACCGCCGGGGCGTACGGCTGGGGATGCCCGAATGAAAATGCACTTCCCTATTGTCCAGATGATGCCTTGCGCTTCGGAGCGAACGGAACGAATGGAACATACGAGACTTTCAGTTCTTTCATGACGTACGCGAGTGAACTTGAACCCATCTTTCTCATGGTCCATCAGTTCAACGAGTTCGTTCCTCCCGACGAAGGCTTCGACGCCAACACCGACGACGACATCGAGCCGGCAAACCTGTGGGGCTTCGGCGCACTCGACGCAGTGCAGGAGCAGATCGCGATCTATCGCGACCAGGAAAAATAGCTAACAATAAATTCCTCCGCGCACTCCGCGGACATTCTCTGCGAGCTCCGCGATGGATGGTTCTGCCTTTGCTGATCCACATTCAAGGGAAAACTAATCCAAGCGCCAAAACACTGCACGCTCCTCTATCCCCGCCAACCTCTTGCCCTGTGCTACCATCTACTGTTTCTCTGGAATGAATCGATGTCCATGAAAGACACTCTCGGAGTGCTGCTTGCCGGGGGCGCTGGCGAGCGGCTTTATCCGCTCACTCGCGACCGCGCCAAGCCTGCCGTCACGTTCGGCGGAATGTATCGCATCATCGACATCACTTTATCCAACTGCCTCAACTCCGATCTGCGCCGCGTCTACATTCTCACGCAATACAAAGCGCTCTCGCTCAATCGCCACATCCGCGAAGGCTGGAACATTCTGGGACGCGAAGTGGGCGAGTTCATCGAAGTTCTGCCACCGATGAAGCGGGTCAGCGATCAGTGGTATCAGGGCACAGCCGACGCGGTGTATCAGAACATTTATTCGATCGGCTCCGAGCAGCCCAAGCACGTCCTCATTCTTTCCGGCGATCACATTTACAAAATGGATTACGGCAAGATGATGAAGCAGCACCAGGATTCCGCCGCCGACATCACTCTCGCCACCATCCAGATTGATCTCGACGAGACGACGCGCTTCGGAGTGGTCGATGTCGACAAAGACGGCCGCATCAATGGCTTCGAAGAGAAGCCAACAGAAACCAAGCTGCGCTCTCCGTGGAACCCTCAGAAAGTCGCGGGATCGATGGGCGTCTATCTATTCAACGCCGACGTGCTCATTCCGGTCCTGCTGAAAGACGCTGAGGATCAGTCCTCGAGCCACGACTTCGGCAAAGACATTCTGCCCAAGATGGTCGACGACTATCGCGTCTTCGCCTACGACTTCATCGACGAAAATAAAAAAGAGGCGCTCTACTGGCGCGATGTAGGCACGCTCGAAGCCTACTACGAAGCCAACATGGATATCGTCTCGGTCTCGCCCATCTTCAACCTTTACGATCATGATTGGCCCATCCGCACGCACCAGCGCCAGTATCCGCCGGCGAAATTTGTCTTCGCGGAAAAAGACCGCATGGGCAGCGCTCTCGACTCCATCGTGTCAAACGGCTGCATCGTCTCGGGAGGCATGGTCAAGAACTCCATTCTCTCGCCCGACGTGCGCGTGAACTCCTACTCTGAAGTCGATCAGAGCATCCTGTTCTCGCACGTTGCCGTAGGCCGCCATTGCCGCGTACGGCGCTGCATCATCGACCGCAACGTCCACCTGCCCGAAGGCACAACAATCGGCTACGACACCGAAGCCGACCGCTCGCGCTATTTCGTCACCGATAGCGGCATCACCGTCGTCACCCGCGACTATTCGCTGTTCGAGAATCCAGTCACGGTCGACTACTTCACCTCAGAATAATTTTCAAGAACTACGGTTTCAACTCCGCGGTCTTACGGACAACTCTGCATTGCCCTAGCGGTGCCCCTTTCATAGATTATTTATGGAAACCTGCGTTCCCTGACCGTGCGGATTCCTCGGCATGACCGCCCCAGCCGGACTTCTTCTC
>JBEKJF010000087.1:0-14538 GCA_050011375.1 Candidatus Sulfotelmatobacter sp.
GTCGGCCACGGAGTCCTTCAAATCACTGGGAATATCTGACCCCTTGGGATTCTTAGAAGTGTCGTCCAACTGCTCCTGTTTTGCCGTGACCTGTTTCGCCATTTCCTGTTGGCACGCTACATCTGCTGCGGAGCCCCCTTCGACGGCGGCGCATTGCGCATTCAGGCTGTCAACTTTGCCCTGTGAGGGTGGCGACGAGGGTTGCTGCGGCGGGAATAGCTTGTCTATATCCTGAGCGCTCTGAACTTGCGGTACAGGAGTCGGCACATTACTTGAAAAAACACTGTCGAGTTGCCCTTTGAGCGCTTCCGGATCAGGCGCCGTCCCTGTCGAGTTCCGCAGGTCGACCACCGACGGGTCAGAACCGAGGTTTACGAGGTTCAGATTGCTGCCCGTGTTGCCTACAGTCTCCGGAGTCGTGCCCAATAGCTGGCCCAACGCGGTCCCGGTTCGTCCGGCCGTGGCAGTATTCTTTTGCGCTTGCTTCGCCATTTCCAGATTGCGAAGGATGTTTGCATCGTCGGGAGTAATGGCGAGAGCTTGCTCGAACTCATTGATCGCGCCGCCATAATTCCTCTGTTTGAAAAGGTAGATGCCACTGTTGTTGAGTTGCTGGGCGGCCAACTGCCTCTGTTGCACGGCGGGGTCTGGCGGCGGTGCGGGAGTACCCCAGAACCAATCGTGCACCGCCTGTTGCACATACGGCATAGCGGCTTGCGCAGCGCCTAGAGCCATTTTTTGCTGGGTGGTGAGGTTGCCCGAAGTGGCGGGCGCGGTTGTTCTTGAACCCGTGGTGGAGCCGCCGCCAGAGCAACTGCAACTGATGCTGAGGCCCGAATGGAGATTGGCGTTTTGGACGTACGTAGTACAAGCTGCGTCCGATGCGAAGGTGCCGGGGACGGGTCTTGTCGACACCGGGCCACCACCATTTAGCGAGTAGCATGCACTCACACCAGAAGGACATGTGTAGGTGGCCGTGCAGGAAGACACCTGCGCGGCCGCAGGTTGCGTGATTTGCAAAGCGCTGAGCAACAAGGAAATGCTAACTCCCAGAATGCGCCACCGGAGATGGGGACGCATTGATCCCATAATCCAACACCCTAAGAGTAGACGCGAAGCATCGCCGCAATTTAGCTTGAAGACGGCCATCGTCATGTATTTCCTCCACTCAACTTCTTCGCCGATTGCATCCGCATGCAGGAAAGTAAGGTCAGCAACCAGTAATCGATCAAGTGTGGCAGAACACGTTGGCTGGCACACGGGTACGGAGGTAACGCCGGTGGCCGGGCAAGCTCTCGCCTCGAGGACGTCGTCGAGGTCCAGAAAACGGGGTTAATGGAAGCCCCGAACGAGGCTTCCAAGGTGCTGCCAAAAGTCAACTCACGACGGACGAATCCCCGGCTTGTGATCGCATTGCATTCGCCTTATGCCCTCCTCGAAACCGGACTGCGCGAATGCCCTCCGGAGAAAAGGCAGGACAGTGACGGCCTTCGCTGCTAAGCAGTGCATTCTCTGCAGTCCGGTTTGTCTGGGAATGATCGCGAAATACGGGCATCTTTCGCGTATTTCGAGGGAAAGGACAGCGGAATTTCTCTGCAGGCAAGACTGCGTGGCGGAGAGATTGGGATTCGAACTCTCGTTACCTTTTCGTATTCTGCACTTCGCTTGTTTAACAAAGGTGATCCATTCGACGTTCAGGCGACGATCTGCTTTTGGTACCGCCGCACTTCCCTGCCGCACTCTCTCCAACTGGTCCCGTCTCACTAGGCCCTCGCTGTCCCGAGTGAACAATTCCTCGCAGACCATGCACCTGCGCATGCCCTGCTCGGCTCTGAATACTTTCCCGCTTTGATCAGCGGTGCTTGTCCTAGCGCAGATCACGGCTCTCTTCATTCGCTCAGTGCCTCCCTCTACGCCATGGCTTGCATGTTCTCGGGCATCCTCTTCTATTACCTCGGACGGTCAACGGTGTCCCCACTCACAGTCTTCAAACCGCGCGGCAAAAACCGCCGGGAATTGGCATGCTTCTTGACCAAATATCTTGCTCCACAACAAGGCGTCATTTCGACCTGATTTGTACACTTTGGAGGAGTGATACATCCGCGCTTCTTGCTGAGACGGAGCCTGGAGATTGGTGTCCACCACCACCACAAGCAGTCCCGGCACACTGCTCGACGCTGGGGCCCGCCCGAGTCCTCTGCATGATTTCTCGGATCGTCAGTTTCCTGTTCCCCCAATCGCAATCTACATAGAATCGAGCAAAATCATCCAGAAAACCGGGCGTGAGCGAGCGGAGCAAAGGCAGTGACGAGGAAGAACGATGAGCCGGTCGATTCTGACTACGAGTCGTCGCTCGTCCGAGCCGGGGACAACTACTCCATTGAGGTACCGATGACCGAGGAACAGGAGCTACTCGCCTCGGTCTCAGCGGAAGACCACATTGATGTTTCAGTCTGTACTCTGGCGGACTATCGCAAATGGCTTCGCACGAATGATCTAATGGAATACGACGGTCGCACAGATGTGCGTGAATGTGAGCTATCCTTCGTGGCACCCTCGGATGGAAAGTATTGCTTGCTGCTGGTGAACCACGGTGACGAGGATGTTGATGTAACCATCGAGTATTCAGTGTAGGAGCCTTAAGCAATGGGACAATTCTCACCAACAACGCGAAAGGGCGACTGCGAAGAGATCGCCAATCTGTCAACCGCCTTCGGTCGGCGGCGGCGCAACTGGACTGACGTCCACGGCTCCGTCCCTGCCGCCCAAGTTGTGGATGCGTCCTGCGGCAACAAACACTGCATCACGCTGCAACACGCCTATCTCCGTCCCCGAGTAGAGCAACCGGGCAAATACCCCAAGATTGCCAAGCGCGTCCACAGGCTGAAGGTCGGTCGCACTTCGACGTTCCGGGCGTCGGTACGGATGAGAGGAGCCGCAACCGATTTCGCTCCGGCTTGTATGCGGCTGTGCGGCTGGACAAGGTCTCAGCGCGCGGGCAGCCGGATGGGAGTGTGCGTGTCACGAAGGTCGGGGTGTGGCGCAGCGTTCTAGCCTGAAGGCGTGGGCGCGGGTCAGTGACTTGTTTCATATGATCAAGAAAGATGAGATCGCCTACTTGCTTCTGCGTGTGACATTCGGCGCGAACATTTTTCTCCACGGGTTCTCCCGGCTGGTCGGTGACCACGCTGCCTTTGCCTCTTACATGGACAAGCAGATGCACAACGCGCCCTTGCCGGGGTTCTTGGTACACTTCGTAGCCGTCGCCTTGCCGTGGTGCGAGGGAGCGGTTGGTCTGTTGAGGATCCTTGGGCTGTGGACATCCGTCGCACTGATCGCAGGCAGCCTTCTGATGCTCGCGTTACAGATCGGGACTTGCTTGGCTCAAAATTGGGATGTCGCCGGAGCGCAACTCATCTACGTGCTGCTGTACTTTATCTTGCTGACGTATAGCGAGAGGAATCGCTGGTCGATTGATCGGTGGTGGGAAGCGCATCGACGATAAGAACGGAGGATGCTCATTCCCACCGCTCCGAAGGTCGGGCGGAACGACCAGTGCCCGTGCGGCTCCGGGAAGAAGTACAAGAAACGCTGCGGCGGCCTTGCAGCGAATGCGTGATCGAGCACCTTTCAGCACCCGTGCTTGCGCCCGTTCCTATTTCGTCTACGATGTACTTACAGGTATTTCGGCAGTCCCAGCAGACCTGTTAAGTTGTTGAAAGTATTCAAGAGAAGCAGATTGACACGGTAGAGGTCAGGAGTTCGAGTCTACTCGTGCCTACCATTCTTTTCTTCGCTTTTAGCGGTAAGCACGAGTTTTCCTCGACCCAGCCTCCGCAATGATTCAATTCACGGCCGATGTGGCGGCGCTTGTAAGCCGTCAGCGGTTCAGCCTGAACTGCAATCGCAGAAGAATTCGGGCTCAGCACAAGAGTTCTGCAAGTCGTGCTTCTTTCTCACTTTAAGTTCCCAGTTTGATAATGCGTGGCGCGAAAGATCGTGGGATAATCGCCGCATGATAGAAAACATCGAGTCTCAGCTTTGAGTATCTGAGACGCGATCCGCGCTCAGCAGCCTTCCGCGTGCATTTGTTTGAAGGCCGGGGGCCGGCAGGATTACAGAGGGTAAGATCGGATCGCTTGCGCTTTCGGCGACAAGGTGATTTACCGGCACCACTCCGCCTCATGAACCCGGCTCAGGGAGCGGGGTACAGGTCTTGGGGCGATCATCCCGATATCTGGAAACCGCGTGAGTGCAATTCGTCCCGGCGTTGGATCATCCGCGGCGTCGACCGCATAGAGGAGGAACGGTGACGATTTCCCGTCCGTCCGGCTCCAAGTCTGTCGGCGATGGGTTGACGGCTCGTTTTCAGGAAATGTTCGGGGCCAGCCCCCGTATTTTTCGCGCACCCGGCCGCGTCAATGTGATCGGCGAGCACACCGACTACAACGATGGCTTCGTCATGCCCGCGGCCGTAGAGTTTTATACCTGGGTTGCGGCGGCACGGCGCGGGGACCACATCCTGGAGGCCTACTCCGAGCACTTCGACGAGAAGACCAGCCTGTCGCTCGATGCTCTCGCCGAACCGCCGCGAAGACACTGGAGCGATTTCATTCGCGGGGTTGCGGCTGTTTTGCAGAATGCCGGATACAAATTGAAAGGGGCCAACTTGGTCATTCATGGGGAAGTCCCTCTCGGCGCCGGGCTCAGTTCTTCGGCCTCCTTGGAGGTGGCGACCGCGCTCGCCTTGAGCTCACTTTCCGGAATCGATGTACCTCGCTTGGATTTAGTGAAGTTATGCCAGAAGGCCGAACACGAATACGTAGGTACGCGCTGCGGGATCATGGACCAATTCATCGCCGTTTTCGGCACCGCTGGTCATGCCCTGATGCTGGATTGCCGCTCCCTCGATTATCAGCTGCTGCCCGTGCCCACCGATTTGCGTCTGGTGGTATGCAACAGCATGGTCAGGCACGAACTGGCCTCCGGGGAATACAACCGCCGTCGGGCCGATTGCGAAGAGGGTGTGCAGCTTCTGCAACCGCACCTGCCGGGAATCCTCGCCCTGCGCGACGTTTCGGTCGCGGATCTCGAGGCCTGGAAGCAAGTGTTGCCGGCGAGGGTTTATCGCCGTTGCCGTCACGTGGTAACAGAAAATCAAAGAGTCCTGGCGGCCGCGAAGGCTCTTCAGTCCGGCGACGCCGGCCGGTTCGGGCATTTGATGTACCGGTCCCATGCCAGCATGCGCGACGATTATGAGATCAGCTGCCAAGAGCTTGATCTGCTGGTCGACCTGGCCTCGTCCAACCCAAGCGTCTACGGCGCTCGCATGACGGGAGGCGGCTTTGGCGGATGCACGGTCAATCTGTTAAGGGCGGATGCCGCCGATTCGTTCAAGGAACATATTTCGCAGGCTTACCAGGAGATAACCGATATCATTCCTGAGATTTACATTTGTGAGCCTGCTCAGGGAGCGCAGGCCTGGTGCCAGTAAGTTTCGTGCCAAGGCACGCATTCATGCGCGCCGCAATTACCCCAGTGTCAATGCGCCTTTAGGCGCTGGATTTGCGGATCGGACTTTCGCCACGGACTCTTCATGGAACTGCGCAATCTTTATCGAGACCCGCATCGCCGGTTCAATCCGCTCACGCGCGAGTGGGTCTTGGTGTCGCCGCATCGCGCCGAGCGGCCTTGGCAGGGCCAACTCGAGGCGTCCCCCTCTCCCCCGGCGCTGACCTACGACCCGGCTTGCTATCTCTGCCCCGGGAACGAACGGGCTGGCGGGTCGCGCAATCCCAACTACCAAACGACATTTGTCTTCGCCAACGACTTCGCGGCGCTAAGTCCGGAAACTAAGACTGCGAGGCAAGATGACTCCGGGCGCGAGTTGCTGCTTTCGGAGTCCGAGGCCGGCATCTGCAAAGTGGTGTGTTTCTCGCCCCGCCACGATCTGACCCTGGCGCGCATGACCGTTCCGGAAATTACCCGCTTGGTGGATTTATGGGCGGAACAATACGCCGAGATTGGCTCTTTGCCTTACATCAGCTACGTCCAGATCTTCGAAAACCGGGGCGAGATTATGGGATGCAGCAATCCGCATCCTCATGGTCAGATCTGGGCCAATCAGACCATTCCCAACGAGCCTCGCAAAGAGCAGGAATCGCAGAAGGCGTATTTCGGGAATAATCACGCCTGCTTGCTGTGCGATTACTTAAAAGTGGAAACCCAGGCGGGGACTCGCATGGTGGTTGAGAACACCCACTTCGCGGCCGTCGTGCCTTTCTGGGCGGTGTGGCCCTTCGAACTGTTGCTGCTGTCCCGGCGACACACCGGCGACCTGGGATCGCTAGATCCCGACACGCGCAACAGTCTTGCGGAGATCCTCCAACAGATCACCACCCGATACGACAATCTATTCGAGATCTCGTTTCCTTATTCGATGGGTTTCCATCAGTCCCCGACCGATGGCGAAGCGCACCCGGAATGGCATTTCCACGCGCATTTCTATCCGCCGCTGTTGCGCTCGGCGACCGTCCGCAAATTCATGGTCGGTTATGAATTGCTGGCCAGCCCGCAGCGGGACATCACTCCCGAAGCGGCGGCGGCCACGCTCAGGAACCTGAAACCGATCCATTATTCCGAACGCAAACTACGCTAGGGCTGGCTGAAACGCGCGGCCAATTTTCATGCCCGGCTGGATGCTCTCGCAGCGGGACCGCCGGAACCGGAGCCGGAAAAACAAGGCCGCTCACCGCGAGAACTACTTGCAGGCGAGTAAGGCAGTTAAAAGATAGGGCCTCCGGCTGTAAACGGAGGCCCTATCCCTCGCATTTAAAACGAGTACTTGACCGAAAGCTCCATGATCCGGCCGCCCGGATAGGAGTTCTTGTAATTTTCCTTGCCCCAGAGCGAAGCATAGTTGGTGCAGGATGATGTCTGACCCGGGATCAGCGCAGACAGGCCAGCGGTGCATACGTTGCTCTGCACTTGCCCCGTGTTCAGGGCGATGGCATGGGTGTTGTAGTCCATCGTGAAAGGCAGCGCTAACTGGTTGCCGCCGCTGAATTGGTACAAGGGGTGGTTCAGCCAGTTGAATGCGGATAGGGTGAACCGCAGGGACTGCCTCTCGGTAACATGGAACGTCTTGTAGACGGATAGGTTGTTGTTGAATAAAGAGGGGCCGTACAGATAGGGGAAATCGCGCACGCCAGAGGTTTGATAAGCCGGCGCGGTAAAGCAGTTCAGATTGGCGCGCCGGAGCCCGTTTGTTCCGCTACCCGGATTGCACGTTAGATCCGGCTGAATCGTGAATAAGTTGCTGGAGTCCGTACCGTAGTACGTCTTCTGGCTCAAAGCATTTCCGCTGGGCAGTGTGGACGGATAGTTGGTGTACTGCAGGCCAAGGCCGAAATTCGGACCGTTCGAATTGTTGATTGCCTGCAAATCGCCGCCCTTTTGCCAGTTCGTGATTCCGGCGATGGTCCATCCGTTGGTGGTGCCGGTAAGCACTTTGTTGCCGTGAGTAAATTTCGGCAGATTATAAGCGTAGGAACTGTTGAAGACGTAGGGATGGTCAATCCCTTCGGCCCCATAGTTACCGCGCAGAGAGAACGGGTCTTCCCCAAGATCGGTACCCAGGGCCTTCGACCAGGTGAAGTTGAGATTGAAGGTGAGCGGCCCGCTCTGTTTGACCCAACTGGTTTGCAGGCCGTGATAGTTCGAATAGCCCACGTGCTCGGCCACGTAGATGCTGTTCGTCCCGTAGATTTGCTGGCCGTGGAGCGCTCCCGGACCAAGATACACGCCGAATGGATGATAGTCGGCATAGGTGTTGGCGATGGGAGTGCCCACCAGGTCATGGGTCACATCCTCCGGATTCGGCGCCACGATTCCAGTGATCGGATCGGGTTTGAACAGAGCCCCCAGCGGGGTCTTGTTCTGATTGATGAAGTCACCGTTTTGCAGCGAAGCACCACTTTGTCCGCCCATCAGAGTGTGCTCGCTGTCATTGCCCACATAAGCGACTTCCATCAACGAATGTCCGGGAAGGCGATGGGAAACGGTAAGGTTCCAAGCATAGGTTAGCGGGATGTTGTAGTCGGTGTTACTGAGAGCGCTTACTCCCTGAGGGACCCAGGTAGCCGCCGGTACGCTGACGGAGCCGATCTGCGAAAGCAGCAGATTCGTACTGCCGGGCGAGGTGTACGTCACGATTCCCTGCCCCGGTGACAAGGCGCCGGTAAAATCGTTGTACTGGTCGTTCCAGCGATACATGCCCCAGCCGCCGCGCAGGACAGTATTGCCGGTTCCAAAAATGTCCCAAGCCATGCCGAAGCGCGGCGAGAACTGGGCAAAACGATCGGGTTCGCCGCTGTTCGGCACGCCGGGATCAATCGCATGCCAGCGCAGGCCGGGATAGTACTGTCCGGAAACAAAATCGGAATTCACCAGACCGGGAAGGAAGACCGCCATGCCGTTGCCGCTGCGGTCATACCAGTGTCCGATGTGCTCCCAGCGTGCCCCAAAATCGAGCGTGAGCCGCTTGGTTATCTTCCAGTTGTCGCTGACGTAGCCGGATATCGTTTTAGCACCGATGTTATTGTTGGGGGAGCTGTTGGATTCCGTGTAGCCGCCGCCGCCCGCAGCGACACCCATCACGAAATTGGCTACCTTGTTATTGGGGGATCCCACTTCATTGCCGGTGAGAAGATCGGGGTTCAGGCCGCCCCAGTTCGTGATTGCCCCATTGGGAAACAGGGCGTTGCCCTGGTACTTTCCAACTCGCGCGTAGTAGGCGCCGAATTTAAGGGTATGAGACTTGTACACCTTGGTGATGTTATCGCTGAACGAGGGGTTTTCGCTGCGCACAAAGAACTGGCCGCCGCTTTCAAATATGTCGGGTTGCGAGAAGTCGGGAAGCTGGTTGGGGCCGCAGTAGCCGCATTCGAACGAGGGAATCATCTGGATGTTCGCATTCGAGGCGAACAGGGTGGGGTAGGGATAGCCGAGAGTATGGCGGTTGACGAGGTTCAGGTTGGTCGTCTGCGGCGAATTTGACCAGCCCCAGGCGGCAATGAAATCGTTGGTCAAAGTGGGGCTGAAAACGTGCAGGAAGTGGCCGGTCGCGGTCTTGGTGAAATCGAGCGCCAGCAGTCCCCCGCCGGGGAATGGAATGGCGTTGCCGGGAGTCCACCACATATGGGCGCCGTTGCCTTCTTCCAACTGCGAGTCATTTCCACTCTGGTAGGACACAAAGAATTTTGTGTTGTCGCTGAAGATGTAGTCCACGCGCGTACGCACCACGTAACCGTCGTGGGTCGAAGGGAACACTCCCAGGTAGTTGTAGCCGCCATTGTTGCTGATCGCCTGGGCGGTAGTCAGGACGCCTGTGGCGGGAAAGACTTTACTCAGCGCGGCGGAACCGGGATCGAGGAATTGCGAAGGAATCTGGTAGCCGGCAGCACCGTTATCTGGCACCACCGTTCCATCCGGCAGCACCGTGCCCGCCAGATTGTTGCACCAGTTGGTATTCGTCGAATTGAAACCACCCGGGCAAACCACCTGGTTGGCGGCCGTTGGCGTAAAATTGCCCGCAAGCATGTCAGCGGTGGGAATCGAGGACTGCAATCTGCCGCCGTTGCCTAGATTCTGAAGGTAATGCTCATAGCCGAACCAGAAGAGCACTTTCTTGTGCGTGAACGGGATCGGTCCGCCGAAGCTGCCTCCCGGATAGTAATAGTGATCCGGACCCTTGGGGGTATTGCTGAAATTGTCGGCCCAATCGTTGGCGTTCAAAGCATGATTCCGAGCGTAGAAATAGCCCTCACCGTGAAAAGAGCTCCCGCCGGACTTGCTGATATTGCTAACGACTACGGGTCCCAAAGGATTGTCGGCGCCGAAGTTCGTGGACGCCACCTTGACTTCCTGGGTCATGTCGGGATTGACCGTGGCAATCGAAGTGCAATTGCAACCAGGATCGATGATGTTCGCGCCATCCAAAAGTAGGTTCGTTCCGCCGCGGTTTGGTACGCCGTTGGTGTCCAGACCGTTGCCGATGGCGCTGCCCAGCGGGCTCATATTGAGGAAGTTGAAGCCCGATCCCGAACTGAGGTTGTTGCCGCTATTTGAGACGCCAGGCAGTGACCCGAGTAACTCGGAAATGTCACGCCCTTCGAGAGGCAGACGGTCGATGTCCTTGGCCGTAATCACGGCGGATCGTTCGCCGGATTCTTCGATCAGCACTTCGCCGGCGACTGCTTCCACGGAAACCACCTCGGCGGCATTGCCCACTTCGAGCTTGATGTCGGGAACCGAGCTCAAGTCACCGGCATTGATTGTGATCTCAGCATGCTGCCAGGTCTTGAAGCCATGCATCTCAACCTTCACGGTGTAGGTCGCCGGCAAAAGTCCGGTAAATGAGAAATAGCCGGAACCATTGCTGGAGGTCTGGCGCGTGTCTTGTGTCGCCTGGTTGACCAGCGTGATTTTGGCCTGGGCCACGACGGCGCCGCTCTGATCGCGAACGGTGCCATTTAGGTCACCGGTGATCTGAGCATGGGCGAGCGGCTCGACTTGGAGCGCAGCCAATACCGTCAAAACCGTTAGGGTGAGTGTTGAGAAAGCGAACCGGCGGAGTTTGCGAGCGAATGACAGCGTGGTCATGAACCCTCCTGAAGTGGGCCCGTTCCGCTGGCCGGGCTTCAAGGCCCCGTGCGGCGGTGACGTTTTCCGTGACGACCACGATAACGATTACGTTGACCGTAATCGTTATCGTTCTTGCCGCTGGCATATTTAATCCTTATGTACTAGCTTGTCAAGAGATTTCGTGAGGATAATTCAATAATTTCATGGCGGTAGCTGATTATGCACTGGCCGGAGCTAGGACCCCCCAAACCCCTATACGCGTCAAAAATGCCGTAATCGGTTACGGAAAACCGGTTTTGTGCCAAGTCGGCACCTCCATAAACGTCGCCCCTTTCACCGGGTTCGCAAAGATCGTGCATGGGACACGGGCCATCGAGTTCGACCTTCCATTACTGCTATTTAGGGACCTCGCTTCCGGGGCGGCCGGATTCTCACGTGAAACAGCGTGGTACTATAGCTCGACTTTTATGCGTTTTGCCGCGTTCTTTCCTATCCTCCTCACGGCCTGTTTTTCGCAGACTGCGCCGCCAGTTCCAGTCCTCAGATTCGAAGACGTTGCCAAGCAGGCAGGTTTGACGGTGCCTCACATTTCTTCTCCGGAGAAAAAATACATCATCGAGACCGTGAGCGGGGGCGTGGGATTTATCGATTGTGACAATGACGGCAAACTCGACATCGTTACCGTTAACGGTTCGACCGTAGACCGCTATCGTCACGGTGGCGACCCAATGGTGACGCTGTATCACCAGGACGCGGATCTGAAATTCACCGACATCACCGAGGCCGCCGGCCTCACGGTGAAGGGGTGGGGGATGGGAGTGGCCGTCGCCGACTTCGATAACGACGGGTGGCAGGATTTATATGTGACCGGCTTTGGACGCTATGTCCTCTACCGTAACCTGGGCAACTGCAAGTTTGAGGACGTCACGCAAAAAGCCGGCGTGCAAGCGGGAGGGTTAGGACAGGGCGCAGCATGGGGTGATTACGATCGCGACGGTTTTGTCGACCTCTTCGTCGCGCGCTACCTGCGCATTGACATCGACCACCTTCCCGAGTTCGGGAGCCCGCAATGCACGATCATGTCAGTAAAGGTGCATTGCGGACCTCTGGGGCTTGCGGGAGAAACCAATATCCTGTATCGCAATCGCGGAGACGGCACCTTTGAGGATGTCACCAGGAAAGCTGGAGTGCTTGACCCGGGCGGCGCTTACGGCATGCAGCCGCTCTGGTTCGACTACGACAACGATGGCTGGCCCGATCTGTATGTCGCCAACGATGCGGGGCCGAATTACCTCTACCACAATAAGCACGACGGCACGTTCGAAGATGTCAGCCTGATCTCTGGAAGCGCGGTCGATGCAAACGGCAAAGCACAAGGATCGATGGGCGTCGATGCGGCCGATTTTGATCATGACGGCCTGCTCGACCTGTTCGTCCCGCACTACGCGTTTCAATCCGCCGCGCTCTACTGGAACCGGGGCGCGCAGGGATTCGAAGACATCGCGACCAAAGCGAATCTCGCCAAGCCTACGTATCCATATGTCGGATGGGGCACAGGGTTTTTTGATGTGGACAATGACGGTTGGCCCGACATTCTGCTCACCAACGGCCACGTGTATCCACAGGCGGACTCGATTCCGGGCTCGGCGCCTTACCACGAACCAATTCAGCTATTCCGCAACTTGCACGACCGCACCTTTGCGGACGCAACGGCGCTTGCCGGCCTCGATAAACTGCGTGGCGCATCCTGGCGGGGCGTGGCGTTTGGCGACGTCAACAACGATGGCAAGATCGATGTTCTTGTGCTCGACGCCGACGGACCGCCGCTGCTTCTGATCAATCGCACGGAAACCGCAAACCACGCCGTACTCTTCCACTTGATCGGCACCAAGAGCAACAAGTCGGCCATCGGCGCGCGGGTGACGGTAAAGGCCGGAGATCTTTTCCAGTTCAACGAAGTGCGCGGTGGCTCCAGCCTTTTTTCACAGAACGATCTGCGCCTGCATTTTGGTCTTGCGGAACACGCCCTCATGAACAACGTGGAGATTTCATGGCCCAGCGGCAAAAAGGAAACTTTCGAGAATCTGCCGGCGGACTTGATCTACACCATCGTAGAAGGAGAAGGCATCAGGCAGAAAACTCCGTTCGCGACGGAAGCTAAGACGGAAAAACCACCCGCACCGAAGAAGTAGTTGGGCGACGGGAGGCCTACCGCTCATCAGGTCTCTTGTTGGCGCCAACCGCGCCCGGCAGAGTCAGCTTCACTTTACTCTGGACTCCCTTCCCCTCCACGATGGTGTAGATCGCATCGGCAGCGACGTTTTTCAATTCCTCGCTTCGCCCGCTGGGCCACTGGATTTGCACTCGCTTCATCACGGACTCGGCGCCCAGTCCGAAATGGAGCCGTTGATCGCTCGAAGACAAGTAGCCGCCTCCGCCGCGAACCTCGTCAATCTGAGTCATAGTCGATGTAACGACGGTCACCCGAGCGCCAATTGCAGCACGGTTGCTCCTGGTTCCGACAAGCCGAAAAAGAACGCGGTGGTTCGGGTTTTTCGTTTCATTGATGGACGTTTCATTGATAGACGTTTCATTGATAAACAAGGAAGGCGGCGCTCCCACGTTGTACACCACGATATCCACGTTGCCGTCGTTGTTCAGGTCTCCGAAAGCGGCGCCGCGGCGCGACTGCGCGACGCCATCATTCAGGCCCACGGCGCTGCCGATTTCTTCGAAAGTCCGGTTCCCTCGGTTCCGGAACAACTGGATGGGCTCGCGGAAGGGCAGTTCATGCGGAAGCGCTTCGAGCACCTGCGAAACATTGCCATTGGCGACGAAGATATCGGGCCATCCGTCGTTATCGAAATCCGCGAACCCAACGCCCCAGCGCACAGGAGAGTAGCCCGAGTTGGAAAGTTGAGCGTTCCAGGCCACGTCGGTGAAACCCAGCGGGGCTTGGTTATGGTAGAGGCTCAAAGGCTGCAATCCGTAGCGGGTCACGATGAGGTCAAGCTTTCCTTCGCGGTCAAAGTCGCCGAAATCTCCCGCCATATTTCCCATGGCGCGGCCGTCGGCACTCAAAGCGGTACCGGAGGCTACTCCCACTTCTTCGAACGTCCCGTCGTGCTTGTTGCGATAAAGAAAGTTGGGACCAACGTCATTGGCCACGAAGAGGTCCGGCCAGCCGTCGTTGTCATAATCGCCCCATACCACGCCCATTCCGCGTTGCTTGCTTGTGTTGTGAACCCCGGCCCGCTCGGACACTTCTTCAAAAGTGCCGTCTCCTCGATTGTGAAACAGAAGCGACGTTTCTCCTTCCACCTGGGGAACTTCAATGGAAATTCCTTTGTAATCGAACGAAGGCGCGCCCGGCTTCGGCAGATTGTGTATGTCAGAATGTACGTAGCGGGCGACGAATAGATCCAGATGGCCATCTCGATCGTAGTCGGCCCAAGCGGCGCCCACGCTAAATCCTCCGCCTGCGACCCCGGCTTTCTCGGTGACGTCTTCGAACTTGCATCCGCCCAGGTTGTGATAGAGCACGTTGTGACCGTACCCGGTGACATAGAGATCGGGCAGTCCGTCGTTGTCATAGTCGCCGACGGCGACGCCCATGCCCCATCCCTTCACCGTGAGACCCGCCGACTGCGTGATATCGCTGAAGTGAAGATCTCCATCCTGGCGGTATAGCGTGACCATGAGATCGCCGCCCTGCAGATAGCGATCGATGGTCGAGTCGCCTACGACGACAATGTCCAATTTCCCGTCGTTGTCGCAATCAAGAAGGGCGACACCGCCACCTACGGTCTCGGCAAGATATCGCTTCTCGGTGGAGAAATGGGGAACGCTGGTTAATCCGGCCTGCTGCGCAATATCGCGGAAGTGGAGCGGGGG
>JBEKJF010000088.1:0-14401 GCA_050011375.1 Candidatus Sulfotelmatobacter sp.
AATCTGGAGCGGGCGCAGTTGCGCACTTTGGTCGACCAACTGCGCGAGAAGATTGGCTCGGGGGTGGTGGTGCTCGGGTCGGCTTCCAACGGAAGCGTTTCGCTGATCGTGGGCGTCACCAAAGATTTAACCGGACGAGTGCAGGCGGGAAAAGTGATTGGGCCCGTGGCGCAGAAAGTCGGCGGCAAGGGCGGAGGGCGTCCGGATCTGGCCGAAGCTGGCGGCAAAGATACCGCTGCGCTGGACTCCGCGCTCGCTGAGGCGTATACCGTGGTGGAATCACTATTGGGGTAGCATCTCAATCGGCAGGCACACATGGAAGATCGAATTAATTTTGTAGAGCATAAGGGAAAGCAGATCCTGCTGGTGGACGCTTCTCACTGTACGCCGGCAGAAGTTGCGAAGATTGTGCTGCTGGTTCCCTCTTATGTGACCAGCGAGCCTCGCGGGTCGGTGCTATTGCTTGCCGACTTCACGGGAGCGGAGTTTGACCGGATCGCAATCGACCGACTGAAAGAGGCCGCGGTCTTCGACCGGCCGCATCTGAAGCGTTCGGCTTGGGTAGGAATCGATAGATTACCTCACATATTTTACGAACACATCAAGAATTTCTCGCAGCGCGATTTGCCCGCCTTTGAGACCCGCGAGAAAGCGATGGACTGGCTGGTGAGCGACGAGGAGTTGCAATCTCCCGATGGAACCTTGGGAGACCTGCCAAAGCGGCGGCCCATGTCCTCGGGAGAGTAATGATTGACATAGCTATCTGAGATAGCTATCATTAAATCATGCAGGTCAGCGTAGCCGACGCAAAAAACAAGCTTCCGGAATTGATTAAGGCGGTGGAGCAGGGCGAGCCCGTAACCATCTGCCGCCGCGGTGTGCCGGTTGTGGACATTGTGCGCACTAAGAAGCCGACCAGGAAGAAACCTATCTTCGGCACCTTGCGGGGAAAGATTCAGATTTTCGATCCGGACTGGTGGAAGCCGATGACGGATGAGGAAATTGAAGATCTGTTCGGTGGGGGCTAATGAGTTGCGTGTGCTCCTCGATACAGCTGTTTTCATTTTTGCCGTCGAGGCGCCCCGGCGTCTTACTACGAACGCGGCTACGATTTTGAAGAATCCAGAAAACGCTCGCGAACTGAGTTCTGTTTCTCTTACGGAAATCGCCATCAAGACGACTTTGGGCAAGCTAAGTATTTCGGCTGATGATGCGCGCAAGGCCATCCAAGATATGGATATTCGCATCCTGCCCTTTACCGCTGACCATGCTTTTCGTTTGTTCCAACTGCCCGCGTACCATCGCGATCCCTTTGACCGGCAAATTATCGCTCAGGCATTTTGGGAGAATATTCCAGTGGTCACATCCGACAATAAATTCAGCCTCTATAAGGGATTGAAGTTGATTTGGTGATTGTGACTCGTTCAGAATCTTGGCACCACGTCGGCGAATTGGCAAGATCCTTAACTTCTCCACCTCAGCGTAACCGGCCCCGCCATAGGATGCTTCATCTCTCTACCCGTGCGCTTCGCCTCCAGGTGTGCCGCCTTCAACTGGAAATACCATTTTGCGGGGCGGTCCGCGTCGTCGATCAGCATGAGATGTGGATTGTGCTTCAAACCTTCGGCTTGCAGTTCCATGGTGCGGCGGTCTTGTTCGACGAACTTGGCGAAGACGAATTTCAGCAGCTCGGGGCCGAAGGGCATCCAGCGGAAGATGTTCCAAGCGGCGACTACGTCGATGCGGCATCGGTTGCGGGTGATGGGAGTGACCGTGGTGAGACTTGAAAACCAATACTTCCCTGCCCGGATGGTTTCGGTGCGCAGGTTGGGCAGAACAAAATCGATAGTGGTGGTGATGGAGTCGGCATCGGCATAGAGGCGCAGAAGCCTGTAGGGCGCGGAGTTTAAGCTGGGCGTGTGCGCGCTCATGCGGAAGCCGTTAGGAATCGGCTCGAACTTTTTTTCCTTTTCGTGAATACTGTGCCTGCTGCGCCACCACCACGCCTGATGGACGAACGGCCCGTGCGCGGGATCCATGAGGCCAATGATGCCGTGATCGATGCTCACGGGCATATCGGCGGTGAGGTAGGCGAGTTTGTATTTGTCTTTTTTCGGTACCCCTTCCGGCACACCTCCACCTCCCAATGACCCAAACTTTTCAATCTGCGGCGCCGGATCGGGTGCTTCTTCTCTTGCGCTGAATCCCGCACCTGGCGGGCCTGGGTCCGGGATGTAAACCCAGATAAAACCATCCTGCTCTTCGCAGGGATAGCTTCCGGCGTAGATGCGGTCCACTTTCAAATTCTGATCGGTGGTGAGTGAGGGGATAAGCTCGCACTGGCCGTTATGAGCATCGAACTGCCAGCCGTGATAGGAGCATTCGACGTTCTCGCCGTCGAAATTGCCGCAGTGGAGCGGCATGCCGCGGTGAGGACAGGCGTCGCGCAGGGCGAAGGGGCGGCCCGCGCGGTCGCGCCCGACTACGAGGGGAACTTCGAGCAGCATGGCTTGGTGAAGCTGATTGCGATGCAAACGATCAGCGGGAAGGGCGCGATACCAGAAGCCAGTGAGCATGAGTGAGTCAGGCGCCTGGCGTTGAGGAGAGTCGAGTTCGGGCATGGTAGAAATTGCTGAATGTTGATTTTTTGTTGTTGGATGAAAAACCTATGCTAGCATTCGCAGGGTATTTCAGCGCATAGGGATTAGGCGGAGGGATCGTCGATGGAATTCATCGGCCATTTTCGCCGGCTTACGCCGGTACAGCGAAATACGTTCATCGCATGCTTTCTGGGCTGGTCGCTGGATGCTTTTGATTTCTTCATTCTGAACTTGTGTATCAGTGCTATCGCAACTCAATACCATGCCAAAGTCTCCGAGGTCGCCGAGGCGATTTTTTGGACGCTGGCAATGCGTCCCCTTGGCGCGCTTCTGTTCGGGATGATGGCCGACCGGTTTGGCCGTCGACGCACTCTGATGGTGGACATCATCGCGTACTCGGTTTTTGAACTGGCGTCTGCCTTCGCGCCGTCTTTGAAAATCCTGATCATCACGCGGGCCCTCTTCGGAATCGCCATGGGCGGAGAATGGGGCGTGGGTGCGGCGTTGACATTCGAAACGCTGCCTGCGGAGGGACGAGGGTTTTTCTCCGGATTGCTGCAGGAAGGTTACGCGGTCGGGTTCCTGATGGCCTCTTTGGTGTACGGGACGCTGTTCCGTTTCGTAGGCTGGCGGGGAATGTTTATCATCGGCGCGCTGCCGGCATTTCTGGTGATCTACATTCGCACGAAAGTGGATGAGTCTCCAGCCTGGGTGCAAGGACAGGTCGAGAGAAAAACCCGACGCCCCTGGAGCAAGGACATCCTGACCTATCTGGGTCCGTTTGCTTTCCTGGTCGTGCTGATGTTTGCCTTCAATTCGTTCAGCCATGGAAGCCAGGATTTGTATCCGACGTTTCTGACGAAGGACCACAAGTTTACGTCGCAGACGGTTGGGTTCATCGCCGTCATCGCTAACATTGGTGCGCTACTGGGCGGAATTCTTTTCGGAACCTGGTCGGAAAAAATCGGACGCCGGAAGGCAATTGTGATTGCCGCGCTGTTGTCGATCCCGATTATTCCGCTGTGGGCATACTCGCACACCGTGCCCATGCTGGCGCTGGGGGGATTTCTGATGCAATTCATGGTGCAGGGCGCGTGGGGAGTGATTCCGGCACACTTGAATGAACTTTCGCCGCCCGCAGTACGGGGAACATTTCCGGGGTTCGCCTACCAACTAGGGAATCTGCTTTCCTCGCGCAATCAGGTGCTGCAAGCCAGGTTCGCCGAACAGCATTACGGTGGGTTGTTTGCTCCGGTGTTAGCCTGGACGCTTCTGATCGTTGCGACTTTAGTGGCCGTGGTCACCGGCATCGGCCTCGAACGCAAAGGCATCGACTTGTCAAACACAGGTTAACGCGAAGACCCCTTCGAGCTTCGCTCGAAGGACGGCCGAGGGCGGCCGTCCCTACACGAACTGAGCGCCTGCCTTCAGTTCAGCTCGCCTTTGCAAGCGCGACCCTCGCTGTCTCTTCCTGGGCGGCCTCGAAGGCACGCTCTTTTTCTCCCACTTCATCCAACTGGAGATTCTTTGTCTCGGGCGAGTACAGCAGGCTGATGAAGGTCATGGCCGCGCCAATGGTCAGTATCACCGCTGGCGATAACCACATATCCTGCTTCTCGATCGCTGAGATAAACGGAATCTTGTGAGCCCACCATACGTAGACGCTGAACCATGCGCCAAGTAGCGCACCGGAGGAATAGCCGAAGCCCACACCGGCGGCGCGGCGTCTGGTTGGGAAGCGTTCGCAGAGATAGGCTGGAACCACTCCCCACGCTAGTTTTAGCATGGCGGCCATCACGCAGCCGAGTATCGCCATCCCGAGGTTATGCGCGATTGCGGCATGATAGAGAACGTAGAACACTGGAATTCCGAACAACACTAGAAAGCCGCAATACCACTGCGTCAAAATCTTTCTGCCAGTTTTATCCGACAGCCAGCCGTAGAAGTTGTAGCCAACGAACGCCATAAATAAAGCGAAGCCGTAGATCAAACTGTAAGTTGTCGTGTCGAAGCCGCGGCCCTTCAAGGTCAGAATGTTGGGCAGGAAACCGTAGACTGAATAGTCGGTGAGAAACAGGCCAGTCATGAAGAAAAAAACCTGCAGGAAATCAAAGAGCTGAGGCGGCTTGAACAGACTCAGGAAAGGAGATTTTTCGATTTTGCCGAGCGCCTTGGTCTTTTCGAATTCTGGCGACTCGTGAAGATTCTTGCGGATATAGAGCGCCAGGAGGACAGGAATGACTCCGGTCATGAAAACAATTCGCCATCCATAGGCGACCATGGTTTCTTTGGTCGTCAAGTAAGAAACCAGGGCAAAGACGAGCGACCCGAAGACATAGCCGAGCGGGAATCCGGATTGGATGAAGCCGCCAATCGCTCCACGCCTTTTTTGCGGAGCGTATTCGATGGCGAAGGTATGGCCCACCGCATATTCGCCGCCAAAGAAGATTCCCATCACCAAGCGGAGACAGCAGAATACGACGTAAGACCAGACGCCGATCTGCGCATAGGTGGGAAGAAAGCCACCTAGCAGCGACATCAGGCCTACTCCTCCGATGGTAAAGACCAGGAGGAACTGCCGTCCGATCTTATCGGCGTAGCGTCCGAAGATCGCCGAACCGATCGGCCTGGATGCCATCGTGATCGAATAGGTGAAGACGATAACGATGTACTGCCAGGCGGCGCTGCCTTTGGGTGAGATGAAAACTTTGATTAGGATGGGCGCCATGATTAGCACCAGCGCCATATCGTAGGCATCTAGCATGAATCCCAGAAACTGGGAAATCATGGCCATCTTTGCGTCTTTGGATATCTGTTGCTGTTCGGGCATAAGCACCTCAACGTGGAGATCGGGCCCAGACTAGAGAGCAAGATATATCACCGTTGCGAGACGAGAAATGCGATCTTAGTCACCTCTCATTGTGATCTGCATCACATGTGCGCCGAATCAGTGAGGTCAGCAAATCGATTTCTGGGAGTATGCAAGAATTGGCATACTGTGGGTGATGGCACTTCGGCGGCATTGTCACGGGGCAAATCCTGTGTTACGTTAGGTGAAATTTCACGCCTTCTCAAGAAACATTTTTCTGGGCCCTCTAACAAAATCAGTCCGCGGGAAAGCGTGTGGGGTAGCGCCACTATGAAGGAAACAATGGATTCGACCTCGGCCCATTCGCAAGGGGACGAGGAGAATTTTGCCAACCGCAAGTTGATTCGTCCGGCGCTGCCGCGCCCGGATCACAATCACGGGAACCACAACTCCAATCAGATGCAAGCGCCGGAACGGCGGCCAGAAAGGCACGACCGCGAACGTGGCGGCGGAGAGCGCAAGTTTGAACGCAGTGAGCGCGGCGATAGAGGGATGGGTTCAGCGGGTGCGCGCAAGGCAGCTCCGCCGGAACAAACCAATGCCGAGAACTTTTATTACCAGAAACAGATGCAGTCGAAGACGCCGATGGTGATCGTGCTGCGTGACGGCGAGGAAATACATGGCGTGATCGAGTGGTACGACAAAACCTGCATCAAGGTGATCCGCGAAGATGGTGGACCGAACCTGATGATCTACAAGCCCGCCATCAAGTACATGTTCAAGGAAGACGAGAAGAATTGAGTCATTGAGCGATTGAGTCATTGAGTGATTGAAAACCCGGATCATCTTTCAGACCTTTTTAATCACTCAATCACCCCATCGCGCAATCGCTCAATGGTTTACGATACTGATGCTCCCGTTGACAATCTCCGTTATCTCCCATAGCATCAATCACTTGAGGATGACTCTGACACCGCATCCGGGAGCCGTTCGTGATTAAGCTCGATATTATCAACGAAGTGGTAGCCAGAACCGGCATCACCAAGACCAAGGCCGAGTTGGCGGTGGAAACCGTCTTTGAAAGCATGAAGAACGCGCTGGCCCGCGGCAATCGCATCGAACTGCGGGGATTCGGTGTGTTCAACGTGCGTCCACGCAAGACCGGCATCGGACGTAACCCGCGCACCGGAGCCGAGGTTTCGATTCCTCCGGGCAAGGCCGTGCGATTTAAGCCCGGCAAGGAATTGCAGTCGATCGACTGACTGCAGTACCTAGTACCCAGTACCTAGTACCGAGAAAGACTCGTTCTGACTGCCGCCTTCACTTCTCCAGCCTGTATTTGGTTTCTGATTTCCGTTCTGTTCCCGGCTCTGGCCTGCTTCTTTTTTCTCGGTACTAGGTACTCGGTACCAGGTACTGCTTCTCGTAGTAGCATCTAAAGGAAAGGCCTCGATGGAATCGCGGGGCCAAGAATCGCATGTCGGAACCCACGCCTCCAATAGCATCTTCCACCATCGAATACATGCGGCCCATACCCCTCCCGGTGCGGCGCGCGCCGCGGCAGCGGTACTGGCTGCATGCGCTGCTGCTGCTGGCGACTTGTTTCACTACGCTGGTGATGGGCGCGCGCATGCAATACAACTTTCAACATGGGCAGGCGGCGCTCTCGATTGGCGACGATTCCGTTCCCTATTTCCCGGCAAACTGGATGTTCTCGCACCCGGCGCGACTGCTGGGCGGCGTGCCGTTCATGGCCACCTTGATGCTGTTCTTTATGGCCCATGAAATGGGTCATTACTTATACTGCCGGCGCTATGGCGTCTACGCCACGCTTCCCTTCTTCATCCCGATGCCGACTCTGATCGGAACCATGGGCGCGGTCATTCTCATTCGCTCGCGGATTCGTTCACGCACAGCTCTCTTCGACATCGGAATCGCAGGTCCCATCGCGGGATTCGTGGTGGCGCTGGCCGTACTCATCGTGTCACTTGGCTGGTCGAAACCCATACATCCCGGCTTCGGATCGGCGGAGTATGATCTCGGGTATCCATTGATTTTTCAGTGGTCGCACGAGTTGCTGGCGTCGATGCGTCTGCTGCGCGGTCCGGCAGCCCTGCCGTTGAACCGCGTTCTGCTGCATCCAATGGCGATCGCGGCCTGGGTGGGAATGTTCGCGACCTCCCTCAACTTGTTGCCCGGCGGACAGTTGGATGGCGGTCACATAATTTATTCGATTTCCCCACGGGCGCACAAGCTGATCTCGCGGCTGACGATTGTGATTCTTCTGCCCATGGCCTACTACCTGTGGATGGGATGGTTGGTCTGGGCGATTCTTCTGCAGATCAGCAGCTTGCGGCATCCACAAGTTGCAGAGTGGCCGCGAGTTTCGGGTGGCCGCATGTGGCTGGCGGTTTTTGCATTGCTGATGCTCGCGGTGACGCTGACCCCGGCGCCTTTCGGCCACGCATCGCTGCCCGAGTTTGTGCATCAGGTGCGAGGCCGGTAGCGTTCTCGATGGATGACTAAAAGTTGATGCCACTCGGTCGGCTCATTCGCCCATTCAGCTTTTCTTTCGTATACTCCTTTATTCAATCGTTTTAATTGCCGAACCTTACCACCGGATCTGGAGGTTTGCTGCCTTGAAAAAGCTGGCTGCGGTTCTCATGGGGATTCTTTCCTGCGCGTTTTCTGTCGTAAGTCAGACCATCTCAGTTGACACGTCGCATCCCACGAACCACTTCATCCCCAAACAAACGCTCGGCGCTGGAGTCGACCGTATCGCCGTGCAGGCGATCGACAAAGACCTGCAGCAGCCGACGCTGGAGAAGACGCTGGCCTCGGGTTGGCAACCGGTGACCTATCGTCAGAATACGGAACTCGCCGTCGAGGCGTGGCATTGGAATCCGCAAGGCACATGGAGCGAGAAAAACAATGCGAGCGGTGGCAGCGGCGCCCACGGACAAGGATATTTCACCGGGTCGGCCACTCCAACGGAAATGATTCGCTATTCCTATGGTTACGCGCTGCCGCGCCGCGGATTCACTCGCAACGACGGCACAGACAACGTAGGGTTTTCGCGGCTGACCGATGGCGATACGCAGAGCTTTTGGAAAAGCAATCCCTATCTCACCGAGCACTTCACCGGCGAGAGCGATGCGCTGCATCCGCAGTGGGTGGTGATGGACTTGGCGCAAGTGCAGCAGGTCGATAGCATCCGCATCGCATGGGCTGATCCTTATGCCCGTCGCTACGTCGTGCAGTACTGGACGGGTGACGACCCTATCAAGTCAGTGACCCGCGGAGTCTGGCAGACGTTTCCGCAGGGCACGATCACTGAAGGAAAAGGCGGCACGGCAACGATTCGCCTGAGCAAAAGTCCCGTGGGAGTGCGATTCCTGCGAATCTGGATGACGGAATCGTCGAATACCTGCGTTGCGGACGGCCGCGCTGATGCAAAATCAGATCCGCGAAACTGCGTGGGCTACGCCATTCGCGAAATCTATCTCGGCACCGTCACGAAAGACGGCGCGTTCCACGACATTCTGCGGCACACGCCAGATCAGGAGCAGACGACCACATACTGTTCCTCGGTCGATCCGTGGCATCAGTCGTCAGACTTGGGATCGACCAAACAGGCGCAGATGGGATTCGATCTGTTCTTCACCAGCGGCGTGACCCGCGGCCTGCCGGCTATGGTGCCGATTGCGATGTTGTATGACACTCCCGACAACGCGGCGGCGGAGATTGCTTATCTGAAAGCGCGCGGCTATCCCATCTCTTACGTGGAAATGGGTGAGGAAGCCGATGGCCAGTACATGCTGCCAGAAGACTACGCCGCTCTTTATCTGCAGTGGGCGACCGCAATTCATCGTGTGGATCCCGCATTGAAGCTGGGCGGGCCGTCGTTTCAGGGAGTGAACAAAGACATCGAAGCATGGCCCGATGCGAATGGAAGAGTTTCGTGGACGGAACGGTTCATCGCTTATTTAAAACAGCATGGTCGCATGAAGGATCTGGCATTTTTTTCCTTCGAGCATTACCCGTACGATCCCTGCAAAACGCCGTGGGGCATGCTCTATGACGAGCCCGAGTTGGTGAGCCACATTGTGCAAGTATGGCACGAAGACGGGATCCCGCCGGACATGCCGCTGTTTATCACCGAGGGAAATCTTTCCTCTGGCGCCAGTGAAACTTATCAGGACATTTTCGCGGGAATCTGGCTCGCGGATTACATTGGTTCGTTCTTGAACTCTGGCGGTAACGCCGTTTACTTCTTTCATTATCTGCCACTGCAAATGGAGCCGGGATGCAACAACTCTCCGGGAACATTCGGGATGTTTACGGTCGACGCCAATTATCAGATTCAGCAGCCGCTGGCGCAGTTTTTTGTAGCGCAGTTGATTAATCTAGAGTGGGCGCAGCCCGGCGGGGGTGGGCATCAATTGTTTGCCGCGAATAGCGACATTGAGGACGGAGCAGGTCATGATTTGGTGACAGCATATGCGCTGAAGCGTCCGGATGGAACATGGGCAGTGATGGCGGTGAATCGCGATCAGCAAAACACGCACCGGGTTCGCATCGCGTTTAGCGGATCGGTAGACGGGTCGGTAGATAAAGAGAGCGGCTTTGCTGGATCGGTGCAGGTTTCAACCTTCGGCAGCGCGCAATATGAATGGCATCCAGCACAGACGCGCTTTATGGCGCATGCCGAGAATAATGGCGAACGTACCATCGCGCCCACGAGTATGGGCCACGCCGATCCCGACGGGCCGATTGCGCGTGCAGCGCTGACTGCCGGAAAGGACACTATGTACGATCTGCCGGCGGCATCGGTGGTGGTAATTCGAGGAAATATCGCGAGCTCGAAATAGGGCGGCAGTGGCCCGTCGTTGGTCGTTGGTCGTTAGTCGCTGGCGAATCACGAGTCTCGCAGTAACACGAAGATTGGCGAACAGCCAACGACGAACGACCAACGACTGCCCTTCTCACATCAGCCAGATTGCATCCACATCTACAATCACCTGCGTGCGCGGAATCTTCTTCGAGACCGCGTAGGCCAGCATGGCGCGCAGTGTCGCATTGAGTTTCTCGCGGCTCGGCGACTTCAGCACGAAGTGATATCGGTAATCGCGCTTCAGCCGCAGGATAGGCGCGGCCGCCGGGCCGAGCACGCGCACGCCTTCATGCCGATTCTGCTCGAACCACTTTCCGAGCGTACCCGACCACTCGAGCGCTTCATCAAGCTTGTCGCTGCGGATGAGAACATTCGCCAGCGCGGAGTATGGCGGATAGTGCATCCAACTGCGAAAGCGCAATTCTTTGTCGTAGAATCCGGCGAAGTCGTGCCGGGCCGCGTATTGCACCGCATAATGATCCTGAAAATACGTTTGCAGAATTACCTTACCGGGAGAAAGACCGCGACCCGCGCGACCCGCAACCTGTGTGAGCAACTGGAATGTGCGCTCGGCGGCGCGGAAGTCGGGCAAACCCAACGCACTGTCAGCGCCGACTACACCGACCAAAGTAACGCCATGAATGTCATGGCCCTTGGCGATCATCTGCGTACCGACAAGTAGATCGAGTTCGCCCTCGCTGAGCGCATTCAGCGTGCGCTCGAAATCTTCCTGGCCGCGAACGGTGTCGCGATCAAGGCGGGCGATACGCGCCTGCGGAAACATGCCGTGCAGAAGTTCTTCCAGCTTCTCTGAACCGGTTCCAAGAAAATGCACATATTCGCTGCCGCACTCGCCGCAGACTTTCGGCACTGGCGCGGTGAATCCGCAGTAATGGCAAACCATTTTGCTCTCACGTTTGTGATGAGTCATCGAAATCGCGCAATTCCGGCACTGCAGAGTCTTGCCGCAGGTGCGGCACAGCACCACGGGAGAATATCCGCGGCGATTGAGCAAAACCATGACTTGCTCTTTGCGTTCGAAGCGCTCTGCGATCTCTGCAGCCAGTTTGCGCGAAATGACCTGCTCGTGGCCGGTCTCCTGAAATTCCTGCCGCATATCGATGATCTCGACCTCTGGCAGAGGACGTTGCTCCACGCGGTCGGGCAACTCGACCAGAGCGTATTTATTTTTCTTTGCGTTGAAATAAGACTCGAGTGAAGGCGTTGCCGAACCCAGAACCACGACGGCGCTCGCCATCTTGGCGCGCACCACAGCAATGTCGCGGGCATGGTAGCGCGGCGTTTCTTCCTGTTTGTAAGACGAATCGTGTTCTTCGTCCACGATGATCAGTGCGAGGTCGGCGACCGGTGCGAACACTGCGGACCGCGTGCCGACAACCATGCGCGCGTCTCCACTTTTGATTCGGTGCCATTGTTGCGCGCGCTCTTTGTCGGAAAGAGCAGAGTGCAGGATGGCAACTTCATCGCCGAAGATCTGATGCAGATCGGCGGCAACCGCGGGCGTAAGGCCAATTTCAGGGACGAGAAGAATAGCCGACCGTCCCGCTTCAAGCACAGCGCGCATACCCGCAAGATAGACAGCGGTTTTGCCCGAACCAGTGACACCGTGCAGCAAGATGCCTGAAAACTTTCGCGCATCAACGGCCTCACGCATACGGCCCAGAGCAGCCTGCTGCGCAGAATTGAAATGAAATTCCACAGACGGACGCGGCTTGCTCCGCGACACGGCGAAAGCAGCCGGCTCTTCGACGATCTCGATCAGTCCGCGTTTGACCAGCGTGTTGAGCGTTGTTCGTGGCACTTCGAGCGCCTGCAGAACATCTACCGGAACGCGCCCTCCAGAGGCCGCGAGCGTGTCGACGAGACGGCGCTGGTTGTCGTTGAATTTGCCCTCGGCGGATTTCAGCAACGCAATCTTAACCGTGCGCGTAGCGTCCCGGACGCCAGAAACATCCTCGCGAACCAGCCACTTTTTTCGCACCATCCCGCTGAGAATTAATTGGGAAACGCGAGTGGCCGCTCGCAGCTTCCCTTCGCTAACCGAAGCCGTTTCTCCCGGAACCGGCTCTTGCCCAGCCAGATAATCGAGCACGCGGAATTCACCAGCTTGCTCCTCTGGAGTGCGCCGCGATCGCGCGGATGATCCCGATACCCCCGCGCGATACAGCGCCAACTGGCCTTCTTCGGTGATGCGATAAGCGATGGAACGTTTGAATTCCGCATTCAGCGGTAACATAGTGCGAAAGACTTCACCGAGCGGAGCGAGATAATAATCTGCAATCCAGCGCCCGAGCCGCAGCAGTTGATCGTCTAGCACCGGCGAAACATCGAGCACGCTCAGAACGGTTTTTATCTTCACCGACGGTGCACGGTCGTGGATTTCAACCACAACGCCCGTCATGCGCTGCTGACGAAATGGCACGAGCACGCGGCCGCCGACCACGGGAGTGGCCTCAGGGGCGACACGGTAGGTAAATACCATGTCGAGCGGCACGGGCAGGGCAACATCGCAGAACTCGGGCATTGATTGAAAGAATATCTCAGCGCGGATGGGTCAGCGCGAAAGTGTCGTTGCGAACTGCCGGCCTGTCTCAACTGTCATCCCGAGCGCAGCGAGGGATCCTGGTGTCAGCTCGAAGCGGCAGCACTCATGGCGCGGGCAAAAACCAAGATCCCTCGCGTTGCTCGGAATGACGGCTTCGATGGATTTACATTTATTCCGCGGCTTTTTTCGGAGGCTCGATCCCCAGATACTTCATCACCATCTGCAAATCTTTCCACGCTTCGCCCTTCTGCCGCGGATCGCGCAACAAGAATGCAGGATGGTAGGTAACGGCCAGGCGCGCGCCCGGCCATGAAGGATCGCCGCTGCGAACTCCTGCCGGTTTAAAGTCGTACCAGCGTCCGCGAAGTTCCGACATAGGAGCATTGATGGCCAGCAGATTCTTCGCCGCAACAGCGCCCAGCGCGACGATGACCTTGGGCTTGACCACGGCGATCTGCCGCATGAGAAACGGCGAGCAGGTTTCGCATTCGTCGCGCTCCGGCGTACGGTTGCCCGGCGGCCGACACTTGACGATGTTCGCAATATAAATATCTTCGCGCCGCAGGCCCATCGCTTTGATCATGTTGTTGAGCAACTGTCCGGCACGGCCAACGAACGGCTCACCCTGCGTGTCTTCGTCAGCGCCCGGGCCTTCGCCCACAAACATCAACTCCGCGCGCGGATTGCCCACTCCAAAGACGATCTGCTTGCGGCCCTGCTGGTGCAGTTTACAGCGCGTGCATTCGCCCAGATCTTCGCGAATCAGCTTGAGCGCGGCCACAGGATCGGCCACTCCGTATTCTGCCTTCGGAGAAATGATTTCAAGGATATTGTCTTCGGCGACAGATGGGACGGCGGCGGATTTTCTTGCGGACATTTCCTCTCGCAGTTCTGACTGGAGTACGGTTGAAGTTGAGGGAAAACTGGCGGAAAGAACCTCAGAGGCGGCCGATTCAGGCTCCTTAAACTCCGCAGGCCCAGACTCGCGCCGGTAAAAATCGTAGATGCCCATCTCATGGCAATAGCGGACGCGCTCGGCCAGAGCGCGCCGCAATTCCGGATCAAGAGTGAGCGCCAATCCTTAGTTCTCCACGTCAAAATAAATCTTCGTCGTCGCCCGATACACTACCTTTTTTCCATCCAGTTCCATATCGAGCGATTCCACATGCGCCCATTTGATTCCGCGCACCGTCTTCGCCGCCTCGGCCACGGCATTCGTCGCCGCCTTCGCAAAACTTTCCTTGGACGTGCCGATCACATCGATAATCTTTTGTGTCATCACAATCTCCTTGAGAAGAAATGAGAACCGAAATGTTTGAAGGAATTGTACGCCAGCGGCGGAGAAAGTGCGCCTAGGCTTTCACAGGCGATTTGCGCCGGTCGCGAATCCGGACCACCTGGTCGAGCACGCGCTGCGCCACTTCCCACTTCGTGGTCTCCGGAACTTCAACCACCTCATCGTGGGTGATGATTGTGACTTCATTGCGGTCGGAATCGAAGCCCACGCCTTCGCGGGATACGTCGTTCACCAC
>JBEKJF010000089.1:0-14329 GCA_050011375.1 Candidatus Sulfotelmatobacter sp.
CGGCACCGCCAACGTCTCAAGCAGCACTTCGGTTGTGTCGTTGCCGATTTACGATAGCACCACGGTCCTGAACAGCCAGACGCAGGAAGTGACGGTCATTGGCTTTCTGCAAGTGTTCATCAACTATGTCAACACCGACGGCAGCCTGAACGTGACAGTATTGAATGTTTCCGGATGCAGCGACCAAGCGACCAGCGGAAGCCCCTTTGTGACCGGAAGCTCTCCCGTGCCGGTGCGGCTGATCACCCCGCCTGTGCCCGCGCAGTGAATCCTCGGGGAATTCCGAAACAACTCAGAATAGAAATTGAAGATTAATTCGGAGCGTCAGTGTCGCCGGTCGCTGGCTTCGTAGCGTCAGGAGCAGTGGCTGGCTTGTCGGCCGCGGGGTCGGATTTGTCGACTGGCACCGTAGCCCTTGAAGGTGGGGGCTTAGGCGCAACATCGGCGTCGGGGTCATCCTCAACCACGGCACGCGCCTGTTGTCGGGGTGGTGGAGGCATCGGGCCTTCGGGACGCGAACTCAGAATCACGCGATCCAGAGCACGAGGATCGGTGGTCGAACTCAGAATCAAGAAATTAAACTTGGAACCGTTCAGCAACTGAGACAGCGCCTCTGGCGCGGGCAACGGTCCGATCTCGGCGACGACCTGCTCCTGCTCCGCTCCCGCAGGAATGGCGATCTCCGCCCCCGTCTGCTGATGAATTGCGAAAAGAACTTCAGACAGGTTGGCCTTGTTGGAACTGATCGAAAGCAGGCCCCGCCGAAAAGAAACTTCAAGCGCAGGCCGCGCCGGAGCCTCAACTGGAACCGAGAGATGCGCGCCCGAAGGATAGTTCGAATTTACAAGCATTGCCCCAGAGACGGCGCCTCCCGAACCGGAGTGGAGAACAGCTTGCGCGTCCCCCGGTACGCCGACCTTCACAATCACAGTTCGTCCCGAAGGAAAAACCTGGTAAGGTTGCGGACCATTCAAATCGATTACGATGCGCGTCACCGGCGGATCCGATGAAAACAAGCCCACCCGCAGGCTCTTCACTTCCGCGCGGCTCACGGTTTGGTTTTTCAACTGGGCGCTGGGAACCGCTCCCACGAAATCCACGATCAGGCGATCGGGGCCGGTCAGAACATTCGTATGCGGCGTGATGCGGTCGCTAGCCTCGATCTCGATCTCGACCTGGCCGCGGCCGCGCAGCACTTGCACCCGGCGAATCGATGGCGCTGCCTGGGTTTGGCACGCGGCCGGAGCAGGAAAACAAACTGCCGTCCATACCAGCAAAGCGGCGGCGGCTCTGAGTGAGCGGTTCATGATTACCTGAGTATGGATGCCTTAATTTGTGTGCAGTAGCCCTAAGGGCGATTCTAGCAGCGTTTAGGAATGACGCCGCTTACGAAAGGATTACAACTTTGGGTCGGGGTTGAAACTGAAGGTTGAGATTGAAGCCGCCTAGAATGATTGCCCTTTCTAAAAAACTAAGCGCGCGACAGCTTTCGGCGAGCCATCCAGTAAATGGCAACCAAGCCGGAGGCAAACAGCAACCACGTTCCAGGTTCTGGCACGGTTCCCATTCCGCCACCGCCGCTTCCGCAAGCGCCAGAAGATATTTTCTTCTTACCGTCCGTCTCGATCTCGACTCCCGTGCCCTTCTTTTTCTTCACCGGAGCGCAAACGCCTTCGGTAAGCGGCGGACCAAAGTTGGGCACATAGCCTCCCCCCGAAAACGGATCGTATAAGCTCAGCGGCCCGAGGGGCCCGAACCCCGGCAATCCCGGCCGGTTCAACAGCGCCGATTCGAACGCCACAGGAGGACCTTGCACCGCCGTGCCTTCACCCGCTCGAAGCGGTTCTTCAAATTTCTCTAACGGAGGCTCGACCGGCGAAGCCGCCTGCTGTTGCGGAGCTTCTTCCACCCGGTTGGCGCAGCGCGTGCGCGCCATCATTCTTCCGTCGGTGATAAGTGTCTCGCCCTTGTGCAGCGTCAACCTTCGCCGCGTCCAGTAGATGCGATTGCCAATACGGTACGAGACGTAGACCGTGCGGGCGAGCGTAAGCCGGACAAGTTGCGCGCGATCATAATCAAATCCCGCGTAGTGCGCCGCCACGACCGGATCGTGTTCCGCCACCCACTTCAACTCTTTTGCATTCGCTACCCCGCCGGGAACAACAGAATATGGATACACCGGACGCGCCGGCCGGACATTCGAGAGCATCTGGTTCAGGTTGACTGCGCGGTTGCGGCTAAGTTCGGCTTGCTTGAAAGGGAGAGTCGCGGACTGCTGGGGACGAAACAGCGAAGGGCTGAGGTATTGCAAAGCGAGGATGGAGACGCCGGCGCTAAAGACCGCGACCACTGCGCCCGCGAGCCAGCGTCGTATTCGCCGATTTCGACGGTGACGACTGGTTCGCCGTCGCCTTACTGCTACTACTTGGACGTTCCCGTTCTCGGGATCAGTCACAAACTGCTCCTACCGGCCGCTGCCGTCCTGGCTTCCAGACTAAACGCACTCCACCGTAACCAATACATGCAGTTCGACTGCCATACCGCGGTCAAGACTTCCTGTTCAAACGAAAGGAGATCCGCCTTCTTCCGGCGATCATCGTAGCAGAGAGCGAAACTGTTTGCACAATATTATCCTGTGGATTTCTCGCCTCAGCGGAAAGCCGCGTCTGTGGCCGAAAGAAACACTAGTAACGCCACGCTCGGGCCATTTTCAACGCGCGGCCCCACTGGTACTCTCACTGCATGTTACCGGAATCTGTTTCACCCGGTTAACAGAGATGCCGCCCTTCGCGGCTCAGCCAGCTTTCAGCAAAGTTTGATCTCTCCCCGAGATTTGCTGGCCGATCTCCCCCGATCGAAGGATAGAAGCACCCGCTGTCGCGTCCTCTATGGACAGCCATTGTTGTTTGCTGGGAGGCAAACTTATGCGTTTAAGTCGTTTTCAAATCGCTCTCTCGGTTCTGGTGTTCTTGCTGTTCCTCGCGAGTTCGGCCTTCGCCACCACTGTCCAGATGCAATACGTTCAAGGCACGGGGAGCGGCATCGGCGGCGGCGGAGTCTATCCTTACGCGTTCTACATCAACGGTAGCTCCAACTACACCTATCTGATGTGCGACAGCTACGACAACACCATCCGCCCGGGTGAGACCTGGACGGCCACCGTTTCTCCGTTCCTGGCAGGCATCGCCAACAGCCTCTTCGGGTCCGCGATGACCCAGGACTACAAAGCTGCAGGCTTGATCTTCAAGAGCATGTTGGCGGGAAATATCAGCGCTACGAACGCGAACTGGGCCATTTGGGGATTGTTCTCATCGAACGCGCGCGGCCAGTCTCAATTCACGCTCACCGGCGGCGCTGCGACTGATGCCGCTTATCTCGCTCTAGCCGCCACCGCTTCCAACAGCGCCTACAACGGACTTCTGCTGTACACACCCGTTGCCGGCACACAGAGCTGGGGCGGCATGCCGCAAGAGTTCATCGGCTATTCCCCGGTTCCTGAGCCCAGCAGCCTGATGCTGATGGGAACCGGTCTTCTGGGATTAGCAGGAGCGATTCGCCGCAAGTTCGCAAAAGTTTAACTACAACTGCATCACTTCACACTGGGGGCAACAACACTTGAACCGCGCTGCGAAAAGCAGCGCGGTCTTTTTTTTCATGCGTGATGCCAGTGTGGCGGCGGATGCTCGTGTGGTGACGGACGCATTCGTCCGTCCGGCGAGCGAAGCGAGGCGCAAACCCACGCCCTTCGACATTCCCGATTGCAAGTAGCATAATTCCAACATACACAGAAGGAACTCATCCATGCCCCCGCATCCCGACAGCACATCGCAGTACATGAACTACGCGCCACCAGATTTGAATCCACAAAAAGATCTTCCCGGCGGATTCTTCGATTTCCTGTCGCCCCTGCACCAACAATTCACCCCGTGGCAACAAAAGCTCATCGCCAAACGCGCGGAAGTTTTGCAAAAGTCGCACAGCGGCCATCCACCGAACTACCTCCCCGCTTCAGAAGCCACAACTTCCGACTGGCGTATCGAAGTTCCCGACTGGTGCGCCGATCAGCGCAACCAGATGACCGGCCCCGCCGACGACGCCGAGCTGACCGTAAAGCTGTTGAACTCCGGTTCTCCCGCGGTAATGATTGACCTCGAAGACTCCATGGCGAACGCATGGGAGCAGACTTTGCTCGGCGTGAAAAATACTCTCGCCGCCTACAAGTACGAACTCAGCTACGACGACAAGAAGCGGCAGAAGACCGTCACGGTGCAACGCTCGAAAACCGTAACCTGGGTGCGTCCGCGCGGCCTGCACATCAGCCAGGGCGGAGTGATAAAAAACGAACTCATCTCCGCTTCCCTGTTCGATCTTGCACTGATCTGGTATCAACTCGACCCGGCAACTCTGCCGCATAACTTCTCGGTTTACATTCCCAAGAGCGAGTCGGCCGAAGAAGCTTTCTGGTGGCGCGATCTATTCCAGACTCTCGCCAAACAGAAAAACCTGCCCAAGGATTACATCAAGTGCATGGCGCTGGTGGAGTCGCACCCGCTCGTCTATCAGATGGAAGAATTTCTTTTCAACCTGCGCGAGCACTGCCTGGGATTGAACTTGGGCCGCTGGGACTACATGGCCTCGCTCATCGATTTCATGCTAGAAGACCCCAACTGGATTCTGCCCGACCGCAACACCATTCCGCACGACGTCGCGTTCTTCCAGAACTTCCGCACGCTGATGCCGGAAATCTGCCACAAGCACGGCGCGCTCGCGATCGGCGGCATGACCGCACTCTTCCCCAGCCGCACCGACAAAGAGTTAAACGCGCGCGCCATGAAAGCCCTTGAGCAAGATAAAAAGAACGAAGCCAACTGCCTGATGGATGGAGCCTGGACCGGCCATCCCGATCAAAACGAAATTGCAGTCGCGCAGTTCCCCTATCCCAATCAAATCGCGAAGCGCCCGAACCTGCCGAATTCACATCCCGATCTGCGGCCAATCCCAAAAGGCGTCGGCGAAATCACTCTAGCCGGAACCCGAGCCGCAGTGCGCACCGTGATTCGCTATCGCAACGGCGTGCTGAGCGGAAAAGGCGCCAGCCTCCTCGACGGCTACATGGAAGATTTAGCCACCGACCGAATCTACCGCCTGATGATCGCGCAACGCGTGCTGCATAAAGTGAAAGTAACCGGCGACGACGGCAAACCGATAGAACACAGCTCCGCATTAATCACGCGCCTGTTCGACGAGGAACTGGCCAAGATTCAAAAAGACTTGCCGGCGGAAATCGACAAGAAAGCGTCAGCAACGTTACCCGAGGCCCGCCGCATAGCAGAAGAATTGATAGTGCAAGGCCACCACTCGCCGGTGTAAACGAAAAGAATGTCCATGGGGGGACAGCCGCCCTCGGCTGTCCATCGAGCGAAGCTCGATCCTCTGTCCTGCACTTGAGTTCAGAAGGAGTCGCTAAGGCCAGTCCTGCGCACCGTGATAGATGCGAGAAATCTCAACAGCGTGATCCTTGATCTAATAAACGGCGATATAGGGAGGAAAAACCAATTCGCGCCGCCCGCTCATGCGTCCGGGCCGGCCACGGTGCGGAAATTTCGTCAACGCCTGGCAGCCGTCATAGATCGCTTTCACCGTTTCGCGGGCTGCGGTTGGATTGTCTTGAGCTATGCGATCAAAAATGCGCTCCAGGTCTTCGGCCGCAACCGTCGACCACCGAACCTCCATCAGGAACGGAACAGCCGGTTGAGCCGCTCCTCGACCTGTTCGTGCGTGAGATAATCTCCGCGCTCCAGTGCCGACTCGCCAAGCTTGACCGCTTCAACAAAGCGGGCTTCTTCTGCGAGGTACCGGCTGATGGCCTCTTGCGCGAGTGCATCCGCATCACGGCCCCGCTGGGCAGCAAGTTCCGCAAGCAACTGCTGTTGCTCCGGGGTGAGATGCACTTCCATACCCGCAAGTGTAGGGTTGTAGTCAGACCTGTCAACGAGACTATCTTTCGGGATTTGCCCGCCGCCAGCCAGCAGCGCCACCGCCCTCCGAGAATGCAGAAAGCCAGGTGTAAAATGTGTCGTTAGAATGCACAGGAAACTCCACTTGCATCCTCATCAGCAAACAACTTTACGAGAACCGCGCACCTTAACTCTGGCTAGACGCGCCGCTTATGGAATAATTCTCTACTCCTCCGAGCGGATCCTCTGATGCGCGCCCTGCGTCTCTCCGGCATTGCAGCAGTTTGGCTATTGTCGGCTTGCCTCACCGCCTGGGCGATGGCCGCACTGTATTCTGATTTTTCACGCGCCGGTCGAGAGTGGTTGCTCCCGGCGCTCTATCTTCTAGTCCTCACGCTTTTTCTCAGCATTCTAAAAACCCGAGCTTCGAGAATCTGCGCCTGCCTCATCGGCTTTCTTATTGTCCTAGCCTGCTGGTTATCCCTCAAGCCTTCCAACGATCACAACTGGCAGTCGAATCTTTCCCAAACGCCGTGGGCCGAAATCAGCGGCGACCGCGTGACCATCCATAATTTTCGCCACTGCTACTACCGCGAAGAAGCGCAGTTCACCTGCGACTGGCTCACGAAAGAAGTGTTCCTCTCCCAGATTCGCGGCGTCGACTTCTTCGTGGACTACTGGGGTTCGCCCTGGATCGCGCACCCAATCCTCAGTTTCCAGTTCGGCGACAATGACTACGTAGCGGCCTCCATCGAAGCCCGCTACCAGACCGGCCAGGGCTATTCGCCCATCCGCTCTTTTTTCCGGCAATTCACCGTCATCTACGTGCTTGCCAGTGAGCGCGATGTCATTCGCCTCCGCACCAACTATCGCTCCGGCGAGAAGGTCTATCTCTTCCACACCACAGCCAGCCCGCAATGGTCGCGCGATCTCTTCCTTCAGTATCTCCGCCAGGCGAACCGTCTGCGGGACGAACCCAGATGGTTCAACGCCATCACCAACAACTGCACCACGGGAATATTCGCCAACATGGCCGCCACAGGCCACATGCCGGCCGGGACATCGCGATACTCGTGGTGGGTTCTGTTGAATGGCCGCGTGCCGGAAATGCTCTATCGCGGAGGAAACTTCGCCGGCAACCTGCCTTTTCCCGAGCTCAAGGCGCAAGCCTACATCAACCCCGTCGCAAACACATCAAGCGACGCCCTCGACTTCTCCCAACAAATCCGCAAGAATCGAGCGGGCTTCGAGTTTCTCCATCCCGGAGATATTGCATCACCGCCAGCCCAACAAGAGTAGGGTTCGTTAAGTGAGGCAAGCTCAAGAAAGGGTTTTGATTGAAATGGCGATATAGCGCCAATATTCCGGATGAAAGCGTAAAATTACAGGACCCGGTTCGCGGGTCGTGCGGGGAGAGTTCACTGAGATACCTGCTGATAACTCAACTGCTGCTTCTCTCGTCCGTGGCACTCGCTGGTGATAAACCTGCCTCGTGCGAGCTTGCGGGTAGGAGCGTGGCGAGCCGTTCTTCATCCGGGCTCGCTCAGGTTAGCAACTTGGGAGACATCCAGATTACTTGCAGCGCCCCGGCACGGCCCTACTCGTGGGGTGAGAGCCGGAGTCTTCTCAAAATAGCGACTGTCGCCTACGAACTCTTCCCAGATGGCAGCAAGAAATTGGTACCTTCAGAGACGAACCAAACGGGCGGCAGTTCCACCAGCGAACCCGAATTGATTTACTTCCACCTTCATATTCCGCTTGAGCCCGCGGAACGCGATGCGGAGGCTAAGCGGTTACTTGCCAAGATGGAGAAGTCGATGCCATCTGAGCAAGTTACAGAGGAGTCGCACCAACGGGCGCTGAAACGGCTTCGCGAGTTCGTTTACCAAGGTCATTTTGAAGTGGAGTGTCGAATCATGGACGGTGACCGCGTGGTCGGTGTAGCTATCGTGGAACTGGAGATTTTATTCAAGGGCCGCTTCTCTGACAGTGGGCTGCCCGGCGTTTCTCCGGCTTAAGACGCATGCAAAGGAATCATTAACTGCTGCAATCCGGCCACTACACTCAGAACCCAACCCACGAGTTCTCCGGCGGCGTCCCACCAATCGATCACTAAGCACTCCAATCTAAGCGTACACATCAATGTATCGCCCCCGCCAGCCAGCCGAACTAGCCGAATAAAAAAGGTATTGCGCGATCACAGTGCTTTCAACCGGACGGCCCCAACCTAATCCAGAGACATACTCCCCGCCCGAGCGTCCCGCCACATCACCGTGCGAATCCTCCACCAGCGTTCCGTAGATGAAATTCGCCTCGCCCCGGCGCGTCGCAGACGACCGGGTGAAAGCGTCGCCGGAGGGAACAAGACTAATTTTGCCAGACCGCGGAGCGATCGCAACCGAAGCCAGAGGCACAAGGCTGTTCGACACATCGGATGCCTGCGCAGGGTCGACCGCATTCACCGACGCCGGCAGCAGTTTAATCGACATGAGAAATCAGTTGGCCAACTCTCAACCTATCGGCAGTTCTGGCCGATCTAAAGAACACGGCGGTACTTTAGCCCCGTGCCGTTCCGCGCCGCGAAACAATCGCCGGTGGAATCGAAGCGGACTCAGAGGGAGAGAAGGCCAATGTCGAGACAGCCGCCCTCGGCTGACCCTCCTGGCAAAGCCCGGGGTAGTTATGTAACACGGCCTACCCGCTGCCAAATAGCCTAGTCATTCCGAAGGCGAGCTCGGCGGGCCGAGGAACTTGCTGTCAGCCCGAATCACCCGTCCAGGAATTGCCCTCGATTCCAAACCAGAGAGCGGCGCGTGATGGTCGGCCTCTAGGTTCATACGATGGCGCATCCCGAACAACGGTTGAGGTTGCAAGGCGCACAGGCTATCGCACGCTAAAGCTGTGGCCCTACAAGTATCCATCTCGGGCAACCGGATTGACGAGGTGGTCTGGAGGCCAGCGCAATCATCCATTTGGCGCACTCCGAAGATGATGTCAATATGCGATTTGACATCATATTCGCTCTTCCGCCATGAGACGCAAAAAACCGGCGGCCACAGCCGCCGGTTCGCTAGTCTTTTACTGATTATGTCTGTTTAATTCGACGAATCATCGCGCCGCTTCAAGGTTGGACGGTCATCGTCAGTAGTCGAAGTTCCGCTGCCGGTATCGCTACCAGCGGATGTTCGCCGCAAACTGGGCTTGTTCGCGTCCTTGGGGTCGATAACCTTGTGGCGATTTTCGATCGATGCCAGCCGCGCTTTGACTTCATCGAACTCCGAGGTGGTCACAATGTATTGCTGCTTCGACGGCAGGATCTTTCGGATCTCTTCCTGCGACTTCTCAATGCGATCCGCAGTCGGCGGGTGAGTTTCAAACGCCTTGGCCAGAGTGCCGGGCTTCTTCTTCTCCATGGCTTGAATCTTTTCGAAGAAGGAGATGAACGCCGAGGGGTCATAGCCGGCGCGGTACATATACTGCACGCCGAGGTAGTCGGCCTGCGCCTCGAACGTGCGCGAGAACTTCAGAAAGGTCATGGGAATCGCGAGGCCTGACGCTTCGTAGGCTCCGTAGCCAATACCGCCGCCGATGAAGATTAATGGAACCGTAGCCAATTGCAATAGCTGCGCGCGCGTCATTTCACGGCCGTAGTGGCAAGCGGCCACGTGGGCAATCTCATGCGCCATCACGCCAGCCATTTCAGCTTCTTCGTCGGCCGCGAGGATCAGGCCTGAGTTCACGTAGAAGAATCCGCCGGGAAGCGCCATGGCATTCACGACATCGGAATCGATCACCTTGATGGTGAATGGCACCTGCGCATCAGAATTGCGCACCAGGTTCTGGCCGATGCGGTTCACGTACTCCGTGACCACAGGATCGTTGACCAGCTTGATCTGCGATTCAATCTGCTGGGCGTAGACTCGACCGCGCGAAACCTGGCCTTCGACCGTGTACCAGTTGCCCATGCCGCGCGTGCAACCAACGTTTCGGTTCCCTACCGCATCCACGTCAGCTTCAGAGCCGTCGTGCTTGATCTGGTCGTCGTCCTTAGTCGGCAGCGCCGCGGGAGCCTGCTTCGGCGCGTTCTGCACGTCGCTGGCTTTGGGCTGGCCGTTGTCGGGATCGTGAGACGGGGTTTGAGTCTGCGTCGGAGTTTGGGTTGGAGCGGGAGTTTGAGTTGGAGCTTGAGTGGGAGCCTGACCAGGAGTCTGGGTTTGTGCCACGATCCAGGGTCCTGCGCTGAACGCCGCCATTGCCACAGAGATTGCCAACCAACGCGATTTCATGGGGAACTCCTTTAGGCCCGCGTACTTATTACCGACATTATACGCCCGAAGCACAAGCACGAATCCCAAACTTCTGCTGCTATTTAGACGCACTCCTTCCCATTGGGGTTATCCGGAAAACCTCGCCAGACAAGCCTTGACACGCTAGCGCAGCGCCCGTATATTCGAGCCGTTCTGCAATTCCCCCTAGCACTTCCGGCCTCTTTCCCCGCGTGACGTTCGCCCAAGGAGGACTTTTTTCCATGAACCGACGGGTTTTCGCGATCAACCGGTCGCTCCTACTCTTCGCATCCTTGCTCGGCATTATTGCGGCTGGCACTGCGGCCCTGGCTCAGCAGAGCGCCGTTCCCTTCGTCAACCAGCCGCTCTCGCCTACGAGCATTGCGCCGGGACATGCCGCCTTCACTCTCACCGTCAACGGCACAGGCTTCGCCTCGGATGCGGTGGTGAATTGGAACGGATCCGCCAGGGCGACCACATTTGTTTCGTCGAGTTTGCTGCAAGCAGCGATTACCGCGGCCGATGTCGCGCAGCCGCTAACTGCCTCGATCACGGTCACGAACCCATCGGCTGCCGACAGCATTTCGAATGTTGTTTACTTTATGGTGAGCCAGTCGCCGGCGGCGGTGGCTTTTGCCCGCCTCGACACGCGCGTCTCCCTGCACGCAGGGGACGGTGTGTCCGGGTTTGCCGTGGCTGACTTTAATAACGATGGAAAGCTCGACATCGCCATCACTACCGGCACCTCTACCATTGAAGTGTTCCTCGGGAAAGGAGACGGCACTTTCCAGCCGCCGATCTCCACCACGTTCAACATCAACATCAACACGGGCAATCAAACTTGCGGTGGAATTAATTCTCCCGTGGTGGGAAACTTCAACGGCGATAAAAACCCGGATTTGGCATTTGGGTATTCGTGTGTTTTTATTGACAGCAGCAGCGCGTACGACGCTTTGTTTATCGCTTTGGGCACGGGAGATGGCCACTTCACCTTGGCAGGAACCGGAGCGAACGCCGGGCAACCGCTTTCCGCTGGCGACTTCAACGCCGACGGCGAACTTGATCTGATCACCACGACCGAAAAAGCACCGGGCGACTATTTTTTTGACGACTACCTGGGTCGAGGCGCGGGCACGTTTGACGGCGAGATTCGCTTCGATGGCACCTCCGCGGCAGGCATTCCAGCGGTAGGAGACTTTAATCACGACGGAAAGCTCGACTTGGCTGTGCCGGACAACTTGAACGAAGAGTCATTCGTTGACGTGGGTCTCGGCGACGGTTACGGGTCTTTTCGTACGCCGGTTATCTATACCTTACCGTTCGGCGTTCGCAGTCATTATTCTGCGGGCACAGCTGCCATCGGCGATCTGAATCGTGACGGCAATCTGGATATCGTTGCGGGCGGCCTATCCGTTCTACTCGGCAACGGCGATGGCACTTTCGCCACCGGAGCCGGGTCTGAGCTGTATTCAGAGACCGGCAATATACGACTCGCAGACTTTAACAACGACAACAACCTGGACGCCGTTTTACTAACGAATACAGTGTATTGGCCTCTGCAATTCGCCACGTTATTGCTCGGCAATGGGGACGGCACTTTTCAGACTCCTCAATACTGGAATGCGCCTAACTACGTCAACTCTCTTGTCGTCGGGGATTTCGACGGCGATGGAATGCTCGATCTGCTCACGGTGGGGACCGACACAGCGGGTACCTCGACTATCTCGCTCTTCCGGCGGACTACGCTGAGCATTTCTCCGTCATACCTGAATTTCCAAAACGTGCAGGCAGGATCAACCACCACGCTCACCTCTACGCTGACAAATATCGGGCAAGCAACCGAGTCCATCGATTCGATTGAACTGGAGAATCCAGGTGGACACTTTACCGAAAGCAATAACTGCGGGGCCTCGCTTGCTCCCGGGGCAAGCTGCACGGTCACCGTCACATTCTTCGCGACCATTGGCGAACCCGTCGTCGCATTCGTGAATGTCGCATACGGAGGAGCGATCGGAAGTCCGCAATCAATCGTATTGACCGGTACTTACTAGAGCGTCGATTTACCTTTTCGCGCTTGCTCGCAGGAAACCAATGGTCGTACCATAGCGCCGTCCGTCATTCGTGCAGGCCGGAGGGCTCATGCTCGATCGCCGTCACTTTCTCACCAGCGCAACTGCCGGAGTCGCCGCTTCCCTTGCCTTCCGCGGCAATTTGTTCGCGCAGCTCGAAAAGATTCCAGCGCTGCCTGACCCCTCCCTGCTCGATCAGGGTAAGAACGACAAGAACGAAGACGCTTACTGGGCTGAGATTCGCAAGCAATTTCTGATTCCCGCCGACGAGATTTACCTGAACAACGGCACCGTTGGCTCCAGCCCTGCGCCCGTGCTGCGCGCCGTTTTCGATGGCTACACCACCACCGAGAGAATGGATCAGCAGGATCCGGAAGACTACCCCATCTGGGGTTACGGAGCGTGGAACGAGTTTCGTGATCCTCTGGCTGCATTCGTCGGCTGCCATCGCGATGAGATCGCTCTGGTGCGCAATGCCACGGAGGCGAACAGCTACATCGCCAACGGCCTCGACATGAAACCCGGCGATGAAGTGCTGATGACCGACCAGGAGCATCCCGGTGGCGAGCATCCGTGGAATTTGAAGGCCAAGCGCTATGGCGTCGCGGTGAAGCGAGTCACACTGCCCCGGCCGGTGAAAGATGCGGCGCAGGTTTTGAATTTGTTCAACGATGCGATTACGCCGCGCACCCGCGTCATCTTTTTCAGTCACATTACGACATTTTCGGGCGTCGTGTTGCCTGCGAGAGAAATCTGCGGGCTCGCTCGCTCGAAGGGAATTCTCTCGGCGGTCGATGGCGCGCACGTGACCGGCATGATGCGGCTCAATGTGCACGACCTTGGGTGCGACATGTATTCATCGAGCCCGCACAAGTGGCTGCAAGCGCCGAAAGGATCTGGCTTTCTCTATGTGCGCGATGAAGTCATCGATCGCATGTGGAACACGATCGTCACCGAAGGCTGGGACGACGCCAGGATTCGCGCCGAACGCTTCCAGCGCATTGGCAGCTCGAACGTGCCGGCGCTGTGGGGGCTGCGGGCGGCGATCAAGATGGCAAACTACATTGGTCTCAACAGAATCGAAAGCCGCCATCGCAAGCTGGCCGATTACATTCTCGAAGAAATGAAGAAGCGCGGGGCCGAATCGTGGACCTCGCCGGATCCCGCGCTGCGCTGCGCGATTGTAACGGCGAATGTGCCGCCCGTTCCGCGCATGGATTTGGAGAACTGGATGTGGAAGACGCACAAGATCCGCATCCGCGGCGGTGACCCTCATAAGTTGCGGCTGTCTACGCCGTACTATTTGCAGAAGAAAGATATTGACCTCTTTTTGGAGAGGTTTGACGAGTATAAGAGGGAGAAGAAACTGGCGTGATGTCGTTCTGGTCATCTCAACTTGACCATATCTGCTATAATGTGTCCATGAAGGAAATTTCTGCGGCAGTCTTCAAGGCCCAATGCCTCAGTCTGATGGAGGATGTTCGCTCCACCAAGCGTCCGCTGGTGATCACGAAGCGCGGTAAGCCGGTTGCGAAACTGGTACCCATGGATGAACCGAAGGACGACTTCATAGGAAGGCTGAAGGGCGTGTTTGAAGTGGTCGGCGATCTCGATGCCGATCCGCCGGAGGCGTGGGAGTCCGCGTTTTGATTTTGCTGGACACGCATGTGCTGTTCTGGGCGGTAGATAATTCAAAGTCGCTTTCGCGTCCGGCGGCTTCCGCCATCCGCCGCGCCCGTCGGCAAGGCGGGATCGCAATTTCTGCTATCACCGTTTGGGAGCTTGCGTCCATGCTGGCGCGCGGTCGCATTCGCCGTTACGGAACTCTTGGATCCTCGCTCAACCTGCTGCTCGAAGGAGTCACCGTGCTGCCGATCACGCCAGAGATCGCTACCTTGGCCGCCCAGTTCCCACGCGAGTATTCTGGCGATCCCTCTGATCGCATCATCGGAGGCACAGCCCGCGCCGGGGGTCTGACTCTGGTCACTCACGACGAGAAAATTCGGAAAAGCCCGCT
>JBEKJF010000090.1:0-17151 GCA_050011375.1 Candidatus Sulfotelmatobacter sp.
GCGCGGCTGCTGCGAATCTCTCCTGCTTCCACCGAGATCGAGTACGCCTCGCCGCCATCGCCGCTCCAGTCCCGCACATCGAACGTGGCCCCGGTGGGCGCGTGGTAAGCGGCAACATTGCGGAACGTCAACCGCTGCCCGGGCTTGCATACCTGCGGCGCGTCCGTGACTTGCAGAAAATAAACTCCCGAGCCAGTGCCCACAACTTTCGCTCTGCCGCTGGCTTCAATCAGCAACGCCGATTTTTCGTCGATGGCAATCTCGCGCGGTGTCTTCGACCAGCCGTTCTGCACGATGCGCGCCAGAAATCCCAGACTGCGCCCCATGCGGTCGCGCTTCGCGAAATGACTGTCCGTAAGAATGTTGTCGAGGCCGGGGACTTTCAGAAAATCGCGCACTACGGTGACGCGCTTGATATAAGGGTCGGCCAGAACCTCGCGCGAAGTGAGATCCGCATCATCCGGCTTGTCCTCGAGGCACCCGTAGACAAACTGCCCTAGCACCGCAAGCCCCGCGCTCGTCCCTCCAATAGGCTTGCCCGCGGCCACGTGCGCGTTGATCGCATCTTGCACCGGAGTTCCCTTCCAGTCATTGACATACCGCGACTGGTCGCCGCCTGCAATGAAAATGGCTTCGGCGTGTCCGATGATTTCGGCTACGCGCGGGTCCTGCGCCGCCTTCAGGCTTGGAAGAATCAGCGTCGCGACCGAGTTCACCTTGCACAGCCCATCGACATACGGGTTGTAGTCGGCGCCGCCGCGCGCCCGCAAGATCAGAAAGTCGCCGCCATTGGCCTTGCCGCACAGCCAGCGGAACGCGTCGTCCAGATCGCTGCCCCCGCCCATCAAAGCTACTCCGGCTTCGGCGCGGGTTTGCACATCCTGCGGATGGCCCCGGCGAATGTACTCGAAGTCAGCCGCGCCGCTCACGGCACAAAACACAACGCTGACCAGCAAGGCAACCAGGAATTTCATGACCAGACGACTATATCGCAGAGAAGATAGGAAAATGACGAGAAGAAATTGACCCCTGATGACGGCGCGGGATTGTAGCCGACTGGTTAATCGTATTGCCCCGCTAACGGGTGTACACTGCTTCGTTCATTGAACAACCACTCACGGAGGCGCTTTATGCATCTGAACCGAAGCAGGATTTGGCTGGGCGGTTTGGCCGGAGGCGTGGTCTGGACGGTCTGGAGTTTTGTTGTAGGGAAGTTCGTCATCACCGATGCGCGCTACATTGCGGCGCAGAACGCGGGATATTTTCTGAAGACGCCGCGCTATCCACTCTTCGTTGTCCAATGGATCGTGCTCCTGTTTATTCTGGCCATCGCGGTCGCGCACCTTTACGCCTGGGCGCGCCAGACCCTGGGTGCAGGCCCGGGCACTGCGCTTAGGGTAGGATTTTTGGCCGGCTTCTTCGCCGGCTTTCCGTGTAACTTCGCGCAGGCCACATGGTTCGCAGGCGACCGCGGCCTTCCTTTTGGCTGGATGATCGAGATGTGGTTCGGTGCCATCCTCGCCGCGCTGGTCGCGGGATGGCTGTATAAAGACTAGAGAGGACGCCAAGGACGCGGAGAATTCAGAAGTATAAGAACCGGAGTATCAAACGAATAACATTACTCATTTCCGCGGGACTTCCCCATTTTCGCACGGCGTACTCCGCGTCCTCTGCGGTTTTCATTTATCTACCTGCTACTTCACCGGCTCAACGAAAACGGCCGTGCCGTAGGCAAGCACCTCGGTGACGCCCTGCATCACTTCGGTGGCGTCATAGCGTGCGCCGACCACGGCGTTTCCGCCCAGTTCGGCGGCGTGCTGCAGCATCAGATCGAAGGCCTCGCCGCGCGTCTTCTCGCACAGGTTCGTGAGCAACGTGATGTTGCCGCCAACCAGCGTCTGCAATCCCGCGCCAATCGTGCCGAAGATCGAGCGCGAGCGCACCACGATGCCGCGCACCACCCCGAGCGTTCGCGTCACGCGAAAACCACCCAGTTCGAACTGTGTCGTCACCATGTTGTGCGCTACCATCCGCCCACCACCTGCATAGCTGGTTGCCATCGCCATTATTCCTTTCCGAGTGCGTGTTCGCGATCGTTCGTCGAGCAGCTAACTATAACGCGAATCCCGCCAAGAATGAATCGCAGACACGCTCAGCGCTCTCCGCGAGGTGTTCTTCGCGGCCTCCGCGCTGCAAGGCTCTGATTTGATGAGAACTAAGGACAAACTTTAAGCGCGGAGATCGCGGAGAACTGCCGCGGAGGTCGCGGAGAGAATACGATTCAGTTCACTCGAGCGCAGATGCAATGACAAATTCCTGCGACGAAGTGTCGTACTCGACGCGCAACACATTCGGCTTGCAGCAGACCTGGCAGTCCTCGACGTAACTTTGCCGGTGTCCGGCGGATTCATCTACGGCGGTAGAATTCCACTCGCCGCACCCCGCACATTGAAAACCTGTCTCCATGAAAGCAATTATCTCTCAATGCGCACTAAGCTCGGTGAATGGTAGGAGGCGTTCGCGAATCTGGAAAGACGAATGTGAAGGTATCGCCTTTGCGAACATGCGTGACCAGCACCGGGCGAAAGCAGGCGATACACGTCCCACCGCGGCGGCGAACGCTGGGATACACAATTCCCGACGAACCCATTCGTAACAGTTCGGCGGCGAGCGCTTGCGATGCGGCGTAGCTAACTGGAGAAAGCACGTCAGCATATTCGATAGTGCCGTGAAGTCGCGTCCCACGCAGTTTTTTTGCGCGCAGATCGTGAAAGTCAGCGCGAAAATCGGCCAGGTAGTCGAGGTAATCGGCGACTTCTTCTTCCTTCCACGCAGCTTCTCTAAGCCAAAGCTGTTTGTGGAAGGCAACTTCGGCCTGCGAGGTTTCCAGTTCGAAGCCGGCGTACCACGCGCCCCGATCGGGAGAATTGAATCGCGACCCCGCCGGCGCGGGATGGCAAAACGTGGCATTAATAATTCGATAGGAAGGAATGCCGAAGACGAGTTCGCGCGCGTCAATGCCGGGAGAGAGCTGCGATTCGGCCAACAAACGGTCGTTGGTGGCATTGTCGAGTTCGAAAATTCCGTTCAGCGTTTCCTGATCGTCCGTTAGGCGGGCGAGCACGGACGCGCCACCATCGGCGAACTGCGCAGGGATGAGGCGATGCGTGTCGCGTTGATCGATCGGACTGACCGCGAACAAGACTTACCTTCCGCCACGACGGCTATCAAGCAAGCGCCGCACACCGATCATGGCAGGCACCCCGCCGCGAAGCAACACCTGCAGCGGAGCAACATTGTTAAACATAACGTTGCTGTTCGGCCGCGTTGCCCACTGATTGGCCAACTTCTGGCTGAAGAGAATGTTCAGCGCCTTGAAGATCCCGATCAACAGAGAGATGCGAGTCAGTTCGTCCTGCGAGAGCAGGCCTTTGTAATTTTTTTTCAGCTCGTAGTAGCGGCCGTGGGAGATTCCGCCGAGCAATGCCATCGCGTCTTCGTTTCGCACGTCCCACTTCTCGGCCAAGGCAAAAAAGGCAATAATCGCTGGACGACTTAAGCGGGCGCGAGTGGCAGCGTCGCCTAAGTCAGGCACCTTTTTTAAATCGAGACCTAGATCGGGAAGGACAGCTAAAGCATTCATTTCGCGAGACTCCATTTACGTAGTTAATTATCTACTATTTCGGACTTACAAACAACATATGTATTTGCCATGTTTTCAGACATATGCGAACAGCGAAATCGGAGATCGTTTCGGTTTCTGCTTCACCAGCGGAGTTGCCGCAGGTATTCGTAGCTGGTCTTGATGCTTTCGAACGGAGCTGCTGGTTTGTCGTATTCGACGATGTAATGCTTGATCCCTGCCCTCTCAGACTGCGCGAAGATTTTTTTCCAGTCGATGATGCCACTGCCGACTTCCGTCATGTCTTTCATCGAGTCGCCGAAGTTCTGTCCGCCGGCCACGGAAACTTTTGGCAACTTTTTCACATCCTTGACGTGCACCAATGGGAAGCGTCCCGGATAGCGATCGAAGTATTGGAGCGGATCGCCGCCCCCGAGGACGATCCAGCACAGATCGAGTTCCATCTTGACCAGGTTTGAGTCGCAGGTTTCCAGGAGAAAATCGTACGGCCGTTTTCCTTTTAGTGAGTTTTCGTTTGGCAGGAACTCGAACCAGTGATTGTGATAGGCGAACTGGATGCCTGCCTTTTTACTGGCTTCTCCGGCGCGGTTGAAAGTTTCGGCGGCGCGCTGCCAGCCGTCCTCTTGTTTGCGGATTTCTTCCGGGATCCAGGGACAAACGACGTAACTCTGGCCGATGATTTTGGCGGATTCGATTTGAGCCGGCCACTTGTCGCCGAGGACCTCCCAGGAAACATGGCAGGCGGGCGAGATCAGGCCATGGCGGGCGATGGCGGCGCGAACCTCTTTCGGCGAGTGATCGAAGTCTCCGGCGAATTCGACTTCTTTGTAGCCGATGGCGGCAGCTTTCGCCAGAGTGCCGTCGAAATCGGACTTCATCTGGTCGCGCACGGTGTAGAGTTGCACTCCGAGTTTTTCTATTTTGTGTTCCTCGGCGGCCCGCGCTATGCGATGGCCGGACAACATTGCGGCGGTTAAGATTCCCGCAGTTTCGAGAAAAGCTCGGCGATCCATCATTTTTGTCAGTGAGAAGGGTTACCGCGCGTCAATTGTACGCAGGATGACCGCGCTCAAACCCAAAATCTTTAACACAGAGGGCGCGGGGGATCACAGGGTAACCCGCGCTTGTGCCCTCAGTGTTGCGCTCGCGGCACTTACAGTGTTTGCCCTAGTTCGCAAGTCGTATTACAAATTAGACTCTGTTTACGATTCGAGTCGGTTTCAGTTCCCGGTTGCGGAGACGTAATCTCTGCCAACCCCGAAGGGTTTGCCTTGCAACATTTGAGTCCGCATGACGTCATGACGATGTTCATGGCGCTGGCCACGCTGCTTGGCTGCGCCAAGCTGGCAGCGGAATTGATGCAGAAGATCGGCCAGCCTCCGATTCTAGGCGAAATTTCGGTTGGAATTTTTCTCGGTCCGACCGTGCTCGGTCACTACCGCCCTCACCTTTATGAAACGCTGTTTCCTACGACCGGACCGATGCCGATCGTGCTCGATACCGTCACCACGCTGGGCGTTGTGTTTTTTCTGCTGACGGCCGGCCTTGAGATTGACTTGCGCAGCATCTTTCGCCAGGGCAAGAGCGCGTTGCTGGTAAGCATTTTTGGCGTGGCTTTTCCTTTCGGTGCAGGTTTTCTGGCGGCTGAGGTTTTTCCTCAGTACATGGGCGCGGAGGCTGGCGCCAACCCTTTAATCTTCGCGCTCTTCGTGGGCACGGCGCTGTCTATCTCGGCGCTGCCCGTAATCGCGAAGATCCTGATGGACCTCAATCTTCTGCGCACCGAGATGGGTACGGTGATCATCTCGTCGGCAATGTTTGACGATCTGGTGGGATGGATTCTGTTCTCGTTTGTACTGGGGATGATGCATCCTCCGGCGGGTGGCAGCATTGCCGACGGCGTGAAGCACACCATCATTCTGGTGCTGATGTTTGTGGGACTCACGCTGACTGTGGGGCGCTGGCTGATCGATAAGATTTTGCCGGTGTTGCAGGCGCATACGTCGTGGCCGGGCGGCGTGATTGGATTCATCTTCACGCTTACCATGGCGGGCGCTGCATTCACCGAATACGCGGGCATTCATGCGGTGTTTGGAGCGTTCGTGGTTGGCATCGCGGTGGGCGAGTCGGGACATCTGCGGAAGCGGACCGCGCAGGCCATTCACCAGATCGTAACCAATGTATTTGCTCCGTTTTTCTTTGCCAGCATTGGATTGCGAACCAATTTTGTTTCGAACTTTCATTTGGGATTGACCGCGACGGTGATCGGAGTCGCTTGCGTCGGAAAGCTGCTGGGAGCGGGCTGGGGCGCGCGCCTGGGCGGCATGGACAAGACATCGTCGCTGGCGGTGGGATTGGCCATGAATGCGCGCGGCGCCATGGAAATTATTCTAGGAATCCTGGCGCTGCAGGCGGGATTGATCCGGGAGAACATGTTTGTCGCGATGGTGATTATGGCCTTGTTCACGTCTCTCGTATCCGCCCCGGCTATTCACTTTTTGATCCATCGGAGGCGGAAGCTGACGTTGAGGGATACGGTGGAGGCAAAATTATTTTTGCCTAAACTGACGGCGACGACGCGCATCGGAGCACTGCGGGAGATGTGTGAAGTGGCGGCGGAGGCGGTGAGCAACGCTCCGGAAAGATTGCTGCGGCTGGTATCGGAACGGGAGCGTGTGCTGCCGAGCGGATGGGAAGATGAATTGGCGGTGCCGAATGCGCGCGTAAATGGATTAACGCGGCCGCTGGTGGTGGTGGCGAAATCGGAAGGGATTGATTTTAACGCGCGCGATGGCAAGCCAGCGCGGCTGATTATCATGATTCTGACGGGGGATAACCAGTCGCAACACGATTTGCTGGGGGATGCCAGCGAGTTATTCAGCAACAAGGAAGCTGTGGAGCGAGCGGTGAACGCGAAAAGCTTTCTGGAACTGGCAGCGGCGCTAAACGCGCCGGTGCAGTAGGCGGGCGGGGGAGGGCTGAGGTTCCCGCCAACTGCACCGGCTGCCTTGCGGATTCAGGCTGAAACGCTCAGACCTCCGCTGGTGGACGTGGTGCTTGGCGTACTGCCTGCGGTAGAGGAAGAACCGCCGAGGTTCAGAACGATCTCTTCGTTGCTGTTGGCAGGCAGGTTGAACTGGAACTGTTGCGGGTTGGTAGAACCTTGCGGACCAATGCTGAGCGAGACTTGTTCGCCTCCGCCAGCGGTTGGGTTGAGGTTGAGGGTGATCTCCTCGGGGGTGGGGTTGACGCCGTTGTTGTTGCTGAGATTGATAATAATTTCGGGGCCGACGCTCGAGGGAGCGGCGGTCAGGATGGGATTGGCGACGGGAGCGGCCTGCCCACCGTTGTCGTTTTGAAAGGTGGCTTTGAGGTTGCTGAATGCTTGCTGGGCGGCGGTCAAGTTTCCGGATTGCAGCGCCTGACCGATGGCCGTGAAATCCTGTTCGCGCTGCGGATTCGAGAAAGGCTCGCCGCCGGGGAACGGGCCGCTCTGACCCAGCTTGGCAATGGCCTGGAAAGCGGCTTCAGCGCCGGCCAGATCGCCAGTGCCTAAGGCCTTGCCGAGTTGATGCAGATCAGTCTGCCGAGTGTGAAAATACTGCTGTAATTGCAGGTCCGCTGAGCTACTGGAAACGGCTGATGTCGACATGAGTCTCTCCTCAGAAATTGGTTGATTTGACGGGGAACATGGTCTACGTTCTTGCCATCCAAGGGCCATATCGACTCAGGAATAACAAACTTTAGGGCCGCGGAAATTTCGCGCTGACCAATCGATAGGATTGCTCAATTTCGTCCTCCCAGTCCTTTATCATGGGTCATGGATGAGACGCCGTTGTGGGCGACGAAGGATCAGCAGGCACGGCTTTTAGAGCTTACGGCCGAGACCTCGGATTCCGCCAAAGAACTTCCCTTGCGCCGAGACGTTCGGTCGCTGGGAATTCTGCTGGGCTCGGTGTTGGTGGAGCAATCTGGCGAACCGCTGCTGGACGCGGTCGAGCGGCTGCGGCGATTGTTGATCCAGCATCGCGAGCCCGCCAGCCCGCAGCTTGGCAATACCGAACAGAGCACGGATGACGACGATTTGATGGCGCAGGCGCGCGCGATCATCGCCCGCCTTCCTGTCGAAGACGCCTACAAGATCACCAAGGCGTTCGCGATTTATTTCGAACTGACCAATCTGGCGGAAACCAATCATCGCAAGCGCCGCCGCCGGGCTGCGCGGCTGTACGAGGAGCATGTGCCTTTGCCCGGCTCTTTTCGCGGAACGCTGCTGCGATTAAAAGCAGCGGGCGTGAACGCGCAGCAGGCGCTCGAAGCGCTCAAGAAGATTGAAGTCACGCCGGTCTTTACGGCGCACCCTACAGAGGTTGCACGCCGGACCGTGCTCAGCAAGCGGCGCAACATTGCGCGCTTTCTCGAGGATATTGATCGTCTGCCTCTGTCGAGTTCGGATGCCGGCGAGTTGGAGCGGCAAATCGGCGCCGAGATTACTGCTCTCTGGCAGACCGATGAAGTGCGGCTCATCAAGCCCAGCGTGATCGACGAGATTCGCATGGGCCTCGATCCGTATCCGATGACGCTGTTTGACACTCTTCCCAAAATTTATGCCGAGATGGCTGACTCCTTTCGGGAAGTCTATGGCCTTGAGTTGGGCGAGCGGGAATTGCCTGGCGTCCTTTCTTTTGGTTCGTGGGTTGGCGGCGATCGCGATGGCAATCCATTTGTGACCGCGGAGTGCACTCGCGATGCTCTGCAAATGGCTCGCAATGTGATCATCGACCACTATCTGGGCCAGATCTCGAAGGCCGCCGGTCTTCTCAGTTCTTCGACGCGGCAGGCCGGTACATCGGCGGCATTGCGCGATCGGCTGAAAGAGTATGAAGCGCTGTTGTCCTCAGGGCGCGTGCGGAGGATTTCCCAAGCCGAGAGTTATCGTTTGTTTTTGGAGTTGGTCGAGATACGCTTGCGGGCCTCGAGAAAAGTTCCGCCGGCGTTTCCCGCTTATAAAGACTGCGCTGAATTTGCCGCCGACATCGAATTGATCAGAGAAAGTCTCGGTGAAAATCAGGGAGGCCGTCTGGCTGAGCTTGCGATCGATCCGATATTGCGCGCTGTACAAACTTTTGGATTTCATCTTCACACACTCGATATTCGCCAGCATGCGTCCGTTCTTTCGGAGGCGCTCGCTGAATTGACGGCGGCTGCGGGAAGTCCCGGGGCATCGTTGGGACCGGCGGGTTCTCAAGATTTTTCTGAGGCATCGCGCGAAATCATGAATACCTTTCAGAGCCTGGCGCAGCTAAAACAAAATTATCCTCCCGGCGCGGTGCGTACATTCATCGTCAGCAATACGCAATCCGAGCAAGACATTTTTAATGTGGTTCGCCTGTCTGCGATTTGCGGACTCCAGGTTCGCGGCAACGGAGACGATCCTGGTGTGATGCCGGTACCGTTATTCGAGTCGATTGAAGCATTGCGTTCTTCGGCGGACGTGATGCGGCGCATTTGGAAGTCGCCGGAGTACGCGCCCTTGCTCGATTCCTGGGGACGCTCGCAGGAAGCCATGCTGGGATATTCGGATTCCAACAAAGATGGCGGAATGCTCACGAGTACGTGGGAATTGCACAAAGCTCATCGCGCATTGCATCAGGCGGCTCGCGAATGCGGCGTGAACCTGCGATTGTTTCACGGGCGCGGTGGCACTGTGGGACGCGGCGGCGGACCGACGCACGCCGCAATTCTGGCGCAGCCTGCTGGAGATTTCTCAGGCCAGATACGAATTACAGAGCAAGGCGAAGTGCTCAACTGGAAATATTCCGATCCGGTGCTTGCGGAATGGAATCTGGAATTGATGATCGCAGCTTCGCTCGAAGCGCTAACGCGGCCGGACGCTCATCCTGCGAATGAAACTTCGCCGTGGGATGACGTGATGGAAGGCATGTCGCGAAAAGCGTTCGCATACTATCGGAAGAATATTGCCGAGAATCCGGATGTGCTGCTTTATTTCGAGCAGGCCACGCCGATCCACGAATTGGATAACATGCAGATTGGATCGCGTCCGGCGAGACGCGGCGCGAGTCGGCGGCTCGAAGATTTGCGCGCGATTCCGTGGGTGTTTGGATGGATGCAAAGCCGGCACGCCGTTCCTGCGTGGTTTGGCGTGGGTTATGCCCTCGAAGAGTTCATGGCGGAGGCTCCGGGAAATGCCGCGCGCCTCCGCGAGATGATGGCGGAGGTTCCGCTGTTTTCCGAGTTGGTGCGCAACGTTGAACTGGCGATGGCGAAAGCCGACTTCACGATCGCAAGACTTTACGCAGAGCTAGTCGAAGATGTTGGCGTGCGCGATCACGTTTTCGCTTTGCTGGAGGAGGAATTTCTGCGCACGCGACGGGCCTTGCTCTCGATTACGGGCCAGAAAGAATTGCTGGAGGCAAACCCAGTTTTATTCCGCTCGATTCGTTTGCGCAATCCCTATGTGGACCCGATGAGCCTGGTGCAGGTCGACCTGCTGCGCCGCAAACGCGCGGGCGACAATACGGATGGCGTCAACTTTGCCTTAAACTATGCCTTGGGCGGCACCATCAATGGAATCGCCGCCGGACTGCACAATACGGGCTAGCTTACTTCGAGACGCAGCCTGATTCACTGGGAATGTTTTTCGTCACCAGGTAAATTTCACCACGCGAATCTGGTCTCACTCGACGTGCCGCCGGCCGCCGGAATGTAGCATTTCGTTGTGTAATCCATCACCATGCGATCGGCGTTGAAGCGCCAGCCGAGCGTGCGGATGGTTCGCTTCATGCGTTGGATCCAGCCGCGCGGCAAGCCGTCGCGATCGCGCTGGTAGAACAATGGAATCACTTCTTCGCGCAGGGTCCGATGCAAATCCTCTCCATCGCGCGTGTCGTGAACGCTCATGCTGGAGTGCGTTCTGCCTGTCCCAATGGCAAATCCGTTCATGCCGTCATAAGCCTCAGCCCACCAGCCATCGAGCACGGAAAGGTTGAGTCCGCCATTCAAGACTACTTTTTGCCCGCTCGTACCCGATGCCTCCAGTGGACGCCGCGGGTTATTCAGCCACACATCCACACCCTGCACTAAATGACGCCCGACGTTGATGTCATAGTCTTCGACGAAAACAAACTTATCGCCGAATTGCGTATTGCGCATCAATTCGGCGATCTGCTGCAAGACGCGTTTCCCCGGCTCATCGTTGGGGTGCGCCTTGCCGGCAAAAACAAACTGCACCGGCCGTTTCGGATCGTTCACCATCAGGGCCAGGCTCTCGATGTCACTCAGAATCAGGTTGGCTCGCTTGTAGGTTGCGAAGCGACGGGCAAAACCGATGGTCAGTGCATCCGGACTCAGTACCTTGCCGAGTCGCTGCAGAGCTTCTCGGGATTCGAAGCGGCGCTCGGCTTGCTCCACAGCGCGGCGGCGTACAAACTCGATAAGCTGCGATTTCAGGCTGAGGTGCGTCTCCCAGAGTTCGCCGTCGTCGACGTTCTCAATGCCCTCCCAGGTGCGGGCTTCGCTGCTCTTCTGGTGCCAATTTGCGCCGAGATGTCGGTCATACAGGCGAAACATCTGCGGCGCGAGCCACGATGGAACATGAACTCCGTTGGTGATGTGCCCGATGGGAACTTCATCTTCCGGCTTGCCGGGACAAAGGCCAGTCCACATGGCGCGGGAAACTTCTCCGTGCAACGCGGAAACGGCATTGGCGCGACGCGAGAGCCGGAGGCCGAGCACGGTCATGCAAAATGTTTCCTGGTGGTTGCTTGGTACCTCGCGGCCCAAACCCATCAGGGATTCCTGGGAGATGCCGAGCTTTTCGCGAAGCGGCCCCAGATGCTCTTCCATTAGAGCGGCATCAAAGCGGTCGTGACCGGCAGGCACCGGAGTGTGAGTGGTGAAGACCACTTCCCGCGACACACGGGGTATCGCGCCATCGAATGCAATCCCCTCATCCTGCATGCGAGACCGGATGGCCTCGAGCAAGGCAAACGCGCTGTGACCTTCGTTGAGATGAAGAACGCCGGGCGTGATGCCCATGGCCGTGAGCGCGCGGAAACCGCCAACACCGAGCAGCAGTTCCTGGCGGATTCGAGTGCGCCCGTCGCCGCCGTAGAGCCGCGAGGTCAACTCGCGGTCATCCGGTGCGTTGCCTTCGACATCGGAATCGAGAAGGAACAGATCGCAGCGTCCTACTTTCACGCGCCACACTTTGGCATGAATCGGACCGCTGCGGGTTTCGATCTGCACCATAACCGGACGGCCGTTCTTGCCGATCGCAGCCTGCAAAGGCAATTGAGTAACGTCGGTCTCAAGATAGTCTTCGCGCTGCCAACCCGATAGATCCAGATGCTGGCGGAAATATCCTTGCCCGTAAAACAACCCGATGCCGACCAGCGGGATGGCGAGATCGGAGGCGCTCTTAATGTGATCGCCGGAAAGCACGCCGAGGCCTCCGGAATAGACGGGGAGCGATTCGTGTATACCGAACTCCGCGGAGAAGTAGGCTACGGGCAACGGCCGCAACACGCCGGCATGCCTTGTTCCCCAGGTGCGGTCCGCCTGCAAATATTCCTGCAAGCGGCGATAGGCATAGTTAATGCGGCTGTGCAGCACCAGTTCGGCGGCGCGGCTTTCGAGCTTTGCCAGCGGAAACTCCGCCAGCAGCGCCACCGGATTCTGATTGAGTTCCCGCCAGCGTACCGGGTCAAGATCGCGAAACAGGCTGACGGCATCGTGATCCCAACTCCACCAAAGGTTGCGTGCCAGCGCCCACAGGCGTTCCTGCGCGGGAGCGATGAAGCGATCCAAAGTGCGCGCTTCGCTTACCACGGGCGCGACCTGGGCCGCTGCCTGGGTCAGCATCTGAATCTCATCTTCGCGGAAAACCCGAGGCTCAATCGTCTGGACGACCAGAACGCCCTGCAGAACCCCGCGATCGATGAGTGGAACTCCGAGGAACGACTGATAAGTCTCTTCGCCGGCTTCGCGAAAATACTTGAATCGCGGATGCCTTTGCGCCCGCTCCACGGCAACGGGACGCACCTCTTCCGCGACCAGGCCGGTCAATCCTTCGTTGATCGCCATTCGCAGATTGCCAATACACTCGCGCTGAAGTCCGACGGTTGCAGCCAGCACCAGATTGGCGCGATCCGGTTCAAGCAGGTAAGCAGAACAAACTTCGGTCTGAAATCGCTTGGCAATCAAGTCGACAACGTTCATCAGAGTCTCGGCGGGCGGGCCCTCCTCCGCCGCAAGGTTGGCAATATCGTCCAAGTCGAGGACGTGCGTGACCTCGCGCACGATACCCGTCACGTTCAACTCTTGAATTTCGTCGCGCTTCTCTTCCACTCCCGAGCTCTCTGGTTCCATTGGATTCGGACCTTTATATTCAGACCTTGCGCTTTGATGGCCAAAGCACACCACACCTGCATCGTTGCGGCCTATAAGTGCTGCTTCCTTATCATCCTATAGGCAACTGTGGGCGCGCACACTATCGGCTCAATCGAAAGTAATTATAGAGGCAATGCGGATCTCCTTGCGGATCTGCATGGTCTGAAAGCCGCGTGAAACGGCAGGGCTCTCCGTGCAAGTTGTTGTTTCTAATTAAAATACCGAAGAAATTGGAACACCTGACGAAATTATGAAGAAAGACCTTGACATAATCATAGTGTTATAGTTAACTACAACAGTAGATGACAACGATTCGGATCGGCTGGATTGCTCAGATGCTCACCAGCCGAAGGAACGAATCGAGATTTGAACAAACTTCGAGGAGAATGATTATGAAATCCCATCGCTTTATGGTGTTCGCTGTTCTGCTGTCGCTGTGCAGTGTAGCTTTTGGGCAATCTGACGCGCAAAAGTCCTTCGACAAACTCAAAACTCTCGCGGGTTCCTGGGACGGCCACGTAACCACCATTCCCCCGGAAGCCGACATTGAAGGCAAGCTCACGCATGCATCGCTGCGCGTGACTTCCATGGGGAACGCAATCGTGCATGAGATGACGGGCGAAGGCAGACCCGACGATCCCATCACGATGCTTTATCTGGATGGGGACCGGCTGCTGCTGACGCACTATTGCGACGCCGGCAATCGGCCGCGCATGACGGGCAAGATCTCGCCCGACGGAAAGACGGTGGAGTTCGATTTTCTCGACGTCGCCGGCAGCACGCAGTACGGGCACATGGATCATGCGGTCTTTACCGTGATCGACGCGAATCATCACACCGAAGACTGGACCTACATGCAGCCTGGGGATAAGCCCGTGCATGCGCACATCGAACTGACGCGCACCAAGTGAAACCTTTTCGCCGAAAGTAAAAACTTAAGCATGAAGGAGGCTGACATGCATGACACAGAGGAGCGGCTGTCTCTATTTTGGATCTTCGCGTTATTGAACTACCTGTATGCAGACGTGCTTGCCCTGTTCGCTTTCGTTGGCTCGCCGAATTCAGCCCCGCACCTTCCACCATGGGCTCTGCTGGGTTCAGCGGTGTTGATGGAAATACCCATCGCCATGATTCTGGCGTGTCGACTGCTTCCGTTGCGAGCGAACCGGTGGGCGAACATCATCGCGGGTGTCTTCATGACCCTTGTAAACGGTTTCCTGACGTTCGTTCTTCGCGACGATCGAAACCGTGTGCACCTCGGTCATCGTCTGGCAGGCGTGGACTTGGTCAGGGGTTGAAGCCACAGCTGGTTCGAAGCGGGTCGTGCGGCAACCGCAAGTCGGAATCACCTCTTCTTAGAGCCGCTGCTGCGCCGGCAACAAAATTCGCTCAAAGGAGGCCACTGTGAAAAGAGAACTCCTGACACAGACCGTCCTGGTGATCGTGGGACTGTTGAATGTGGGCATGATTTATTTTCTCTCTATGGATCTGTGGCATTCCAGCTGGCTTTTGGAGCGGAAGAACGAGTGCGAACCGATGTTCCTGAGCTTTTTTATTCCGGTCGGGGTCTTTCTACTTTTGGCCGCAAGAAGACCCTCTGAGCATCGCTCGATAATTGCTCTAGCAGCCTGGTGGAACATCGCCCATAGCGTGGTGATGGCGATTCAAACGGTGGAAGCGTGGATTCACGGAGTCCACCGGAACTTTATTGATGTGATCGTATTCCTTGTGATCGGGGCCGTCCTGTTCGCGCTTTTGCCGGCAAAACGAGAGGCAGTCACGACAGGAGTTGTGTGAACGAGCGAAGAAACCCCACTCGTCTTCTTTTCACGGGTTTTTTCCAGTCCACGCGCTTAGAGTTGCAACGGACAAAATGACAGCGGAGTATCGCCGGTCAAGACTATCTGGAAAACATTATGGACCGTGAGTGGAACGACAGTCAGCCGATTTATCGACAGATTCGCGACCGAGTAGTCGCGATGATCCTCGACGGCGTGCTCAAGGAGGGCGATCCGCTGCCTTCGGTGCGCAATGTCGCGGCCGAGTATCGGGTCAATCCGCTCACGGTTCTGAAAAGCTATCAGCAACTGGTCGACGAGCAGTTGGTCGAGAGCAAACGAGGTCGAGGCATGTTCATTAATGTGGGCGCACGCAATCTGCTGCTGCAAGGCGAACGCCAGAAATTTCTTGCGGAGGAATGGCCGAGGGTCCACGCAACCATTCAACGGCTTGGATTGAGAACGGAAGAGTTGTTGAATGGTTCTTCCGGCCTTTCCGTGGAGTCGTCGAACCCTAAGAAAAAAGAGGAACCGAAGTCATGAATGTCATAGACGCACGTGGCCTGCGCAAGAGCTTCGGCAAAACCATCGCACTCGATGGCGTCGATCTGCACGTCGATGAGGGCCGCATCCTCGGACTCATCGGCCCTAACGGCGCAGGCAAAAGCACTGCGCTCAACGCGATTCTCGGCCTCACTCCATATCAGGGCGAGTTGAGAGTGCTCGGCCGCGATCCCTGGGACGAGCGCGACCAGCTTATGCGCGATGTCTGCTTCATCAGCGATGTCGCCGTGCTGCCGCGCTGGATGAGGGTTTCGCAGGCGCTCGACTATGTAGCCGGAGTGCATCCGCGATTCGACCGCGCCAAAGCGGAAAGTTTTCTGGCAAAAACCACGATCCAGCACACGAGCAAGATCCGGCAGTTGTCGAAAGGCATGGTCGTGCAACTGCATCTCGCTCTCGTGATGTCGATTGATGCGAGATTGCTGGTTCTGGATGAGCCCACGCTCGGGCTCGACATTCTATTTCGCAAGCAGTTTTACGATTCCCTGCTCAACGATTATTTCGATCGCAGCCGCACCATCGTGGTGACCACGCATCAGGTGGAAGAGTTGCAGCACATTCTTACCGACTTGATGTTCATGGATCGCGGCCGGATCGTACTGAATTGCACGATGGAGGAATTCGAGTCGCGCTACGTGGAGTTGACGGTGAATCCTGATCGAGCCCCCGCGGCACGCGCGCTTAAGCCGATGTATGAGCGCCAGGTCTTCGGACGCAGCATTCTGATTTTCGATTTAAAGCCAGATCTCGCCACCAGTCAGAATATCGACCGCCAGCAACTGGCCTCGCTTGGCGAGGCCCGCACGCCCAGCATCGCGGACCTATTCGTGGCGGTGGTCGGCAACCAATATGCCGCACAAGGAGCGGCTCAATGAATACGGAACCGAATGCCATGAATGAATCTGCTATACAGCCGCAAGCGACCGCGCCGTCCGTCTCGGTATGGCGAGTGCTGTACTGGTCGATTCGACGCGAGCTCTGGGAGAACCGTTCGATCTACATCGCGCCCCTGACCGCGGCCGCCGTTTTTCTGATTGGCTTCGCGATCCACTTAATCATGGTGCGGACCCGCGCTGCAGCGTCGCACATCGATCTGCACCTCAACACATCGCACTTCGATCCTTCACACATGGATCCGTCGCAGCCGCAGGGTTTGCTCTCCCATTACGAATTATCGGCGTCACTCATCATGGGGACGGCCTTTATTGTGGGCATTTTCTATTCTCTTGAAGCCCTGTATGGGGAGCGCCGCGATCGCAGCATTCTCTTTTGGAAATCGCTGCCGGTGTCTGATCTCACCACTGTGCTTTCGAAGCTGGCGATTCCCATCGTGATTCTGCCGCTTGTCGGTTTTGTGGTTACCGTCGCGACCCACTTCATCATGCTCGCGATGAGCAGCGTCATGCTGCTGGGAAGCGGCGCGAATATCGCGGCTCTGTGGACAGAGGTCCCGTTCTTCCACGTATCACTTGTGCTTTTTTATCACCTGCTCACGGTTCATGGCCTCTACTACGCGCCCATCTACGGCTGGCTGCTGTTGGTTTCGGCATGGGCGCCGCGCGCTCCGTTTATATCGGCTCTCTTGCCTCCGTTCGCGATTTGCGCGGTGGAGAAGACTGCATTCAACAGTACCTATTTCCTCACTCTGCTGGAAGAACGATTGATGGGACCCGGGGGATCAATGTCGCAGCACGACCAGGCGCAGGATTTCGCAGCAGCACTGATCCCCCACCATTTTTTTAGCAATCCCGGGCT
>JBEKJF010000091.1:0-14281 GCA_050011375.1 Candidatus Sulfotelmatobacter sp.
CGGCTGCTGCGGCGGGCGCTGAATTTTTTGTTTGCGCTCGCCGGAACCGTGATCTCGCTGCCCCTGCTTCCCTTCATTGTGCTGGCCGTCAAGCTGGATTCCTCGGGCCCAGTGCTATACCGGCAGCAGCGAGTGGGACGGCGTGGACGTATTTTTCATTGCTACAAGTTCCGCACTATGCGGCAGGATGCGGAAGCCGATACCGGAGCCACCTGGGCTCTGGACGACGATCCGCGCATTACCCGGGTGGGCAAGTTTCTGCGGGCATCGCGGCTCGACGAGATTCCGCAATTGTGGTGCGTGCTGAAAGGCGATATGCATTTCGTAGGTCCGCGCCCGGAGCGGCCGGAATTTGTCGAGTGGCTGAGCAAGGAAATTCCCTACTACGGCGTTCGCCACGTCGTGCGGCCGGGAATCACGGGCTGGGCGCAGGTGCAATACAAGTACGGCAACACGCTCGAAGATGCGCGGGAAAAACTGCAATACGATCTTTTCTATATCAAGAACGCTTCTCTCGCTTTGGATCTGCTCATCATGTTCCAGACCATCAAGATTGTCCTGTTGGGACGGGGCGCGCAATGAAGGCAGTATTCTGGATTGCCGGCGCGCTTGTCTTCTACGCCTACCTCGGATATGCGGCGTGGCTGTGGATCTGGAGCCACCTCAGTCCAAGGCCAGTGCTGCGCGGGTGGACCGAGCCGCTGGTATCGATCTTGATGGTGGTGCGCAACGAAGAGGCAACGCTGAAGAGCAAACTGAGCAACTTGGCGGCGCTGGATTATCCCCCAGACCGTTTGGAATTTATCGTGGCCTCGGACGGATCGACTGACGGGACGCAGCAAATTCTTTCGGACGCCGCGAAGGACGACCGTTTTCATATTCTGGTTTCTCCAGAGTCCAAGGGCAAGGCTTGCCGCCTGAATGAAGCCCTGGCGGTAGCCCAGGGCGAGATAGCGGTCTTTGTGGATGCGCGCCAGCAGATCGAACATGATGCTCTGCGGCTGCTCCTCGAGAATTTCGTGGATCCCACGGTGGGCTGTGTGAGCGGCGAACTGATGCTGGGCGATGCAGCGTCGGGCGAAGCGGAAAGGCGTATGGGCATCTACTGGCGGATTGAAAAAAAAGTTCGGGTGCTGGAAAGCGCGTCAGGCTCGGTAGTGGGCGCGACTGGCGCATTGTACGCGGCCCGGCGTTCGCTATTGCAGCCCATTCCGCCGGAGACAATTTTGGATGACGTGCTTTTGCCTCTGCAGATTGCGCGGCAGGGTGCGCGTGTAATCTTCGATGGCCGGGCCCGGGCGTGGGATGATCCGGACTTGGGCGCGGAGAAAGAGTTCCGCCGGAAAGTCCGGACCCTGACGGGAAATTACCAGTTGCTGCAGATTGCGCCGTGGGTGCTGAGCGGCGCGAACCCGCTGCTCTTCCGCTTCATCAGTCACAAACTGCTACGGCTGGCTGTGCCGTTCGCCCTGACAGCGTTGCTGGTGTCGTCTGCCGTCATCTCCGGCCCTTTGTACCGCGTCGCTTTGATTCTGCAATTGGCCTTCTACGCCCTCAGCCTGTTTGCGTTGTCGAATCAGGCGTTGTCGAATCGGGTTGGACCTCTGATGCGCGTTGCCAATGCAGCTCTTGCGCTCATCGTGCTAAACACTGCGGCGGTGGTCGCTTTCGGCAACTTCGTAACCGGCCGGAAAGAGGTGTGGGTCCGGTGAAAATTCTCTGGGTAAAGGCGAACAAGCTTTTGCCGCTGCATAGCGGCGGCGACATCCGTTCGTACCACATTGCCCGCTACCTCGCGTCGCGCCACGAGCTTCGTTTCTTTTCTTACTACGACGGGAGTTCCGACCCAGACTACGAGCGGCGGTTGGCTGAAGACTTCCCCGGTGCATGCTGCATCTGTACCGGCAGGCCAGAATCTGGTCGAGCGCGAGTTTTGGACTATATCTCCCGGTTGGGCGATCGGGCTCCCTACGCGGTCAGCCGGTTCAAGTCCGCACTGGTGCGAAAGAGGTTGAAGGAGTGGCTTACACCGGGAGGATTTGACATTGCAGTGTGTGACTTTCTCGATGCCGCGGTGAATTTTCCGGCGTCTCATGAAGTGCCCGTCGTGCTGTTTCAGCACAACGTGGAAAGCGAGATCTGGCGGCGTCATGCGGAGACAGAAAAAAATTCCGCCAAGCGAAAAATCTACGCGATGGAATGCAGGAAGATGCTGGCCTATGAAAAGTCGGCGGTGCAAAGATTTCCTCATGTGATCGCGGTGTCGGAGCATGACCGAAAATTAATGAGCGCTTGGGTCGATCCCTCGCGGGTGACAGTGGTCCCCACCGGGGTGGATTTGCGGCAGTACCAGCCCGATTTTTCGGAGCGGGATCTGCAGCCGCTGGTCATGTTCGTCGGCGCCATGGATTGGGAACCAAACATCGATGCGGTGGAGTTTTTCTGCCATGAAGTCTGGCCGGTTGTCCTGGCCCAGATTCCGCAGGCAAAGTTCCGCATCGTGGGCCGCAATCCCGACCGGAGAGTGCAACGCTTTGCCGGCGATTCGATTGAAGTGACCGGGCGCGTGCCTGCGGTCATTGACCAACTACGCGAGGCCGCGGTGGTCATTGTTCCGCTGCGCATCGGGGGAGGAACGCGCCTGAAGATTTACGAGGCGATGGCGGCAGGGAAAGCCATTGTTTCGACGTCGGTGGGAGCCGAGGGTTTGGACGTTCATCGCGGCCGCGACATCGTTCTGGCAGACACGCCGGCGGCGTTCGCCGAAGCGATTCTGATGTTGTTAGAGAGTAGCGAAATACGCAAACGGTATGAGCGTGCTGCGGCGGAGCTGGCCGCACGCTATGACTGGCCGGCGGTCGCCGCCAGCTTTGAGGAAGTTGTTGTGAAGGCCGCGGGACGGGCGTCGACATCGCGCCCCGGGGAATATGTGCCCGCCGGAACCACAGGCAGTGCAGCTACACACCGGCCGGCAATGTGACGAAGAGTGCCGCAGCCCCGCAGTACAGTGCGACAGCCGCGCAAACTATGAGGATGGATTGAGGCAGTTGTGATAGAAGCAGACAAAAAGATCGCGTCACGCGAGTTGCCGGTGCGAAAGCCCTCAAGCCTGGGAGGAGCCTTTTTCTGGCTCAGCGCATTCTACTTTGTCTATTGCGGCCGGCCGGAGGATTGGATTCCGGGATTAAAGTATCTTCCCCTCGCCAAAATCACCGGGATCCTGGCGTTGCTGGGATTACTCAGCAGCCTGGGAAAGACCAAGCGCAAGTTCAGCGATGTTCCGCGAGAGGCGGGATATCTGCTCGCATTGATTGTGGTCTTGATTGCTTCCGCACTATTGTCTCCGATCTGGAAGGGCGGAGCGCTGAATCACACTCTGGACTTTGCCAAGGTGTACGTCGCGTGGATATTGACTTTTTTGCTGGTCACGACCTTCGACAGGCTTCGGCGCATTATTTACATCCAATCGGCGTCGGTGGCGATCATCTGCATTGTATCGATCATCATGGGGCACTCCCAGCCGAGGCTGGAAGGAGTAATTGGCGGCATTTATTCCAATCCCAACGATCTGGCCTTCTCGATCGTGCTTACGCTGCCATTCTGCCTGGCGTTTTTGCTGACCGCGAAAAACGCGATCGTAAAAGTTGCCTGGATTGTGGGCATGCTGATCATGAGCCTTGCTCTGTTCATGACTGCCTCGCGCGGAGGATTCGTTACGCTGGTAGTGACGGGGGCGATTTGCCTGTGGCATTTCGGTGTGCGCGGACGGCGCTTTTTTCTGATTGTGGCGAGCGGGCTCTCTATTGTCGTGCTGCTGGCCGTCGCGGGAGGTCCACTGATGCGCCGCATGGGCGCGATCGCCGGCGAGGGAAGCACGCTACAGCAGGAGAAGGCATTTGAATCGTACGAGCAGAGGAAATATCTGGCGAGGAAGGCCGTCGAAGGCATCGAAAGCTATCCGATCCTTGGCATGGGAGTGCGCAATTTTCAGCAATATTCTGGAGTCTGGCGCGATGTGCATGTCACTTATCTACAAATCGCGGTAGAAGGCGGCATTCCATCGCTCATTCTTTACCTGCTGTTCTTTGCTCGAGGGTTCAGCAATCTCAGGAAGTTGACCCGCAGACGTGAACTGGATACGCAGACGACCCTGTTTGTGGGGGCGTTGCACAGCTCGTTGGTTGGATTTGTCATCGGTGCGCTGTTTGCGCCGGAGGCATATCAACTGTTTCCCTACTTCTCTGTCGCCTACACTGCCGCTCTGCTGGCGACCGTCACTGAAAATGATCGTGCCGCGAAACCTCCCGCGGGTGGGAATGGGCGGAGTTCGCGCCCGCGAGAGGTTCTTGTGAGAGGCAGAAAGCCCGATGCGCTTACGTTCACCAGATAACATGAACGTTGTTGCGACACAGGCGGACAGGCGATGAGCGAAGACAGCAAGCAGGAGAGTGGGATCGCGTCAGGAAACCTTGCGGAAGCTTCGATCCCGCACGCGGTTAAGCCTGCCTTGGGGAAGCGCCTCGCGCGTCAACTCTCGTATGGCAAATGGTTTCCGCAATATGCGTGGCAGAGGCTTACGCGGTGGGCTCCGACAGGCCAAGTGCATTTGATTTTTGCGCTGGCGGATCATTTTGAGCCGGCGATTGTTCCAGAAGACGGTCGCGCGCGCGCGCCTCGGTCCGAACAAGAGCGTCGCGTCGAAACCTGGTGCGCAGGCTACCCCCAAGCCGTTGATGCATGGCGTGACCACGAGGGACGCCCGTTGGTCCACACCTACTTCTATCCCGCCGAGCAGTATGACCGCGGTCTGGTGGATTTCCTTGCTGAACATTGCCACCGTGGCTGGGGAGAACTTGAAATTCACCTGCATCACGGGATGGACGCGCCTGCCTCGAGTGAAGACACGCGTCGCCAGTTGGAGGAGTTTCGCGATGCGCTAGTGCTGAATCATGGCGCGCTCTCCTTTCTCGAAGGGTCCGGCCAGCCTCGTTATGCGTTTGTCCATGGGAACTTTGCATTGGCGAATTCGGCGGGCGGATACGCTTGTGGCGTCGACAATGAAGTGGAGATTCTGGCGCAAACGGGCTGCTACGCTGACTTCACTTTGCCTACAGCCGCCTTCCACCCGGCGCAGGTCGAGAAGATAAACTCGCTGTATGAGTGCAGTCTTCCGCTCAATACCCGCGCTCCACACCGCAAGGGAAGAAATCTGCGCGTGGGCCACGCTCCGCGGAAATTTCCGGTCATGGTGCAGGGTCCGTTGATGCTCGATTTTGACCGTGAGGCGCGCAACGGTGTGGCGCGCTTCGAGAACGCAGCTCTGACCGGCGCTAATCCGCCGGGCATGCGGCGGCTGCATCTGTGGAAGAAAGCTGCGATTTGCGTGGAGCGAAGACCCGACTGGCTCTTTATCAAACTTCATTGCCATGGTATGGATCCGACTCAACGGGATACAGTCATGGGAGCGGCAATGCAGAGATTCCTCGCCGAACTGACCGAAGGAGCCGCAGATCGTCGGGAGACAATTCATTTTGTTACGGCGCGGGAGATGATGAACATCATTTGGGCGGCCTGCGACGGACGCGAAGGGAATCCCGGTGAGTATCGGAACTACCGCCTAAAACAAACTTCAGAGTCGCGGCTCAAGACCTCCAAGAGCGGCGTTCTGCATGCGAGCGTGAGAAGCTAGTCATGTGTGGAATCGCGGGCATCGTAAGAACGGCTTCCGACGGCAGAGTTGAAGCGGCGACGATTCAGCGCATGTGCCAGGCGATGGTGCATCGCGGTCCGGATGACGAAGGCATTTTTGTCAAAGAGGGCGTCGGCTTTGGGATGCGGCGCCTCAGCATTATCGACCTGGCTGGCGGCCACCAGCCTGTGTTTAACGAAGACCGGTCCGTCTGGGTCGTCTTCAACGGAGAGATTTACAATTTCCTTGAACTCCGTACCGAACTGCAGAGCCGCGGGCACCGCTTCTCTACGCACAGCGACACCGAAGTAATCGTCCATCTATACGAAGAAATGGGGCGCGATTGCGTGCAGAAGCTGCGCGGCATGTTTGCCTTCGCTTTGTATGACGAGCGCCTTCGCAAGGTGCTCATCGCACGCGATCGCATGGGCCAGAAGCCGCTGCACTACGCTTTCGACGGCCGGCAATTGCTGTTCGGCTCTGAGATCAAAGCGATTCATGCGATCTCTCCGGAACTCGCTCAGGTCGATCGCCAGGCTCTCCGGCAATACGTACAATTTGGATATGTTCCGGATCCGGCGACGGCTTTTTTGGAGATCAAAAAACTTCCGCCCGCGCACCTGCTGGAGTTGGAAAAAGGGAAGCTCGCCATAAGCCAGTACTGGAGTCTTCCGGAATATGGAACCCATTCTCCCGCCAGCGAAGAAGAATGTTTGGAGGAATTGGAAAGCCGATTGGCGGAAGCGGTCAAAATGCGGCTGATCGCCGATGTGCCACTGGGCGCGTTTCTAAGCGGTGGTGCCGATTCCTCGACGATTGTGGCGCTCATGGCTCGCTGCAGTTCGAGACCTGTAAAAACTTTCTCGATTGGATTCCGGCAGAAAGATTTTGACGAGACCGGGTATGCTCGAATCGTCGCCGAGAAATTCGGCACCGAGCACCATGAATTGATTCTGGAACCCGACGTGGTGAATTCGGTGGAAACGCTGACGCATTCTCTGGAAGAACCCTTCGGAGATCCATCGGTGCTGCCAACGTATTACGTTTCCTGCCTGGCGCGGCAGCACGTGACCGTGGCATTATCGGGCGATGCCGGGGACGAGTTGTTCGCCGGCTATGACCGCTACCGCGTTTCTTTACGAGATCGTTCGTTTCGCTGGATTCCAGAATGGGCGCGGAGAAGCTACCGTGAGCATATTCACAAACTGATTCCCCAAGGCACTCGAGGACGGAGCCTGAGCTACAGCATCTCTCTGCCCTGGCAGGAACGCTACCTGGAAGACATTTCAATGCAACCCGTGCAGCGAGAGATGGCGCTGTTCTCGGATGATTTCATGGTCCCGGCTGCCGGAGAAGCGGATCCGCTCGAGTTGTTTCGCGGCTATATCGAGGACGCGCCCGCTCGTGATCCGTTGAGCCGGCTGCTCTATCTGGATTCGAAGACATACTTGCCCGCGGACATTCTTACCAAAGTAGACCGGATGAGCATGCTGGCTTCTCTCGAAGCCAGAGCGCCGATGGTGGATCACGTTTTTGTCGAGTGGGTGACGGGATTGACTGCCGAATGGAAGATGCGCGGCAGAGAGCAGAAATACATTCTGAGGAAATTGGCGGAGCGAGTCGGAGTACCGCGAGAGGTGCTGTACCGGCCTAAGCAGGGTTTTGCCCTCCCCCTGGTCCACTGGACGCGCCACGAACTGAAGGATCTGATTCAGACAGTCTTGCTCGAGCCTCGCACCCTGCAGCGGGGTTATCTGAATCCGTCAGGCGTGCGGCGCTTGCTGAACGAACACTTTGACAAGCGCCGAAACTATGCGGGACGGATCTGGCGATTGCTGATGTTTGAGCTCTGGCAGCGGAATTATCTGGAGAACATCGAGGCGGGCGTTTCGGCTGCAGGGCGAGAGGATGTGGTGCCTTTGAGCGGAGGCACAGCTTGAATTCCTCAGTGACGCAGGTCGGACTGCCTCCTGCACTGCTAGAGAATCCAGACGCCCCGGAAATAGGCGCTGCGGAGGCACTCGTTCAAGCTGGCGTTTTTCTCATGACCAACAGCTTTGAACGCGGGGGCAGCGAGCGGCAGTTCGTCGAACTGGCGCGAGCTCTCAATCCCGCAGCGTATAGCGTTCAAGTAGGTTGTTGCCAGCCGAAGGGCGTTCTACGGGAAGAAATTGGGACGGTGCATCATTTCGGCCTGGGGGGCAGCCTGTATCGTCTGTCGTCGATGCGAAGCCGCTACCGTTTAGCCCGGCATCTGCGACGAACCGCAGTCGCTGTGGCTCATTCCTTTGATTACTACACCAACCTGATGTTGATTCCCGCGGCGCGGTTGGCGGGTACTCCTGTGGTGATTGGAAGCCAGCGCCAGTTGGGTGATCTTCTGACGCCGGCTCAACGCCGCGCCCAGCTTGCGATGTTTCGCTGGTCAGATTGCGTGATCTGCAATTCGAAAGCTGCAGCCGATGGGTTGATAAATCAAGGATTGCGCGCGGAACGGTTGAGGGTAATTGGAAATGGACTTGCCCCTGCCGCGTTTGCCGATACCAAGCCTGCGATCCCGCAACGTGCAGGTGTCTTTCGCGTGGGCATGATTGCGCGAATGAATACGCGCTCCAAGAATCACAGGATGCTGCTCGAGGCTGCGGCTCGCGTTCGCGAGCGATTGCAGGGTCTTGAGGTTGTCTTTGTCGGGGATGGTCCGTTGCGCCCAGAACTGGAGCAAGCAGCGGAAGAACTAGGGATTGGCGGCAGCGTGCAATTTCTGGGAGACCGGCACGATATTCCCGCGATTCTGGCGTCTCTGGATGTGACGGTGCTGCCTTCGTCGTCGGAAAGTCTGTCGAATGCCATCCTGGAATCAATGGCGGCCGGCATTCCTGTGATCGCAAATCGTGTTGGCGGCAACAGCGAACTGATTGACGAGGACAGAGGAGTTCTGCTGAAACCGGATGACGCGGAGGCGATGGAAGCAGCCCTGGTTCAGATCGCCGCAGACGCTTCGCTGCGCGAGATGCTCGGCCGCAACGCGAAAAGGTTCGCGCTGGAAAATTTCACGATCGAGCAAATGCGGAACAAGCACGAGCAACTATATGCGGAACTGCTGGAGAAAAAGGGCTGGCGTGCGAGGCCTTCCTCAATTCGCGCTACTCAATCAGCATCCCGCGTTCCATTGCGAGTGACAATCGTGGCGGCCTCGTTACGCTATGTAGGAGGCCAATCGGTTCAGGCGGACATGCTTTTAAAGCATTGGCATAGCGACCCTGAAGTGCAGGCGGAACTTGTGCCGATCGATCCTCCGCTGCCTGCCGGTCTCACGTGGGTGGAAAAGATTCCCGGGCTCCGGACGCTGGTGCGAACTCCGTTTTACTTTGCCGCTCTCTGGCGTGGCATGAGCGACGCGGACATTGCGCACATTTTTTCGGCATCGTACTGGTCGTTTTTACTGGCTCCGGTTCCGGCTTGGCTGGTAGCCCGGGCGCGAAAAAAAAATGTGCTCCTTCATTATCACAGCGGAGAAGCGCGCGACCACCTGCAGCGCTTCCGGACTGCCCGGCCAATGCTCGCGAGAATGGATTTGCTGGTGGTTCCCTCGCGGTACCTGGTAGACGTTTTTCGTGAGTTCGGGTTGAAGGCGGAAGTGGTGCCGAATATCGTGGATTTGTCCCAGTTCCGCTTCCGGTCGCGCGCGCCGCTTCTCCCCCACCTGGTGTGCACGCGGGGATTCCATCCTTACTACCGGGTCGATCTCGTGGTGCGAGCCTTCGCCGAGGTGCAGAAGTGTTTTCCGGAAGCGCGGCTGGATCTGGCTGGCGGAGGACCAGAGGAGCAGAAAATCCGCAGCCTGGTTTTGCAGTTGAAGCTTGCTGGCGTGAACTTTCTGGGAGTGGTGCCGCACGCGTCGATCGGCAAGGTCTACGACGACGCCGATATTTTCGTGAATGCATCGAGCCTCGACAATATGCCGGTTTCGGTGCTGGAAGGGTTTGCCTCCGGGACGCCTGTTGTCAGTACCGCGCCAGAAGGAATGACCTACCTGGTGGATCACGGGCGAACTGGACTGTTGTCTCCAGTGGGTGACGCATCGGCGCTTGCGGAGAACATTCTGCGGTTGCTAAAGGATTCCAATCTAAGCTCACGCCTGGCTGCCAGCGCATATGAAGAGTGCAACCGCTATGACTGGAATGCCGTTCGCGAACAGTGGTTGAGCGTTTACCGCGCCCTGATGTCAGACTCAAAGACAGGCGTGAATCCAGTGCGAACGTGACTTCTGCCGAGTGCGGAACTAAATCGAGAGGGAACTGGTCAGCCAATCGTGAAATTATCGCCGGATGAGGCGAGTCCGCGTGCAGTCGGAGCGGTCTCAACAAAGAAGAACACGGCACCCGTCTTCGTGCTCGGTTGCCCGAGATCGGGGACAACTGTCCTTTATCACATGCTGCTCTCGGCAGGAGATTTCGCAGTTTATCGTGCCGAATCCAACGTCTTCAATCTGTTAGTCCCACGGTTTCGCGGAATGCGTTCCGCAGCGGACCGGCGGGATCTCATGGATGTCTGGCTGAAGAGCAAGCCGTTTCGAGTCTCAGGATTGGATGCCCGTGAAATCAGTGCCAGGATTATGGCCCAGTGCCATAGCGGAGGAGATTTCCTGCGAATCGTGATGCGGGAAATTGTGCGCAAACAGGGAGTCCGGCGCTGGGCTGACTGTACTCCCGACCATCTTTTGTACATGGCGGAAATTAAGCGCCAGATACCGGATGCGTTGTTCATCCACATTATTCGCGATGGCCGCGATGTCGCACTTTCCTATGCTAAGCAAGGATGGTCCCATCCTCTGCCCTGGGATCGAAACGAATCCCTTGGAGTCGCTGGCCTGTATTGGGAGTGGATCGTGCGCAAAGGGCGGGAACAAGGCGAACGCCTGGGAACAAATTATCGGGAAGTACGCTTTGAAGAACTGGTTGCGAATCCGCAGGCGACGTTGAAGCAACTTGGCTTGTTCATCGATCATGATCTTGATTACGACAGGATTCAGCATGCCGGAATTGGGTCGGTCAGCCAACCGAATTCCTCGTTTGCCGGCGAATCTCAAGTGGCTTTCGATCCCGTGGCGCGGTGGAAGACGAAGATGTCGCCTGGGCAGATAGCTATTTTTGAGGAACTGGTTGGAAAATTTCTTCGGCAGCTTGGATACAGTCTGTTTTCGCAGGTCAGGCCGGGAAGCAGTCTTCGCGCGGCGCGCCTACGCGCCACCTATCTTGCAATGTTCGAGGCCAAGCACCGGATGAAGGCCACGCCTTTGGGGCGGTTCGTGCACCTGAAGAACCTGGAACTGGAAGCAAACAAACCGGCTTGAGCACCCGGAGTGCTCGAATCTAACTCGGCATACTGGCGAAATGGAACCTGCAGTATGCTGATAGGGCCGATGCATTCGCAGTGAATCGGCACGATTGTTATGCTTTTCGACACTCCAATTTTTTTCGTCTTTTTGAGTGTGGTAGTCGCTGTTTACTGGTGTCTGGGCTTTCGCAACCAGAACCGTTTTCTTCTGGTGGCGAGCTATTTGTTCTACGGATGGTGGGATTGGCGTTTTCTGTGCCTGATGATCGCCTCCACGATCATCGACTATTTTATTGCCATCAAAATCGCGGACACGAAAGATCCCCGCATCCGGCGAGCGCTGTTAGTGCTGTCGCTGGTGGTCAACTTCTCGATTCTCGGATTCTTTAAGTATTTCAATTTCTTTGCGGACTCCGCATTTACCGCATTGTCCGCTCTGAAGATTCCTGCTTCACTGCCATTTCTCCGTATCATCCTGCCTCCCGGCATTTCGTTCTACACCTTCCAGGAAGTCGCCTATATTGTTGACGTCTACTATGAGCGACTGCCGCCCTCACGTTCGTTTATCCACTACGGGTTGTTCATCACTCTCTTTCCGCATCTGATTGCTGGCCCCATCCAGCGGCCGTCCCACTTGCTTCCCCAGGTTCAAAAACCCAGGCAGTGGGATTCGGAAAAGGGTTTCGACGGAATGCTGCTGATTCTGGAGGGCCTTTTTCGCAAATGCGTGATCGCGGACAATTGCGCGCTCATTGCGAACGCGGCCTTTGGCGGAGCGTTCGGGCGGCCGACCATCCCCGTATTGCTTCTGGGAACATATGCGTTCGCGTGGCAGATTTATGGGGATTTTAGCGGTTACAGCGACATCGCGCGAGGATGCGCCCAGCTCATGGGATTTCATTTCATGGTGAATTTTCGCCAACCCTACCTGGCTGACAGCATCCAGGATTTCTGGCGTCGCTGGCACATCAGCCTGAGCACTTGGCTCCGCGACTATCTTTATATTCCGCTGGGTGGAAATCGTTTCGGCGAACGCAAGACCTACCGCAATCTGATGCTGACCATGCTGTTGGGCGGCTTGTGGCATGGAGCAAATTGGACCTTCGTGGTTTGGGGTGGACTTCACGGCGCCGGCCTGGCAGCCGAGCGCAAACTCACCCGCGGGAAACCTGAGACTCGTGGGCAACTGCCCAGATGGATCAAGCGGATTCTCATCTTCCACTTTGTGTGCTTAACCTGGATATTCTTTCGTGCAGCGTCGCTGCGATCCGCATGGGAGATGCTGAAAGGCCTGGGACGCTGGAGTTGGAAACCGGAGTTTCCGGCCGCATTCTTGTTCCTGGCGATCTTCTCTATTCCGTTGCTTCTCGTTGATCTTTACCTGGAATCGTCTGGCGATGAATACTGTTTTGCGTCCGCGACGGTGCAGCCCCGTGTGGCTTTTGGACTGGCGTGTGCGCTCGTAATAGCTTTTTTAGGAGCGAATCAGGCGAATGCATTCATCTACTTCCAGTTTTGACGCTGGCGGATTGCCCGTCTCGGCGACGCGCAGCACGATGAGCGCGCGCAAGGGCATCATCGCGCTGTTGTTAGGATTAGCCGTCATCCTTTTGGGATTGGAGACGGCTTCTCCTTTTATTTTGACTCATCTCAGCCGCATCGAGCGCCGAGTCGAAAACGAAACTCGGGACGCGCTCTCTCTCGGTCCCTTCACCGCGGATGGCCGTCCTACTGTGCTTCTCACCGGAAATTCTCTGCTAATCGAAGGCGTTCAGATGGACGCTCTGCACGACACTCTAGCCCCTCAGTACGAAGTCAGCCGCCTGGCCATCGAACAGACGCACTATCTGGATTGGTATTTCGGTATCCGCCGGCTGCTCGAACAGGGCTCTCATCCGAGCGTGATCATTCTGAGCCTTGCGACTGATCAGCTCGCTTCCAGGTTCACACTCGGGGAATCCTTTGCGCACCGGCAAATGAGTATTCGCGACTTCCCACTGGCCGTGAGGGAAGCCAATCTCGACAAAACAACTGCCAGCACTTATCTCTTTGCCCACTGGAGCAATTGGTTGGCGGATAAAGGATTCATTCGTCAGGACGTTCTAATTCTGCTGGTACCAAATTTCCGTGACCTTGCCGCGCGAATCGCCGACCATGGTCCGCACGTTAACGATCCGTCCGTTTTACTGCGAATGGCCCAGCAAAGACTGCCGGAGTTGCACGACCTCAGCGAAACCTATGGAGTTAAAATCGTGCTGCTTGTTCCCCCGACGCTTCATCAGGACCATTCGCAGGAAGTCCAGGAACTTGGCGAGAAGGCAGGTGTTCCAGTATGGGTACTGGTGACTCCCGGTGAGTTTCCGCGAGACTTGTTCCGCGATGGTTTCCATCTGAACCGTCAGGGGTCGCAGATCTTCACAGAGCGCCTCGCCGGGCAAATTCGCGCCAAGATCGGGAATAGTCCGCCTGGAAAATAGCTGCAAGTGGATTGCCGCAACTCCGAGTATCAACTCGCCTCGGGTGCGAAAGCTCCTCTTGCCGTTGGCGGCGCCTTCGCGTTCCCATTGCCGTGATAAGACTCTAAGCGGAAACATCTTCGCCGCAATGCGATTAAATTCATATTTTTGTTTCTTGATACCGAATGAGGCTTCCCGGCGCAACTCGTCTGGAGATCAAGCGGTGGTGGAATATTAAGCTCTAATTTCGTCGGAGTCCTCAGCGGAGCTAGCCCGCCCCCGGCTTTAGGCGGCGCGAGCAGCGGCAAGGGGACCAACAACTTTCGATTTTCGTGCTTCCACAACGAACGTTTCGCCGACCGGCCCAGTTGCCCGGCTGAAAGAAGGATTGACGAATCCAGCACGATTTAGTGCGACTCTCATTCCTCGTTCAGTCTGAAACGATTCTGTCCTCCCCTTTAGGAACCCGACAGTCCTGCCGATGCACTGGAACAATAACCCGTTTGCCAGGACATATAGCCGAAAGAGCGTGGGGACTGGTTTAGGGATGGCATTGTGGAGAAGTTCAGCTATCGTGAAACTCGGGAGATGCAGGCTTAGCGACAAACCGCCTCCACGAACGAGGACGCGGTGAACTTCTGCAAGCGTTTTTTGAATGTTCATGTAGGGGAGGGCAACGGCGGAAATTACACGATCGAAACTCTCGTCCCCGAACGGCAAACATTCACCCGCGCCCTGCAGATAATTTTGGCCTGAAAATCGCACCTTGGCAATAGCCAGACGGCTGTCGTCAACGTCA
>JBEKJF010000092.1:0-14272 GCA_050011375.1 Candidatus Sulfotelmatobacter sp.
TGGAAAAAGTTTGGCCCACGATGAAGATGTTGTCAGATGCGTCCAGAGCGATGCCGTTTCCATAGTCGTTCGCCGAACCACCGAGATAGGAGGAGAACACAAGGAATGAGCCCGTGGGATCGAGCTTGCTTACGAAAGCGTCCGCTGTGCTTCCGCTGCAGCCGCCGCCACACGTGGTTTGAAATGCTCCGGCGGTGACGGGAAAATTAGTCGAACTCGTATATCCGGTTACGTAGGCACTGCCCGTGCTGTCGACCGTGATGGCGGTGCCGTAGTCGTTGCTGCCGCCGCCGAGGTAAGTGGAGTAGCTCAGCGTCGGATCAATCACGAGAGGTTTGCCGTGGTCATACTGCCCCAGAGCGAAGCCGACGCGGTTGTTGGAATCGAGCGCATAATCAGCCGCGACCAGGCGCTTGCTGTCGGGTGCATCGTTCTGGTAGGCAACCGGCTTGTGAAACCGGACTTCTTCCTTTCCAGCGCGCAGAACTAAGTCGCCGGTCTGCTTGTCGACATGCAGGTTGCGAGCGCCGCTGAACTTCAGATTGATCAGCCCCGCATCCGCACCCGCCGAGACTACAAAGTCATATTCCAGTTGGCCCTGATTGCCGTAATAAACGAGGTCAATTCCTTTCAAAACATCGCGGTATTTCACCTTGGCGAATGTTGCGACGTTGGTGGTCCACTTCGATGGATCGTTGCCGCGAAAGTAATTGGTGCGTCCGGGAAGTTCATCCATCCCCGTCACGGTTGCATTGTGGTCAGCATTGACGAGTTGCACACGCAGGACGGCGTTGTTCTGCGGCAACGGTTTGGGCGCGGGATTCAAAACGGCCGCGGCTAAGTCAGGGCCGCCGCTTTCTACCGCGTTTTTTGACGATGAAACTCCGTCCGCCGCGCGGTTCTGCTGCAGGGAAAAGACGGCTTCAGCGGGCGTGAGGAAGAGCGTGTAGCCGGCTCCGCGAGCGATGAACTTGACTTGAGCATCGGTCTGGCCCTGATTGGCCTCGAAGCTCAAGGGCAGCTTGCCGTAACTGTTGCGCACGTCAGGGCGGGTAGTGGCGCCGCCCGCCGCAAGAATTAATGCCGTCGCCAAAAGCATCGCGCACACGCCAGCGACGCGCGACCATGTACGGAGGGAAGGGAAGCGCGATACAGAAACGTGGCGGCGAGGCGAGGTCTTGCGGCGGAAACTGCTTGAAGAAAAAGGCATTATATTCCTTTGACCAGGGACTCCAACGCGTGCGTGCTCGATGAGAGCCAACGCCGGCTGGGATTCACCAGAGTTTCCGGCAGGGGGACGAAATCCTAGACAAACGAAACGCCTGGGAGCGCGTCGCATGCAAACTGCGTGATTATAAGATGCTTCGAAAGCCGCGTCAATGGCGGAGTTTCGGCCCTTCTGTGCAAAAGAGGGTACGCAAGAAATTGCATACTGCTTCAATGCAGTGGTCAGTGATCAGTGGTCAGTGATCAGTAAAACCTGAGCTATAAATTGGGATTTTGGTTTCACTGACCACTGGCCACTGATTACGGCAGTGGCGCCGTTTCCAGCAGGATCGGCTGGGCTCCAACTTGGATAGAAGACGCGCCGTTGAGCTGGGTCACGTTGCCTGCTACATCGTGATAATCGAAATATCCTGTCGCCGGAAATGCAGTCGGAGTAGGACAACTGCTGGTCGTGCAATCCTGGCCAGCATCCCAAACTGCCAGGGCCGAGTATCCGCCCGAACGCGTGAAGCCGCAGGTCCACACTGTACCTTTCGCGGTACATGCCTGGCTTACGGTCGCGCCCTGCGTCCATTGGTTCACTTCGGCATAGGCGATTGCGGCTGGAGTGGTTTCACCCGTGCTGTCGTCGTACAGGCTCGAGTCCGTTTTGCTATCCCACGCGAACCAGTACACGCGACCCACGTTGTCTGATTCCTGCAGCAGCAGATAGCGTGGTAGAAATGCGGCCTGCCGGTCCGGGTCGGTAAAGCCTTCACTTGGGGCTTGGCTCCAGCCGCCCTCGGTGTTGAACAGGGGCTTGCCCGCGGTGATCGTTGGAAACTGGGCAAGTGTGGCACTCAAGTCCGCCATCACGATGTTGACATTCTCAGGGGTTGGGCACGGAACAGCGTTCGCGCCGACCGCAGTAGCGGTGCCGACATAACCGTGGAAGCCGATGGCGTCAGAAAAGGAACCGCCAAAGTATCCAGTCCCCGCGGGCACCTGCGTCGAAAAGTAGGTTGCCAAACTCGAGGCTACCTGGCCCAAGTTGTTACCGGCCGCCGCCCCAACCGGCGACGGGGTCACAATCTTTGCTGTGGGATCGATCGCCGTGCCGCTCGGGAATACGCTGCCATTTACCGTGCAACCGTTCGGAATGCTGGGCGGTGGGCCTTCGACCACACAACGCGCATCCTGCTCCATACGGACCAACTGCTGTGTCGTGCCGTACTTGGGATTCCACGATACCGAACTGTTGAATTCGTTCCAGATCTCGTAGTAGGAAAATCCGGGCGCTCCGGCATCCTTCTCAAGCTTGCTGTACTGCGCGGCTGCCGTGACCCATGCGATCCAGATTGCATTCGTACCGGAGCCATCGGCATTCAGGTCCAGCGGAGGATCGCATAATCCGCCGCCCTCTCTCGAGGCGTTGGAGCAAGTTGTGTCGTTAGGTTCCGATGAGGCCCAGTTAGGCGTGTAAGCAAGAGTGTAGAGCATATCTACGGGAGGGTGCGACTGCGCGTCTGACATCCACGTATCCATGTTCTGGGGGGCGCCGGTCCAGTTAAATACGTCAGACGCGGTGTTGACCTCCGCCCAGTCCACGCCCGCAGCCCAAAGGCGCTGGCTGGCGAAAGGGAGAGGTTGCTGAGAGCCGCCGACAATGTAGTAAGGCCACGGCGCGTTGGTGCTGTTGAGGTGCATTCCGAAGTAGTGCTCGCCGACAACCGTGCCCAAGCCAGCGCCCGTCGTCGTGGTTGAGATGGAAGGAGTGAAGATACAAGCGGGCGCATTCCCGCCGCCGCCGCCACCACCACCGCCCCCACCAGACACAGAGGAACTGCTGCTACCACCGCCGCAACCTGGAGTTCCCAACAAACTTGCAAGAATCAACAACAGAAACATAAGCAGGCCGAGACGGCCTTGGGGGGATTCGTTCTTCCTCATTGTCTCCGTGATTCCTTCCTCGACGAAGGCGCGCCTAATACCCTAACAACACAAACACGAAACTTTACAGTAAGTTGCGCCAGGAAGCGCGAAAGATGCTGTCTCTTTTTGGCATGATGCACAGGTCATTGAAGGCATTGGGTCAAGAAACTGCTAGCGGTAAATCCACGTCTTGGCGGTACTGACACCTTTGGCGTCTGCTCCTCCGAAGATGCGAGTGGTCCCATCCATGAGCATGATCGTCGCGGGATAGTAACGGGCAGTATCCAAGCCTCCGGATGCAGTGCGGAATGTGCCGCTCCTCGGCTCGTAAATTTCTGCGGAAGCGGCACCACCAATAATCAGAACCCGGCCATCCAGCAAGGTTGTGGAGTTGGGGAGTTTAGAACGCGGCTCTGTAAGATTCCCGGTTGCAATAAAAGTTCCAGACTGCGGATCGTAAAGTTCGGCAGAGGCGAGAGCATGGCCCTGCGCATCCGCGCCTCCGGCGATTAACACTTTCCCATAGGTGAGAAGCGCCGCCGTATGCCCGGACCGCGCGTCGTGCAAGCTCGCGGTCGCGGTAAATTGATTGGTCTTGGGGTCGTAGATCTCGGCGCTGGCCAGCACCGAGTGATGGCTTCCCGTTCCTCCAGTGATCAGGACGCGCCCATCGGAAAGCATAGTGGCCGTATGATTCGCGCGGGCCGCGGTCATCTTGCCGGCGACGGTCCACTTGCCATCGAGAAGATCGTAGGTCTCGGCTGAATCGAGCGGCTGGGTGCCGTCTTCGCCTCCAGTTACCAGAAGCTTTCCGTTGCGCAACACCATCGCCACGGCATGAACGCGCCGCGCGTGCATGTTTCCCCGCGTGGTGAATTTCCCCGTCTCGAAGTCGTAATCCTCGCAGCTCGATAATGCAACGCCGCCGCGCGTCGCGCCTCCGGCGATCAGGATTTTTGCATCCCCCAACACAGCCGCGACATGTCCTTCACGCGGCACCGACATTCTGCCTGCTTTGGTGAACTTCTCCGTGTTCGGATCGTACACCTCGGTACTTGCCAGAATGACTCCATGCTCATTTCTGCCGCCGACGATCAACACCGTAAAGTCGGGCAGCGCGGTGGCCGTGTGGCCCGAGCGCGCGGTTGTCATGTCCCGCCCCGCGATCACGCTACCTAGCGGCAACGCCGGACGCGCGCCGGCGGGCGTTTGCGAGGGAGCGATGGAAACCGCGAGCAAGCTCGCAAGAAAGAATCGGACGCCGATTTGTGCTTTCGATCGCAAGAGAGAAGTGTACGAGAGTGTGAAGGGACGCTTCAATACATACGCAGGTGCAGTGGATGGTTCGGCCTAAATTTGCGGAGTAGAATATCAGTCGCTAAGGCCGTAAATATTCAGATATCCTCCGCTCGTCGAACTTCCACCCGCGGTTCCCACATACACTTTTCCGTTCGCAACGCTCGGCACAGTGAACTTCACTGCGATGCCGGCGGGAACATCTGTCGATGAGACCCGGGTACAGGATGTCGCTGCCGAGTCGGTAGTGAAGAGGCAATCCAACGTCGCCCCATCGAAGGCCCACAGATTTGCTTTGCCGCCATTCGAGGCATTAGTGGCGTCAATTGCCCAAACAATGGCTTTGGTGGAAGCGTTGCTGGGCGCCGAGACCGTGGGCGTCGGCCCCGGCCAGCCAAAGGTGTGCGTGGTTTGGGCCGAAGGCGTGGTGCAAAATCCCGCGCCGCTTGTGCCGGTGCAACTCGAGCCGTTGGGATAGAACTTGAATTGCATCATCGGAAGGTTTTTGCCCGTCCAGTACGCATATCCCGAGGAGCCTGCGCCACCCGAGCCGGTAGTCCACCACCCGGGAGCGCCCCAAACGCCGCACTCGACTACCGGTGTCGTCTGATAGCAGAGCACGCTGGGAATATATTGCGTAACCTGGTCGGCACTGCCGCCATTGTATCCGCCCAGGTAGCCCAGATCAGTTCGCAGAAGGTAGATTGAACCTTCCTTGCCGGCCTGCGCCAGCAGATTCTGCGGGCTGCCGCCGGACTGGAAGGGCAGAAGCATCACGCCGCCGGAACCCAGGTCGTAGTCCTTGTTATTCCGCGACTTCCAATCGAATGCGGTAAAGAAATCCTGTACCGTCAGCTTCGCCGGACTGCCCGATAAATTCATTCTCAAGATAGAGTTCCCGTAGTCGCATGGCGATGTGGCGCAAGAAGTGGGATTGTCGTTCGGCGGCGCACTTGTATTTACATTGGCGTCTCCGTTGGCAATGGAGAAGTAAATATGGCTGGTGCTGTCCGCGGCCGGACCCGACCCGCCCTCCCAAATGCCGCCTTCGTAACTGGTGTCAGAAGGAACCGACGTCCATATGCTGGTCTGCGTCAGCGCAGTCTGCGCTGAATTCAGTTGGTAGGACATCAGCCAGCCGTTGTAGGGAAAGTTCACTTCGTCGCAATGCGCGCCCCACGTGATAAAGATCTGAGGATTTTGTCCGGTCACAGGAACCGCCAGAAGCGCGCCCCGCTGATTCTGCGTTCGCGCATAGTCGCTGCTCCACGCGATACTCACCGATCCGCTGCTGTAGGTGCCGCCAATCTGCGTAGAGGCTTTCACCGTGCCATCGGTCACGCTGATCGCATATACGGTTTGCACATACGTGACTGGGGAAGTCGTGGTCTTCGTTCTCGTCACCACGTAGAGAATGCCCGACGTAATCGTATTGTTCGTTCCAGTGTTCTGGGTGACGTCGATGACCGGCGTGCTCGTAATGCCCACATAACCAGGATTCGGTAAGATCGTGGTGCATCCGTTGAGGTCAACGGTTGAAGTTAGATATGTGTAACCGCTGGGGACAAGGTTGTCGCTCCAGAGAATGGTGCCCTTGGCGCCGTTGATGGCATAGACATAATCCTGCTCGGTGACTACGTATACAACGTCTGCGTACGTAGTTCCTTTGTATACAACGTTGGGCAGAACCAGCGGCTGCGCGTAAACCGCACCCTTCACCGCGACCGAGTACTGTTGATGGAACGTCGAGCCAGTTGTGGCCGTGATCGCGGACTGCGTGAGCGTACCCTCATTCGGATTGAAGCCGCGCCGGCTGACGCCTCCCTGAAAGGTAACAAGACAGACGTTGTTGCCCGAAGCGCTCGGGCAGCCCGTGACCTTGGTATCTGTATCCTGGCCATTAGCCGCAACTGCGATGAGCAGGCTTAAGCCAAACACACGAATGAGAGCGCGGCCAAACACGGCTGGTTTACGCAAGAAGAACCCCCTCGGGCTGGTGGATTACTCGCAATATATCGGCACCATCTCAGAAGGGTCAAGAGTGCAAGTTCTTGCATGTATGCGCCATGCACCTGCGGTCCGCGATCTTCCGCAGTGTGAAAATTTCTTCATCTTGACGGACTCTCCCACTCGGCATAAGGTGACACGGTGGTGCGATAGCCGCGGCAGTCCTACTCTCCCGGGCACAGCGGAGCTTCCAGGCCCAGTTCGAATCGACCACGACGTCGCAATTTGTTCTGTGGAGACCCTAAATGAGTGCGCGCAGATTCTCTCCGAGATTTCTTTCTACCCTGACATTCCCGAGGCTCACCGATTACGCGGTTGTGTTGTTCGCTAGCGTACTGTTTCTCGCGCCGCTCGCATCCGCAAAAATTACTTTGTCGCCCACCAGTTTGACCTTTGGATCGCAGCAAGTCGGAACCACGAGTCCAGCTCAAACCATCACGGCCACGAACAATAAGGATTTCAAAGTTTCCATTACCAGCATCAAGGTCAGTGCCGGGTTCACGCAGACCAATACTTGCGGCTCCACTTTCCAAAAAGATGGCAGCTGCACCATCAGCGTTAGCTTCTCGCCGACAACGACCGGAACCATCACAGGAACGCTCACGATTACCGACACTGCGGAAGACAGCCCGCAAACCGCGACCCTGACAGGAACAGCGACCTCGGGCGGCGGCACCGGCATCGACGTGATTCAGCACGTGGTCTTCATCATTAAAGAGAACCGCAGCTTCGATAATTATTTCGGAACTTTCCCTGGAGCCAACGGCGCAACCAGCGGACCCATTTCCACCGGATCAACCATTCCGCTCGGGCACACTCCCGATCGCGTGCGCGACATGGGACACAGTTGGAACGACGCTCTCACCGCAATTAACAGCGGATCGATGAACCAGTTCGACCTGGTGCAGTTTGGCAACATCGATGGCGATTACATGTCGATGAGCCAGATGTATCAGACCGACATTCCCAACTACTGGAGCTACGCGCAGACCTACACACTCTCCGACGCCACTTTTTCATCGCTGCATGGCGGAAGTTTTCCCAATCATCTCTACACCATCGCGGCTACCAGTGCGGACGCGATCCTGAATCCGAACGAGCCCACACATCCGCAATTTTCCTCATGGGGCTGCGATGCGGAGAGCGGCACAACCGTCACCCTACAGAACACCGAAGGCGTGCAGACCAATGTCTACCCCTGTTTCACCAACACGACGCTGGGGGATCTGCTGGATGCCGCGAATATTTCCTGGAAGTCCTACGCACCGAACGAGAACACTTCCGGCTATGCCTGGAACACCTACGATTCGTTCAGTCAGATTCGCAATACCGATTTGTGGTCCGAGCACGTGCTCGGTTGGAGCAATTTCGTGACAGATGCCACCAATGGCAACCTGCCCTCGGTGAGTTGGCTGGTTCCGGATACGGCCGACAGCGACCACCCGCCCTCCAGCGCCTGCGCCGGCGAAAACTGGGCAGTGCAGCAGATCAACGCCATCATGCAAGGGCCAGACTGGGCGACCACCGCGATCTTCCTTACCTGGGATGATTTCGGCGGCTTCTACGACAACGCCGCGCCCACCAATCCCGATTATTACGGATTCGGTCCGCGCGTTCCCATGATCATCATTTCTCCCTACGCGCTCGCTGCCCACATCGACAGCACTGAGTATGAGTTTGCGTCGGTGTTGAAGTTCATCGAGACCCGATGGGGCCTGACCAATCTCACCGACCGCGACCTCGATGCGGCGAACATGACCGCCGCTTTCAACTTCAACCAGACGCCGCTGCCGCCGCTGATTCTGAGCACGCGAACTTGCCCGACGGACGGCCCGATCGTGAGTTTGGGTAACGCCAAGGTGAGCTTTGGAGACGTCGAAGTCGGCAAGAGCGCTACCCTGACTCGTACGCTCGAAAATACCGGCGACTCCACGCTGACCATCAGCGACATCGTGATCGGCACACCCTACACTCAGACCAACACCTGCAAGGGTTCGGTGCCGGCGTCAGGCACGTGCACGTTTACCTTCACGTTCACTCCCACGAAAGACGAAGTGCAGAACTCGAGCTGCACGATCACCGACAATGCCACCAGCAGCCCCCAGATTTATTCTCTATACGGCACGGGGACGAGTTCAGAACAAAAGGCAGCCGAGTCGGCCATCAAGCGCCAGCAAGAGGGTCAGAAGCAGTCGCACAAAGATGGCGAGGACAATCAGATGATCGATGACGACTAGCGGCAAGTGGCAATTAGCAATCAGCGATTAGCATTAAGCAGGCTTTGTCATTCCGAGCGAAGCGAGGAATCTGCTGTTCGCCCGCAGCGGCAAGCGGCTGCGCGATTGCCACCTGCCAGGTGCTGACTGCTAACTGCTAACTCACCGTCAACTGCACGGTCACAGTACGAGTGATGCTGCCGTTGTTGGCGATTACGACGATCGAGTAAGTCCCCGCCGATGTGTTCGTTCCAGCGGTCACCGTCAACACTGACGTTCCAGAGGTCTTGATCGAGTTCGGACTGAGCGTCGCCGAGAGTCCCTTCACTTCGGTAATTCCGTCCAGCGTCAGTGTGACCGTCCCCGTAAAATTCAGCGGAGTCAGCGCTAGGTTAAAAGTTGCCGACTTCCCGGGCTTCACCGTCAGAAGCGCGTTGTCGACGGTGATCCAGAAATCCGTCCCCACCGGGCTCAAGTCGCACGACTCTCCAGGATTGCCCGATGGTTCTTTGTAACTCGAACTCGAATCCTGTGTGGTTGCGCTCTTCCACGATGAGAAATCATCGTAGGTCCAATCGTTGGGTGAAGGGATGGTGTAGGGTGTGGTCGTGCTCGAAGTGTTCCACCAGGTGTTGTTCTTCGACACCAGCGAGGTCTGGAAAGTTGTCCAGTCTGAATCGTTCAGATAGCCGTCGTTGAACAATAACTGCGTGCTGCTGTTTCCCTGAATCGTGTTTCCAGTGTTCGTGAAGTTCTGGGTTATCAGGTTCGTTTCCTTGCCGGTTTGCCAGTTAGTGACCTCAATGCCGCCCTTCACCCCAATCAAAATGATTTGAGATGCCGCGTTGTTCATCAGGACGCTGTCGGTAAGCGAAACGCCCTCCGAGTTGCGCAACACCAACCCGCCCACAACCTGCGCGCCAGTATGATTGCAGATGTAGGCCGTGTTCAGCGTGATCGGCCCCTCGTCTTTCTCCACGAAGATTCCGCTCCTCAAATTGGAGGTGGCAATAATTCCACTGGTGCTGATGCTCGCATTATCGGTATCCCAGTGGAGACCGTAGGCCTCGTTATAGCTTATGGTCAGGCCGTCAATCGTGTCGTCGTGTACCTGCCACGCGTGGAAGCCCGAGGTGTTGCAAACGTAATAAGCGCCCTGTGCGCCGCGCCAATTGTTATAGGAGGTCGTGTCCGATTGCCACAGCCCATAAAGAGTGGTGGCCTCCTGGAATCCGCTGTCGCCGTTGTGCAGCGCCGAACTGTTCTCCACCGTGAAATATGTTGCCGGATTCGAGATGCTCAAGCCCTGGCCGTTGTTCCACTGAAAAATGTCAGTATCGAACTCAATGTTTGAAGCTTCGCCCGTGACTGACACGGCGGCCGACGCATGGCAGGTATTGGCGTATTGAAAAGTCAGTCCGCGGATCACGATATAAGATTTGTGATCAATCTGAAGAATCGACGAGGAAGTCCCGGCCTCGACTGTTGCGGTGCCCATGTCTGTTCCGGTCGCCGGCCACACGTAGAGCAGGTTACCCGTTTCATCCACGTAGAAGGTTCCCTGTTGCATTTGAGTTATAGACATCACCTGCGTCAGCACTGTGCCATTCACAGCCACCAACTCCTGTCGCATCGTGATCTCTTGTTGGAAGGGGCAACTCGACAGCTGCGGACACGTTCCCCAGTTGTTAGTCCAACTTGTGGTGTAAATGCTCTTATTCTCTGAATACTCAGAGAAGCCGGTGTAGACCGTAGCTCCGCTCACAATCACCGTCCCGTTCGTGGCCGCTTCGATGGTGATCGGCAGGGAAGTATCTTTGCTGCTGTGGCTCATCGTGATGCTTTCGCGATACGTTCCAGCCTCAATGGTCACCTTGGTTCCAATGCTGTTGTGATTATTAGTTTCCGCCGCAGACACGCCCGCGCCGATCGTCTTAAACGGTTTCGACTCGGTACCTGGGTTTGAATCGTTGCCCGTCGTTCCATCCACGTAGAGGGTGGCTGTTTCCAGGTTCTCATTGATGGTCGCCTGTCCCATCGCGCCACTAAGAAAGATAAAGGGCAACGACAACGCAATCAGGATGGCGGGTGGGACGCTGAATCGCAGAGCATTGGGTCGAAGAGAATTGGATCGGACAGACGAGCGGCAACTGCTGGCCAGGGGGGAAGTGGCAAACATCTGAAAACACCTCAAATGGGGATTTCGCAAGGACGCTCGATTCGGCGGCCTCGAAAGCGACTCTAAACAGGCCCTGCGCACATGACTAGGTCTCAGAAGTGCATATCCCGCGCTGGTCGCGGCTTTTCAGCAGTTTTCTGCACCAATATGGGAAAGACCCTCGACTACGTGGATGGCATGAATCGCCTATGCTCAAGAAACCATGCAGAAGGAAAATGCGACGGGAAGGACTAGAGACTCACGTCTAGAGACGAAAGTTTAAGTCAAACTTGCAAGACGAGAGTCGCGCTCAAACCCCGCCAAAAACGGCCTCGCGCCGCGTCTCGATCCTTAGACAGTGTGCAAGAACTTTCATTCTTGACACCCAGCAGGACCGGGCTAGAATAGCCGCACGATCTCCTCATCCCCCCGAGGAGTAACGCTAGATCGGGTGGTTTTCCCTCAACGCTGCTGACCCAGAAAGCCGTTTAAAAGGCACGGTTGAGTTGCGAGATCATCCATCGGAATACCAGGTTTCTTGTTCATCGTAGCTTTTTGCTGTACCCAGGAACGTCTGTTTTTCCTGCGTACCTGCCATCTTGAACCACGCATGGGAGGGATTCCGTCTGTCACTACGACACCCGGTTCTTAGCGCAATAAAGATGAGAGATCTGCATATAGAAGAATCTGCGCACAAAAGAAATGGATAACTAGATCACAGGAGCTACTATGCAACGCACTCTTTCGACCGCGGTTGTGGGTTTCTTGTTGAGTTTGGCAGCGGTACTTCCGGCCATCGGCCAGGATGTTTCCTCCAGCCCCAGTTCGCTGAGCTTCTCCAATACCTATGTTGGAAAGGTGACTGGCTCCAAGGTGCTCACGATTACGAACATACAAAAGTCAGGAGCCGCGATCATTAATACCGTCGGCTTCTCCTGCGCGGGCTATGGTATATCTTCCGGAGTCGCTCCCACTTCTCTGGCCAAGCCCGGCGACATCACGCACTACTCCATATTCTTTCAGCCTCTCGCGGCCGAAGCTTATGACTGCAACTTTGTCATCACCATGTCAGATTCGACGGTGGTGAACGTCCCCTTGACCGGAACCGGTTTGGCACCCCAGACAACAGTGAGCCTGAGTGGAACTTCGTTGTCTTTCCCCAATCAGGCAGTTGGATCCACCAGCGTCGCTCAGACCTTTACCATCAACAATACCGGCAACGCCAGCATCAATCTGAACACGATTACCATCTCGCCAGCCGATTTCACCACCAACGCCATCACACTGCCTTACTCCATAGCGAAGGGCGGCAGCCTGACAGTATCGGTCTACTACAGTCCGAGCCGAATCACCTCCGAGACCGGCAACATCGACCTTACTTACAACGAAATCCCCGACAATGGCGTAAGCATCTCAGGCAATGGAGTAGCCGCAAAGTCGCTCGCGATTGCTACCAACGGGACCTTGCCTCAAGCCACCGCCTCGGCCGCATATGAAGCCACACTGACTACAAGTTCAGGAACCGGGCCATTTACCTGGACCATGGCCAGCGGTACGACCTTGCCTTCTGGCCTGACTCTTTCGAGCGCTGGCGTAATCAGCGGCACACTTGCTTCCAGCGTAGCCCCGGGAACCTATACCTTTTCCATTCAGGTGAAGGGCTCCAAGCCCAACACCGTCAAGAAGACGTTCACCCTCGTCGTTTACGCCAACATGGGAGACAGTTGCAACAATCTCTCGTGGGATGTTGCCGGCACCTCAACGCCGATTCAGGCTCTCACTGATCTCGGCACCGGAACCTACGAGGGTGAAGAAGGTGGCTTGTACCCCGATGGCGCCAACGTTTATCCCTCGGCTCAGTATGCATATGGGTTGAGCCTGGCGCAGAGCATTGGGCCTCTCAGTTCGACTGGCCAGCCTGATCCGACCGGAAAATATGTTCTGCTCGCGCTCGGCGAATCCACCGCTCAGAACGAGTTCAACCGATTCCTTCCAATCGCCAACTCTGATCCCGAGAAGAATCCTAACCTGGTGATCGTCAACGGAGCGCAGGGCGGCGCAACGCCCAACGAGTTCGTGAGTTCCAGTTCCTATTACTGGTCCACGATCCTCAATAACTATCTCCCGCAAAACGGAGTAACTCCCGACCAGGTGGTTGCTGTTTGGATCGAAGATACGGATTCGATTAAGACCGGAACCTTCCCCTCCGATATGACCACGATGCAGGCCGAGTACGAAACTCTTGCGCAAGACGTGCTCACCAACTTCCCGAACGTGAAGCTGATGTACTGGTCTTCGCGCGTCTACGGAGGCTTTTCCAACGGACTGGTCGATCCAGACGATCCCGAGCCTTACGCGTTCGAAGCGGGCTACGCTGTGAAAAACGCTATCGGAGACCAGCTCAACGGCAACGCCAACCTTTGCGATGGTTACAACGGTTGCTCGCCCATCCTGGCTCCTTGGATGGCTTGGGGCCCATACTACTGGGCCAACGGAATGCTGGGCAGGGCAGACGGCCTCGAGTGGGATTGCGAAGATTTCTCCGCCGACGGCACCCATCCATCCTCTACGTTCGGTCAGTTAAAGGTTTCCACCCAGCTACTGCAGTTCCTCAAGACCGACGAAACAGCGACGCCCTGGTATCTGGCTCCCGGCGCCGCCAATATTCGCAAGCACTAGAAAATTAAATAGTGCGATTGCCGGCCCTGTCTTTCAATTCTTTCAGGAGACAGGGCCGGCGCTTTTTGGCGCCTTTTATTTTTTATCTCGACTTCGAGTCCTGAATGAAAACGCATGCGCCAATTGTCTTAGTTTCGCCCCTTCCCAAAAGCTAATACTCCTTTCGCATTATTGACCTCTCGCCCCGCGTCCCTATAATCGCCGAACTTTAGATTCTGTGGGATCTCGCTACACCTGCTGAGTTGCTACTGCTGTCAGGGATGTTCTTCGTCCCAAGCGTCAATTGCGATTCGAGAGGAAAAATGGGGAAATGCGCGAGTAGTCTGAGGGAATGTCTGTTCGTACTTCTGGCAATCGTTGCCGTTTTCAACCTCGTAAGCGTAAATCTAGCCGCACAGCAAATCACGGCAGGCATTCGCGGAACCGTGATCGATCCCAGCGGAGCGATTGTCCGGTCGGCATCTGTGACTGCAAAGCAGATCGAAACCGGATTGACGCGAGTGGCAGTCACCGACCATCAGGGAGAGTACGTGCTGGTCGAACTTCTGATCGGGCATTATCAGTTGGAGGTTCAGGCCAAAGGTTTCCGGAGGTACTTGCGGCAGGGAATTTCTTTGGATGTCAACGAAACAGCGACGATCAGCATTCAGCTAAAACTTGGCGCGGAGTCGCAGCAAGTCGAAGTGAGCGCGGACGCTGCCCTCGTGCAAAGCACGGTCAGCAGCCTTGGGCAGACCGTGATGGAGCGCGAGATTCTCGACCTTCCGCTCGATGGACG
>JBEKJF010000093.1:0-14227 GCA_050011375.1 Candidatus Sulfotelmatobacter sp.
AAGAACGAAAAGCTGATGCAGCGCGCCGTTGGGATATTAGAACAAGCGACGGGAGCGGACCATGAATCGGCGCGGCGCGCTCTCAAGGCCTCCGGCAATCGCACGCCTGCTGCGCTGGTGATGCTTGCGGTAGACGTGAGCCGCGCCGACGCTATCGCCGCATTAAAGAAGGCCAAGGGAGACGTCCGCAAAGCGATTGCAGACGCGAAACCCCGGTAAATGTTGCTCGAATATGCTAGACGGGCTTCTTTAATCTGGCATATACTGTTGTATATGCCAGAGAGGGCGTTTTTCTTCCGCCAAGAATGAACATGCAACGCAAAGCGAAAATCTTCATGAATAATCGGAGCCAGGCCGTACGCCTGCCCAAGGACTTTCAGTTCAACACGCAGGATGTATTCATCCGAAAAGAAGGCAGCGACATTGTCCTATCGCCGCATCCGTCCGATTGGTCGGCCTATCTGGCCGAAGGCCCGGTGGCTTCAGCGGCTTTCATGGAAGGTGTGGAAGACTTGCCTCCACAGGACCGCGAGCGCTGATGCCGCGCTACATGCTGGACACCGACACCTGCTCCTACATCATGCGCCGTTCGCCTGAGGCGGTTCTCAAAAGGCTTGCGAAGGTTCCCGTCAACGACGTGTGCATTTCCGTGATCACCAAGTCGGAACTCTTGTACGGAGTGGAAGTGTCTCCAAAACGCAGGCAAGACGAAGCTGCGCTAGACGCCTTCCTGCGCCACGTCGAGGTCCTGGATTTTCCCGATAAAGCATCTTCGCACTACGCCAAGATTCGCGCAGACCTCAAGTCGCGTGGCGCGATGATAGGAGCCAACGACCTGCTGATCGCCGCCCACGCTCGCAGTCTCGGCCTGACTCTGATCACCAACAATACCCGAGAATTTCGACGAGTGCGCAATTTGTCCATCGAGAATTGGACGATTGCCGTTTAAGCTCTCTACCCCGCACCGTGCAAAATCCTGCACATTGCGCATTCACAGCGCCTTGCCATACCATGTCCGTGCCTTCCCCAAAAGGCTCCTCGCCGTCGCCAACAAATCTTCCCGATGAGGTTCAGCCACGTCCAAAGGCAGTCTCCACAGAATCGGGCGCCCCACTTCCCGCGCGTTCTTTGCGCGAGTAGTTGGGCCTTTTACCTTCGCTCCAGCCGACGCTCCCCGAACCTGCTTCTTGCAGTGTCATCCTGAGCGTAGTTGCCGCCCGCGAAGCGGACGGCAACGCAGTCGAAGGACCCCTATCGTGCTTGGGGCGCCTGTGTCGCGTCAAGGCGTTCTCACGGTGCTGTCGAGTGCGCCGGAAACTTTTCTACACCTCCCCCAAAAGCCCGTGCCCTCCCGATTACCCACCCGCCCCTCAATTCCCCGCTAAAATAACTCGTGACCCCGAACTCCCATCTCAATGGATAAATTAGTAATCCGCGGCGGTGAACCTCTGCTGGGCACGGTGCGTGTCAGCGGAGCCAAAAACGCCGCCCTCCCCTGCATGGCCGCCGCTCTTCTCACCGACGAGCCGGTCATCCTCGAAAACATTCCGCAAGTTCGCGACATCCAAACCACGCGCAACCTGCTGGCCGCCATGGGAGCCGAGGTCGAACTAGGCTACGGACGCGCCCACCACCGCACCACAATTCACTGCCAGAATCTGGCGAGTCCAGAAGCCTCTTACGAATTAGTTAAAACCATGCGAGCCTCCACGCTGGTTCTAGGCCCGTTGGTCGCCCGCTGCGGCCGCGCCCGTGTGTCGCTGCCCGGCGGCTGCGCCATCGGTCAGCGTCCCATCGATCTCCACATCAAAGGGCTCGAACTTCTGGGCGCAAAAATCACACAAGAGCACGGCTACGTAGAAGCCACCGCCACGCGCCTGCGCGGCGCAGAAATCGTCTTCGACAAAATCACCGTGACCGGCACAGAAGATCTGCTGATGGCGGCGACGCTCGCCGATGGCGAAACAATTCTGCAGAATGCGGCGCGCGAACCCGAGGTCGCCGACCTCGCTGCACTTTTGAATAAGATGGGAGCCAAGATTCAAGGCGCGGGCACGGCGACCATCCGCATTAAAGGCGTCGCCAAACTGAAAGGCGCGAAGCATCGCATCATCCCCGACCGCATCGAAGCGGGTACGTTCCTCATCGCCGGCGCGCTCACCGGTGGCGATCTCAATATCGCTGGCTGCGATCCCACGCACCTTGTCGCGATTCTCAGCAAGCTGAAAGAAAGCGGAGTGAAAACTAAATCCACGGCGACCAGCGTGCGCGTGATGGGCGACAACCCCTTCACTGCCTGCGACATCAGCACCGAAGAATATCCCGGCTTCCCTACCGACATGCAGGCGCAGTTCATGGCGCTGGCAACGCAAGCCGAAGGCACGTCCATTGTCACCGAAAATATTTTCGAGAACCGGTTCATGCACGCGCAGGAATTAGTGCGCATGGGCGCGAACATAAAAATCGAAGGCCGCCGCGCCGTGGTTCGCGGCAAAACCCCGCTGAGCGCGGCCGCCGTGCTCGCCTCTGACTTGCGCGCCAGCGCATCGCTAGTCCTCGCCGCATTAGTCGCCGACGGTGAGACGATCATCGATCGCGTCTACCACATCGACCGCGGCTACGAAAAAATCGAAGAAAAATTGAAAGGCGTTGGTGCGCAGATTCGCCGCATCGGCAACATGCTGCCTTAGTTGGAGCCCGCACTCTCCAGAGCTTCGACTACAGCATCATGGAACTTGGGGCGGACTTGCTTGATCGCTTGATTCGAGCAGTCGGGCCAGGTGCGGTTGGTGAGCAGAGTGATCGAGAGTTCACGAGTTGGATCGATCCACAGAGAGGTTCCGGTGTAGCCCAGGTGGCCGAAAGAGTTCGGCGAAAAATACTTTCCAGATTGCGATGGGCTGGAGGGAGTGTCCCAGCCAAGGGCTCGCGATGTGGCTGGGGGCGCGGATTCGCGCCGAGTGAAGAGCCTTACGGTTTCGGGGCGAAAAATAGGGCGGCCTTCGTTGAGCATGGCATGGGCGAATTTTGCCAAGTCTTCTGCGGTCGAGAAGAGTCCAGCCTGCGGGGCGACTCCACCGAGAACAAAAGCATTTTCATCCTGCACTTCACCTTGAATTATCTTTTTACGGAAGGTCTGATCGTTAGCGGTGGGAGGAATCTGCGCACGGATTTCGACTGGCGGATTGAACGTCGTGCTGGTCATGGCCAGCGGAGCGAAGATCTCGCGCTGGCAAAAACGGTCGAGAGATTCGTCGGCGAGGCGTTCCAGCGCGATGCCGAGGATGATAAATCCGATGTCGCTGTAGACCGCGCTGGTCGCGGGATCTGCGGCCAGTGGCATGCTGATGGTGCCACGAAGCAACTCATCGCGAGTGCGGAATTTGAGGTATAGCTTTTCGTAAGCGGGCAGTCCGGAAGAGTGCGAGAGCAGCATCCGCAAGGTCACATCGTGCCGGCGGTGGTCTTGTTCGGCGTCGCGAATAAATTCAGGGACTATCGCAACGACCGGCGCCTCCAGATCTAAGAGCCCGCGTTCGTAAAGCAGCATGGCCATCAGTGTTGTGGCCACCACCTTTGTTAGGGAAGCCAGATCGAACAGCGCAGTTGGGTTAACAGAGGTCGGATCGCGTTCGTAGGTCAACCGACCGAAGGCCCTGAGTGCGATTAGGCGTCCTTGATGCGTGACCGCTACGGAAGTTGCTGGGAAAGCTTGCTGAGCTATGGCTTCTTGCAGTATGGAGAAGGCTTGGCTGAAGACTTGGTCTTGGCGCTCGAAGTCCTCGATTAGCATTGATGACAGATTTGGCGTGGCCATCCAGAAGTCCATAATATGGCATAACGGGCACCCCCTTACTTGAGTTTCTTGAGTCATGCTGCCGGGGTTGTGTAGAGTCAAAGCATCCTTTCTCTTCAGACAAATTCGCTATTCGGCCGCCTGTTGCTTTTCTGCGTTCTGACTGCGGCGATTCCTCGGACTGTGCTGAGCCAGATTGCTGAAGGCAGCGCAGCTGTCTCCAGAAATGCAGTTGCGCTGCCGACGGTCGATACCGTTATTCAAAATGCGATTTCTGACGGCACCATTCCTGGAGCCGTTCTGCTCGTCGGTCATGACGGAGAGGTGATCTACCGCAAGGCTTACGGGTCGCGGGCTTTAGAGCCTCGGCGCGAAGTAATGACTCTGGATACAGTGTTTGACGTTGCATCACTCACCAAGGTGATTGTCACCACCACGGCGGTGATGCAGCTAGTCGAGCGGGGTGAGGTGAGGCTGAACGATCCGTTGGCAAAGTATTTGCCGGAGTTTTCGCAGAATGGAAAACAGGACATCACGATTCGGCAACTTTTGACGCACTACTCGGGGCTGCCGCCGGATCTGGATTTGAAGACACACTGGGAAGGAAAAGAGACGGCATACCGCATGGCGTTTGCAGAAACGCCGACTGATCCGCCGGGCTCGAGGTTTTCCTACAGCGACATTAATTTTATTGTGCTGGGTGCGCTCGTCGAGCGCCTGTCCGGCGAGCCGCTGGATGAATACGCTACACGGCACATTTTTGTGCCGCTGAAGATGCTGCGCACGCGCTACGTTCCTCCCCTCGCAGAGCGCGCTGGCTGGCTAGAAAAGATTGCGCCGACGCAGTATGACGAAAATGAGCGGATGCTGCGCGGAGTGGTGCATGATCCTACAGCGCGCCGCATGGGCGGCGTGGCCGGGCAAGCCGGGCTGTTTTCCACTGGAGACGATCTAGCCAAATTCGCTCAGGCTTTGCTGAACGGCGGCGACGCGATTCTTTCGCCGTTGTCAGTCGAGAAGATGACGCGGCCGGAGCAGCCTCCGTCGGCGCCGGTTCTGCGCGGGTTTGGCTGGGACATTGATTCTCCATATTCTTCCAACCGCGGGGATTTGTTGCCGGTCGGCTCGTACGGGCACACCGGCTTTACGGGAACATCGATGTGGATCGATCCGGTTACGAAGAGCTACATCATTCTGCTGACGAATGCTGTGCACCCGCGAGGAAAAGGAAATGCGATTGCTCTGCGATCAAAAGTAGCCACAGCGGTAGCTGCCGCTTTGCCTTTGACTGTAAGTGAGAATGAGGCTTTGCGCTGGGCGAGCATCACCGGCTATAACGAGGCCCAGAGCGCGGCCCGGCGCATGAGCGTGCGCAACGGCAGCGTGAAGAATGGAATCGATGTTTTAGAAGAGCACGGGTTTGATGTGCTGCAAGTCGCAGGACGCAAGAACGACAAGAACAAAAAGAAGATCGGCCTGGTGACGAATCAGACCGGAGTGGATGCGGATGGGCGGCGGACGATCGATGTCCTGGCCGGGGCTGCCGGAGTAACCCTGGAGGCGATCTTCAGTCCCGAGCACGGCGTGACGGGATCGCTCGATACAACCGACATTCATAATTCGAAGGATGCAGCCACCGGCGTTCCGGTCTATAGCGTTTACGGCGCGACGGATGCGGAGCGGCGGCCGTCCCCTGAGGTAATGAAAACTCTGGATGCAGTCGTGATCGATATCCAAGACGCCGGCGTGCGATTTTACACCTACGAAACTACGCTGGGATATTTTCTGGAAGCGGCTACGGCGGCCGGTGTCGAAGTGATTGTACTGGACCGCCCCGATCCGATTACGGGTGCGTTCGTGCAGGGCCCGGTAGCCGATGCCGGGCACGAGAAATTTACGAATTACTGGACGCTTCCGGTGCGGCATGGCATGACTTTAGGCGAGCTGGCAAAAATGTTTAACGCTGAGCGTAATATCAACGCCAAGCTAACCATCATTCCGATGGAGGGATGGCAGCGCGGAGACTGGTTCGATTCCACCGGGCTCGCGTGGGTGAATCCGTCACCGAATTTGCGCAGCTTGACTGAAGCTGCGTTGTATCCGGGCGTGGCTCTGATCGAAGGCACGAACATTTCAGTGGGGCGCGGCACCGATACTCCGTTTGAAGTGATAGGCGCGCCGTGGATAAAGAATAAGGAACTCGCCGCTTATTTAAATTCACGCGGCATAGCCGGAGTGCGGTTTGTGCCGGTCACGTTCACACCCGCCGCCGCGGTTTATAGTGGGTTGAAGTGCGAGGGCGTGAATATTGTTCTTACGGAACGCAACGCGCTCGATGCTCCGGAGTTAGGAATGGAATTGGCTGCCGCGCTAAAGAAATTGTATCCGACCGATTTTAAAATGGAGCGCATGGCCGACTTGCTGGTGAATCAGGCGGCTTGGGATGGCCTTGTCGCAGGTCGCGATCCGCGCCGCATTGCGCAGGATTGGCAGGAAGAACTGGAGAAGTTCCAGTTAGTCCGGCAAAAATATTTGATCTATAAATGATCGGCGTGAAAAAATGATCTGCATTGGAATATCTAGGGAGCAGGCAAAACAATGAAGGTTGGCATCCCGATTGTTGCTTTACTGATGACATGGGCGGTTCTATCGCCGGCGTTCGCCAGTGCGCAGCAAGCAACCTCAAGTCCCACCGGCGAGCAAGCCAAACAAAACGCTACGGCGGAATCTTCAACAGACGCGCTCGTGTACCGCAATACGAAGTACGGTTTTACATTCTCGCTTCCGAATGAGTGGAAGGGCTACACGATTGTCACGGAGCAGTGGGAAGCCAGCGACGCGCAAAAGGGCATGGTCGAGCACGGGCCGATCATTAACATCCGGCCTCCGGATTGGTCGAAGGAAAAGCCGCGGCAAGATATTCCGATCATGATTTTCACGCTGGCGCAGTGGGAATCGGTGGAGCATGGCGACTTTTTCATAAGCGGTACACCGATCGCTCCCGGCGAACTCGGACGCAACCGCAAATACGCATTTGCCGTCTCCCGCCGCGTCGAAGAATCTGACACCGCTGGGGCGAAAGAAGTGAACGAAATTCTGCAGCGCCATCCCCTCCGCCCATTTTTTTCGAAGTAATGTCTTTGATCAGTGTGCAGATTGCTGCACACCGGCGAAGATAACCCGCCCCCGAAACTCCGCATCCTAGCGGTAAAAAGTGATAATCTCAGGCTGATCGTGATGCTGGCAGCGTGCTGCGGAGGTGTAAGATGCGTGGATTATTGATGGCTGTTTTGATTTCGGGGATGGCATTCGGGCAGGCGGCGGAAGAGCCGAAGCCTACGGACACTTCCGCGCCGCAGAGTCCCGCTGCAGCGACCACTGCGACGCCCAATCCCGCCCCAACTGTAACTGCCGATCCGAACGCACTTACAATTCCAGCAGGGACAAAGATTCCCTTGTCGCTGAAGCAAGCGATCTCCACTAAGAACGCGCGCGAGGGCGATGCGGTTTATGCCGAGACGGCGTTCCCGTTTGTCCTGAACAACCGTGTGGTGGTTCCGGCTGGTGCGTTTATCCAGGGAACAATTTCGCACGTCGAGCGCGCCGGACACGGACACGGCCGCGCCGAGATCCTGATGCATTTCACTTCGATGATTTATCCCAGCGGATACACCGTGATGCTGCCCGGGTCGGTCGAGAACACGCCGGGGTCGGGCAACAAATCCGTGACGGATTCCGAAGGAACCATTCAGCAGGATAAAGATACCGGCAAAAAGATTGAAGACGCGGCCAAAGGCGGCACGTACGGCACGATAGGTGGCGCGACCGCTGGCGGTTTAGCCACCGGCGGCTTGAATGGAGCGCGAGTCGGCGCAGGCGCAGGCGCGGCGGCAGGCATTGCGTGGGCGCTCCTGAAACGCGGGGACGATGTGAAGCTCGAAGTTGGCACTTCGATCGAGATGGAAATTCAGCGCGCAATCACGGTGGATGCTAGTCGGATTACGGTGGTGAAAGCCGGACCTTAAGATTCCCGGCGCTCAGGAGCTAAGGCCCTTTGGCGCTTTTCGCCGCAGGTCTGATGGCCTGCTTTACCTTGTTATCGCTCCGAAGCAGCGACCTCCAAACGGCGGCTCCTCCTCAGATGTGCAAGGGTTTGCATTCTTGACAAGAATGTGCGGGCGGAGGAGAATCCCCTTGCTTCGGCTGCGCCATCCCCGCGCGACCCTACACTCCAGCGAAAAAAGGATGTTCCCATCATGCAATGCGAATTGCCATCACCCAGGCGCATGCGTCTTACCAGTTCTGTTCATTTGAAGAAGATCGTAGATCTCGCTCTTGCCGGCGAGTTGGCTTTGGCGTTGGTGTTGGCGCTAGCGGGATTTGCTACGCCTGTCCAAGCACAATCTTTCAACGTTCTGTACACCTTCACGGGCACTCCGGACGGGTCGGTACCTGCTCAAGCGAACCTGCTGGACGTGAATGGAACCCTCTATGGAACCACATACTCTGGAGGCACGTACGGATACGGGACGGTGTTCAAGTTCAACCGCAAAGGGCAGGAAACGGTGCTCTACAGTTTCACTGGGGGAACGGATGGGGCGACCCCCAGCGCAGGAGTAGTCCGGGATACGCAGGGCAACCTCTACGGCACCACCTATAGTGGCGGAGATCTAAGCTGCATCTCCATTTACGGTACGGCTGGTTGCGGGGTGGTATTCAAGCTGGATACCACCGGCACGGAGACGGCTGTCTACAGCTTCACCGGCGGGACCGATGGTGGGGAGCCGGAAGGGTTGGTAATCGACAATGCGGGCAATCTTTATGGCATAACCTTCTTTGGTGGCAGCCAAACCTGCCCCTTCGGTAGCCTTGGTTGTGGAGTGGTGTACAAGGTGGATACGAGTGGGAACGAAACTGTGCTGTACACCTTTACTGGTGGGACGGACGGAGGAGAACCTAACGGCTTCGTGACGATGGATTCGGTAGGGAACATCTATGGCGCGACGATCATTGGCGGCGACCTATCGGCTTGCTCACCTTTCGGTGGCTGCGGGGTGATATTCAAGCTGGACACCAGCGGGAACGAGACCATTTTGTACACCTTCCAGGGCGGAGCGGACGGGGCCATCCCGAACGCCAGTTTTCTGATGGATGCCAAGGGTAATCTCTATAGCACGACCAATTTTGGTGGCGACCTAAGTTGCAACAATATTCCGTTTTACGCAGGCTGCGGCGTCGTTTTCGAGGTGACGCCGGCCGGGACTGAGAGAGTGCTGCACACGTTCAAGGGAAAGGACGGAGCAAATCCGACATTGGGTTTGGTGCAGGACGCCAAGGGCAATTTCTATAGCACGACGGAGTATGGGGGCGCATTCAACCTGGGCACCGTGTTCGAGTTAACTGCGAATGGCACGGAGAGCATCTTGCACAGCTTTAGCGGCCTGGCAGACGGGAAGCTTGCCGACTCGGGCTTGGTCATGGATGCGAAGGGCAACCTCTTCAGCAATACTTCGGAGGGCGGAGATCTAAGCTGCAGCCCACCATACGGCTGTGGGACGCTGTTCAGGGTGGTCCCGTAGGTTCGAGTGGGCGCAGGAGCTTCAGCTGGCACGGCGTGGGCTCTTCTCAAACTCGGAGACATGTGAAGCTCGAAGTCGGGACTTCGATCGGGATGGAAATTCAGCGCGCCATCACGATAGACGCAACTCGCATTGCAGTCGTGAAAGCCGGATCTTAAATGGGGAACATCCTAAGAGGGAAGATCGTGGAGGCAAATTCAGCCACTACCATGGCGATGAGCCTGCCGGTCAGCTCACCTTTAAGGTATCTGGCCACACAGTTGAGTTGGCGGGTTCGTATTAGATACGGCAATCTGCGGAATCAGCGATATGTTGGGCGTCAGATCCACGGGATCGGAACCGGGAGAAAAAATCGACGCAATCGCGTCCAGATACCCGTAGCCGTACTGCGCAGTTGGGGCAATATAGTGCCCTTCCCCGAACTCATTCCAGTTATCGAGAAGTATCATCTGACTCGGCAACCCTTTCCGGGCGGCCATCGCCGTTTGTGCCTCTTCCAGCAGCGAGGTGTAATCGCTCGGCGTTAGCCTCCAAAAGGTGCTGCCTTCAGCCCACGGGGCGCTGTTCCATCCCATCGAGGCGGAGACGATCGATGGAACCTCGCTGTTCGCCTTCCAATTGCTCCACGCCGTCTGCTGTTCACTGAGGATCTGCGTGTCGGTAGGGCAACTGCTGGCAATGAGTTCCGTGAAAGTCGGAATGTTATACGAGGAAATATAGTCGAAGCCTTCCGCCTTGGCATCGGAGTTGTTTTGCGTCGTGGTCACGTTATTCATCGTGATCAGAATTAAACCCTCGAACCCTGCGTTTACGGCTGCCTGTCGAAAATAGCTGATCGCCGCCGCGGCGTTGCTCAAGCCACCAACTTCGTTCTTGAATTCTTCATAGTCGAAGATGGTCATCACCGGCTTGTTGCCAATCTTGTAATAATTGGGCTTGCTGAAATAATTGGTGATCCAATAAGGGACGAGATTCTCTTCGAAATCCGCCACGCTGGTCACGTAAGAACCGTTGATCGTATTGTCGTCCCAGTCGATCGTCCAACTGATGTCCGATCTGTACTTCGCAGTATTCGCGATCGAATTGATGAACTGGTCGTAACTGGCGAGCACCGGCGACTGGCCAGCATTGTCCGCCATGCGATACCAGCAACTCTGGAAGAAAGCGATACCGTGGTCAACGGCCATCTTAATCTGCCAGTCCGTCGATATGTCCTTAGCCTCATCGTAGTAACCCATCAGGGGATAGGTGTGGGGATAGGGAACGATCGTGTCCCAAAACACCGAGTCCGCCCACAAATTGCACATCTGAGCGCCCACGATGTAGTTGCCGGTTTGGATGGGGACAGGCGGTAGCACTACATTATCAATCTGCGTATAGGTGGACCCGTAGGCCGCCAATTCCTCGCTGGTTGCCCAGTCTGCATTGGCATTTGTAACGTAAAGCCGGACGTATCGAAAATTTCCGGATACCGAATCCGTAAAAGATCGACCGGTGATGCCAGCGGTGTGATCCGCCAGAACGGTCCAGGTCGCGTCGATTTGCACACCGTTATCATTGGAGGCTTCCAGCTTGTAGTACCACGTATCCGAATCGTAAAAAGTTTGCCTTACCGAGGTGAGCGAATAAATTCTTCCTAAATCCACGACCAGCCACTGCGGAAAACTGCCGCCGCTCGCCTCCCATCGTGTACTGAGCTTGCCATCGACGGCATTCGTTGGAGGAAAGCTGCCCCCCGCGCCACTATAAAAGCTTGAGGCGCCTGCCGGCCGATCCAAGGCGAGGTTAGTCTGCGCCGTTCCCGACGAACAGCATAAGCACCAAGCCAACAGAGTGAAGCAGACGAGGAGCGACTGAGAGACGGTGAACGGGACCACCTTCGTCGGTCCAACCATAACTGAGGATACCTCGCCTTTCACGGGTGGCCGAAATCTCGGAAATATGCAAAAACGGGTGCCCCATTTCTCGCGTTCTTTGCGAGAAGTGGGCTGCGGTGCAGCCTGCAGCGAGAAGATTTTGACTCTAATGCAGCGAGGGCTGGTTTTAACCCGGGCACCCATATCTCATTATTACTGCCCCGGCGCGCCCTTCACTGGCACCAGCGTTGCCGCCAGCACCACCACATGCGAATCGCTCGGCAAGGTAACGCTCTTCACAGTTTTCGCCGGATTCAGGGCGAACGTGTAGGCGTACAAATTAAACGTTCGTTCATCCTTCGTTCCGTTGTCGAAATTCCGGTACGCCATGGCCACGCCTTCAGACTCGCCAGTATATTTTTGCGGAGTGTACCAGTCGCTGAAACTCTGAGTAAATTTCGTACTCGTCCCATCAGTGTATTTAACAGTAAGAGTCTCGGACGCCTGATTCCCCTCGATCCCCGTCGCCAACAACATTAGTGCGGAATACTTGCCCGAGGTCAGCGTAACCGTTTGTCCACTGCAACCAACCGCATCCAGTTCATTGGCAGGACCAAATGTAAAGAGCGTGCCGTTAAACACACGCGACGTAGTCAGCAGCTTCGCCGAGTACGAATACCCTCCACCATCCAACCCTCCCGTCGAATAAGTCGAACCGTCGGTGTAGATACCGTAAAGATTGAACTCCGAAGTTAGATTCACCTCAGTGCCAGTTCCCTTTGTGCCCACGGCGGCGCTTACCGCCAGGCTGAGACTAAGGGTTTTTGTGGTGCTGCCCGAAGTGCCCGTAATAGTAAGGGTAGAGAATCCAGTCGTAGCAGAAGCACTCGCCTTGAACACAACTGTTTGTTTACTTCCCGTTCCCTGCACCGAAGCCGTAACGCCTTTCGGCAGGCCCGACACAGTCAAAGTCACCGTGCCCGTAAAGCCATTTACATCCGTAATCGTGATCGCAGCGTTCGCAGTTGAACTCTGATTCACGAACACGCTCGCCGGCCCGGCAAGCGTAAATCCGGGCGCGCCCACCGCCGTATTGATCGCGCTGGCGTATTGCGCCGCAAGCCCAGTGCCCACAAAATCATCGTAGAGCCACATGAATCCGCCGATAATGCCACACTGATTGTGCCAGCCGGTCATCGTAGTCTGCACCTGGCTCGGCGTATCGTCCTGATCCCACAGCCCAGGAAACACGGGCACCGCTCCAAAATTCCACCCCACGCACGGATTATTCCCAGCCCCGCCCGCATAAGCCTGCAAGTGAACTCCATCCGACGTGCCCGGAAGTTGAGTATTAATCTGCGAAACTACGTTCGTCCAATAACTGCTCTGGTCGAAAGCGTCGGGCATCACGTGGTAGCCCAGATTCCCCAGCATCACGCCAAACGAAATCGTCGTAGGAGAATTAAAACTATTCTCGTCGTCAAAATCGATCGCATCAAGCGCCGGTATCGCCGCTTTTAGCGCCTGAAAATCCTGATAAAGAATGCTCGTCGGCCCCGTCCCCTGCGCATTCACGAGATTCGTGATGTTCTCCCAGTCTCCATAATTGGAGGAGCCGACGCTGAACGTCACCCTCTTCACCGTGCCGAGTTTCAGCTGGGCCATATCCCCAGGAAAATCAGGATAGTATTCGTTGCCGACATAAACGCCGCCGGAGGTCAACGGAAACTCGCCATTGAAATTCAAGTCGCCCGTAGTGCTGACCTCGACGCTCCACACAATGGCTTCCGAAAACCCGGAGTTCTCGATCTCAGTAATGTTCGCCGAAGCGTTCTTGTAAAACGGACCGCCCCCAAAAATTCCCGTATATCCAGTCTGAGCAAAAGCCGAGTGATCCGAAAACGCAATCGCGATAAGTACGAAAAGAAAAATTCCCGCGCGCACAATAACTGCCTGATGAAAGAAATCTACGAACCTGATTTTTATCGAGTGCACTTGATCTCCTGGGTAGCGGCTCTCACAATCGTCAAACGATTTACTTCGCGTCTCGCGCCGGAACAAATAACGCGACCGAGCGCAAAGTGCCCAAATTATACACGCAGAAAGCTCGAAACCCGACAACTGACGCGGCTTTCGGCGCATCGCGACCGGAAGCCGGAAGCCGGAAGCCGGAAGCCGGAAGCCGGAAGCCCGAAAGCCGAAGCCGTTCCTAATACAGCGGAGCATCCCCCGGAGGCCGCGTCTTCCACCGCCGGTGCACCCACAACCACTGCTCCGGATACTTCCTCACATACTCTTCAATCACCGAGGTAAATTTCTGCGTGTTGGCCTTGATGTCGGCTTCCAGATCGCCCGTGCGCACTAACTCCACCGCAGGATCAAACCGCAACCGGTATTTCCCCAGCGCCGCATCCCAAATCGTAAACGTAGGCACCACAGCCGCATCGGTACGCAAAGCAATCCGCGCTGGCCCCGCAGCCGTGCACGCCGGAATCCCAAAGAAATCCACAAAGATCCCCTGCGGCGGAGTCATGTTCGTATCCATCAACAGACCCACCACTTCCCCGCCCTTCATCGCCGAGAGCAACCCGCGCACAAAATCATCTTTGTCGACGGCCTTATTACCATGCATCGTCCGGTAGCGCAGGATCAACTCGCCCAGATACGCATTGTCCATGCCGCGCATGAGAACGTACATCCAATGCCCGCGCATCGACAACACAAACGACGAAAGCTCCCACCCGCCAAAATGCCCCGCAAACAAAAGCACGCCCTTGCCGCGAGCGTGAGCCTGTTCGTAATTCTCGAAACCGTCAAACACAACAACTTCGTCGACGTTCTCCAGCGTGTAATCGGGAAAATGGCAGACTTCCGCCAGTTGACGCCCGAGCGAAGTGAATTCCCCGCGCAGAATCCGCGCTCGCTCCGCATCACTTTTTTCGGGAAACGCCATGGCAAGATTGCGCATGCCCACCTGCCGCAATCGCACGTGCAGA
>JBEKJF010000094.1:0-14192 GCA_050011375.1 Candidatus Sulfotelmatobacter sp.
CGCCAGCAATGGGTTTGGCCCCGGACCTAGCGGGCAGGTGTCGGGGGTCTCGGTCGAACAGTTCGGATCCATGCCCGCGATCTGGCTGGCATTCAATGTAGCGACGAGAGCGCCTCCGACCTGCTGGACGTTGGGGTTGCCGAGATTGCAGTCGGCAGCGTCATTTACCGTATCGCATGGATAGCTGATGGATCCGGCTTTCATCGCCTCGCTGGGAACAACGCGCGTGACCTGCAGGTCCTCCCGCTTGCGCTGGCCTTCGTAGGCGACAAAGAAAAAGAGGCGGTCCTTAATGATGGGTCCACCCACGTTCGCTCCGAAGGTATTGCGCAACAAGAACGGCGCAGTATTCGACTCGCCCTCGTTGATCTGGGCCGCTTTGTTGAACCAGTCGTTGGCCGCGGTGAAATTGGGGCGGTTGTACTCGTAAAGTGAGCCGTGAATGTGATTGGTTCCACTCTTCGTCACCAAAGACACTTGTCCGCCGGAGGAGCGTCCCGAATCCGCATCGGAGTTGCTGGTGGTGACCTTAAGCTCTTCCAATGAGTCGAGCGGCGCGCGGATTGCTCCCGAGAAGGCAGTGCCCAGAAGCTGATCATTGTCATCGACGCCATCGAGGGTGATGTTGGTTTGATCGCTGCGTGCGCCGTTCACAGAACCAGCCCGGCTGTCGGATGCACCGGCGATATGAGGGCTGTTGCCGGTGAAGACCACTCCCGTCTGCAGGCTCAGAATGCCCGCGGGATCGCGCCCTTCGAATGGCAGGTCGGCAATTTGCTCTGCCCCGAAAGCGTGACCGAGCGTGGCGTCCTGGGTGTTGACCATGGGAGCCGTACCGCTCACTTCCACGACCACGGTTCCACCCGTAACTTGCATCGTGACGTTCAGCGTGGCGGGAGTCGCCACCTGGAGTTCCACTCCACTTTGTTTCAAGGTGGAGAAGCCGGCGGCTTCGACGGCGAGATCATACTTCGCGGGCGGAAGCTCGAGGAACTGGTAGCTTCCCTGACCGTCGCTCTTGGTTGTGCGGGTGAATCCGTTAGCCGGATTGTTAAGGGTCACGGTCGCATGCGGCAACACGGCGCCTTTGGAATCGTAGACCGTGCCGCGCAAGGATGTAGTTGCTGTTTGCGCCACCAGCAGAGTGCTGAAGGCAAGGAGAAATCCAAACCAGAACGTAACTACACGTGCACCACGACGCATAGAATCCCCTTTACCCAAGGGCGGGCGTACATTGCGGAACATGTTGCCCGGTTACCAGCGGTTGAGACCCTGGGGAACCTGATGGGGCGCTATTGTGCAACTAGTGGACCACAATATTCAAGTTTAATTTTCAATGCGTTAGGCGGAATGAAACGTTTGAATACTCCGTTTCACATACGGCGTTCTGAATTTGGAAGTCTATTTATGCGGGTTTTCGATAGCTGCAATTCGATTTACTGATTTGACTTGCCGACCGGAGAGAACAGCGATGCCGCCAGCACTAACACCACGGGATAGCATTCGAGCGTGTAGCGTGGCTCCGGGTTCTCGATGCTTCCGAGGAACAGGGAACGCAGCAGGACGAATAAAAGGAATAATCCAATGCCGGCAACTTCGCGCGATCGCAGCAGCCCTGCAGCGGCGGCCAGGACATAGGCGAGGTTGATAATTCCGAAGGCGATACTCACTGTCAGCCACACAACTTCATCATTGAACTCCCACCAGCGGGGATCAGAGGGCAGCAACTCGATTCGCGGACGCAGCCACATGTCTGCGATGCGAAACGCTGGAAGCCAAACGTAGTAGCGCAAAGGCGCGGAGCGGATTCGCTCGGCGGCAAGCGCCGCGAAACGCGAGTCAAGGTCTCCGAGGATGTCATGATCGCGGTTGTACTCGGCAAAGAGTTGTTCGGTCCGCTGGCGCTGCTCGGGCGAATCGAAGGCGCGGTCCGGCAGTTGGGCGAGATCGATTGTCTCCTCGGGAAGTTTCCAATAGATTTCCTGCACGGAGGTGTATTCGGCCATCCAAGTCTTCGTCCAGCGGTTGAATCCCGGCACTACGTTCTCATCGGCGTCGTTGGCGTAGCGAGGCGCGAGCGGCTGGAAGCGGTGCATAGTGTGGAGGTTACGCAACGTCCATGGAACGAGAGGAGCGAAGGCTGCGATGGTGAGAATCACTCCGGCACGAAATACAGGACCGAGCCGCTGCGGAGAGGCAGAGCGTGATGTCCGCCGCGCAAGAATGCGCCGCAGGAGAAGAAAAAATAAATATCCGCCAATGGCAGCGAACAGAATGCCGCCATCCGGCCGCAACAGGATGCAGGCACCGATGCAAAGTCCGCATGCGAGCCATGTTCTCCATTCCGAAGGCGGCTCAATTTCTTTGCGAAAAAAATCCGATCCGTACACCGCTAGATCCAACGCGAACGCAGTGAAGAAAATCTCGAGCGTCTCGGTGAGAGCCGCTCCTGCATAATTCGCCAGGAAGGGACAGAGGGCGGCAAGAAGAAACGCTGCCTTCGAAGCGCGCTCGGAGAACATTCTGCGCGCGAGGTCCGCGACGATGAAGCAGGTGCCGAGATCGAACAGAACCTGAATCAGCAGAACCGCGCGGAAATTGTTCGGTCCAAAGATGGCGAAGACCGCTGCCAGAAATCCCGGATAACCCGGCAGGCGTGAGAATGTCGGCATAATCTGGCCCGAGTTCGAAATGCCGTAGATGCCGTGCTGCAGCCAGTTCCGGGCGATATCGGCATAAAGCCGCGAATCATCCACTACGGCTGGAAAGCGAAACACGAAGAGCAGCCGCAGCGCCAGCGCCGCCAGACTCGCCACTAGAAAGAAACGAACATTCTTCCGCACCAGTTCGAGCACGCTAAAATATAGCGCGTTTGGCGCCATCTTCGGCATGGTCATCTTGGGGAAGTCATCTTGAGTAATCTTTAATCTGGGAAATTGCATCTTAGTTGGTAAGGATCTCTGCCCTGTCCCGCCGAGAATTGACCGTATGCCGCTCGCAGCATACGATAAGCGATTAGCCATCCATGGCCGAACCCGTCTTTTACGATCCGCAACGTGCCCGCTGGAAGCGCCTGAGACGCTTCGTCGACGCGCTGGTGCTCGCGATAACGGCACTCATTATTTTCTTTGGATACACCACGCTGCGGGATGACCACCTGCCTGAATTGCTTTTCTCTCCGCAAAAGCGCGCTTTTAAAGCTTTGAAGGAAAGCGAAAAGGAAAAGGCTCGGGAGCGCCAGAAAAAGCTGGCCAATCGGTCGCACCGCAAATCGAAGCTGCCTGCTTCGGAGGTCAAGCTAAATCAGGAAGAAGGCATCCGCGCGGCCTTCTACGCACCCTGGGACGCAGCCAGTTTCTCGTCGCTCCGCGATTTTGCCCGGCAGATCGATTTGCTCTATCCCGACTGGCTGCACGTGCTCACCCCCGATGGCCGCCTGCAAGCGGTGGATGATCAGACCAACAAGTTCTTCGACGTAGTGCAAAACAACCGCGCACGCTCCGTCGACGACCGCGTGATGCCTTTTATCAAGACGGAAAGCCCTGCCATGGAAGTTTTTCCCATGGTGAACAACTTTGATGGCACCGAGTGGGTGGGCGGAATCACGGATTTTCTGAATAATCCTGATGCCCGCGCGTCCTTTCGCCGGCAGGTAGGAATGTTTCTCGGCTCCGATCGTTTCCGCGGATTGATGGTTGATTTTGAAGCTTTTCCGAGTGTCGGGCAACCGGGCTATGTTGCATTGCTCACTGAGCTCTCCGGGGACCTGCATGCCCGCGGGATGAAGCTTTACGTCAGCGTGCCTGCGCACAATCAAGAATTCGACTATGCCGCGATCTCGAAATCGGCGGACGGCGTAGTGGTCATGAATTATGACGAACACTATCCCGGCGCTGCTCCGGGGCCGGTCGCTTCGCAGGATTGGTTCGTCGACAATCTGAAGTTCGCCGTGAAGGTCATTCCCCGCGAGAAGCTTATCTGCGCCATCGCCAACTATGGCTACGACTGGGTGCAGAAACCGAAGAACGGTGTCCTGCCCGCCGGTGCGAAAGACCACAGCGTATCTGTGCAGGAAGCGTGGCTCGAAGCGCGCGATTCCGACGTAGATGTAACTTTCGATGACGATGCGCTGAATCCGCATTTCAGCTATCTCGACGAGGGCAGCTTGCGGCATGACGTCTGGTTTCTCGATGCTGTGACGGCCCTGAACCATATGCGCTCGGCGCAGTCGCTGGGCATTCAGACTTTCGCTCTGTGGAAACTGGGCGGAGAAGATCGAACAATATGGAAGGTGTGGGACATTCCTGGTGACCCCACCTCAGAAGCAAAACTGCGCAGCGTGCCGCCAGGGCAGGATGTGGATATGGAGGGCCAGGGCGAGATTCTGCGCATTGAAGACCGCCCGACGCCTGGCGTTCGCGACCTCACGATCGATGCCAACACGAAGCTGATCACGGACGAAGTGTTTCAGTCGCTGCCCGAACCATACCGTGTGGGGCGTTACGGTTACAGTCCCAACAAAGTCGCGATCACGTTTGATGACGGCCCCGATCCGGAATGGACGCCGAAGATTCTCGATGTACTTAAAGAGGAGCACGCGACCGCAACATTCTTTCTGATCGGCATTCAGACTGACAAGTTCCCCGGCCTGGCGAAACGTATTTACCGCGAAGGCAACACCATCGGAAATCACACCTTCACGCATCCGGATGTGAGCAATATCTCTTCCACGCAGTTTAAGGTGGAGTTGAACCTCACCGAACGGCTTTTCGCCAGCCTCGATGGAGTTCGGGTTAAACTGTTGCGACCTCCCTACGCGATTGATGAAGAGCCTGATACCGCCGACCAGGTTCGGCCACTCGAATTTGCGCAAGATCTCGGCTACATCACTGTCGGCAACCGGATTGACCCCAACGACTGGAACGACAAGCCTCGCCGACGCACCGCTGAGGAGATCACTGCTTACGTGATGGCGCACCTGCCGCCGTGCAGAGGGGATGATCTGCGGTGCGGAAACATCGTTTTGTTGCATGACGGGGGCGGCGATCGTGAGGAAACTGTGCGTGCCCTGCCCATGATCATCCAGGGCGTTCGAGCGCGAGGTCTCGAAATCACGCCGGTTTATGAGTTGTTTGGCAAGAGCAGGGCCGATGTCATGGCGCCATTGACGACCCGTGAACTGTGGGCCGCGCGTCTTGATCGGCTGGGCTTCTGGCTCTTCGAGGCAGGCATCATTGCGATCACCTGGATCTTCTTCCTGGGAGATCTACTCATGACCGGCCGATTGCTGTTCATCGGTGCGGCGGCAATTTACGACCGGCTGCAAGAAAAGATCTTCGGAAGGCCCGCTGAGGTCGCTTCGTATAAACCGAAAGTTGCGGTACTCATCCCCGCCTACAACGAAGAGAAAGTAATTGTGCGCACGGTTAGGGCTGCGCTGAACTCGAACTATCCCAACCTGCGTGTGATTGTGATTGACGATGGCTCGCGCGACCGCACGCTCGAAGTCGCGCGCGCCGCCTTTGTCCGCGAAGAAGCTGCCGGAAGAGTCATTATTCTCACGAAGCCGAACTCCGGCAAGGCGGACGCCCTAAACTATGGAATTGAGCATATCGAAGACGCCGAACTTTTCGTCGGCATCGATGCCGACACCATCATCGCCAGTGACGCTATCTCTCGCCTGGTGCCGCATTTCATGAATCCGAAAGTGGGCGCGATCGCAGGCAACGCCAAGGTGGGGAACCGCGTGAATCTATGGACGCGGTGGCAGGCCCTCGAATATATCACCAGCCAAAACTTCGAGCGCCGCGCCTTGGATGTTCTCGGCGCCGTCAGCGTGGTGCCGGGCGCTATCGGCGCGTGGCGCGTTTCGGCCGTGCGCGAAGCTGGCGGCTACCAGATCGATACCGTCGCCGAGGATGCCGACCTCACCATGGCTCTATTGCGCCGCGGTTACCGCGTGGAATATGAAGACATGGCTTTGGCCTATACTGAGGCTCCTACGAACGCCAATGGGCTGATGCGCCAGCGTTTTCGCTGGTCCTTTGGCATTCTGCAGGCGGTGTACAAGCATAGTGGAGTCTTCGCGCGTAAAGGAGCGCTGGGCTTCGTCGCGCTGCCGAACATTGTGATTTTCCAGATTTTGCTGCCGCTGGTGTCGCCGCTCATCGACATCATGTTCGTCGTCGGGACGATCTGGTACTTCGTCCAAAAACACTTCCACCCCGATTCCACCGATCCCGCGAGCTTCCACAAGCTGGTGGCATTCTTCTTTGCATTCCTGATCATTGATTTTCTGGCCTCGACGCTGGCCTTTGCGCTCGAACGGCGACGGCCTGACGATAAAGAAGACGTCTGGCTGCTAAGCCAGGTCTGGCTGCAACGCTTTGCCTACCGCCAGTTGTTTTCGGTAGTGCTGTTCAAGACGCTGAAGCGCGCGTTGGAAGGACGAAAGTTTGCTTGGGATAAGTTGGAGCGCACAGCCGCTGTCAAGTATGTGCCGTCGGAAAATCGTGATTCGGTGAATGTACCTTAGGAAGTACGAGCTGGCTGCCTTGTTGCCAACTGCTCAAACCAGTCGAGAACCAGGATGATCGCCAATAATGGGATGAGCCAAACTACGCGGCTCTGAAGGCGATCCTCAACCATCGATAAAGTGCCCGTGACCAGCGCGTTGGCAACCACCGTCGAAACTATGACGATAGCGAGGCCGATCAACCGGGACGGTCGGCTGCGAAACATGCGAGGCAGGAACGCGACTATCAAGACGAGCGACGCAACCACCGCCCAGTTTTGCACTGACGTGAAGAACTCAAGGGGCAGGTCGTCTTTCGCCTGGCGGCCCTGCAGATACTGAGACCGTTCGCCGGGCAGGACACTCGCGAATTCCTCCGACATCCAATCACTCGGGCCAAAGAGATAAAAACCAAAAATCCGCAGTTGCTGGCCAAAGTTCGAGAGCGACTTCGATAACTGCGCCGCGGGATATGCGCGCAGCGTGGCCAGGACGAACGGCATCTCCTCCTGCCGCAGCCGCGTTGTTGTGGCGTCGTCGGCGTTCGCCCACACGCCTTTTTCTCCCCAGAGAAACACGTCAGGATCCTGCGGAAGTTCCTGTAAATGATCGCAGAGAACAAATTTCGCGTCCGGACAATGCCGCTGCAGATACCAGAGTCCGGGGCCGTCGGCAATTATGCGGGCCATCAGAAATGGAGGCCGCTCGCCATTCAGCGAAGGCTGGCCATACAGATATGCGTGCAATGCCAACTGTGAGACGGCAGCAAACAGAACAATCATCGCCACTTGGCCCACAGCTCTCCAACGGTCGCGCATCCACTGGAAACGCAGAGCCAGCAGCAAGACCAACAGAATGCAAAGCCCGGTAGCCAGGATCAAGTGCGAGGCATGAGACACGATTCCCCACCAGGCGATGGGGATCACAACCAGGCGCTCAGCGCGGGACAGCGTCTCCCGGGCGAAGACGAGAAGATAGATGCAGAGATACAACAGCGGGCCAAGAATGTCCGGCATGATCAGACTGACAAACCAATCCATACTGGTAAGTAAGCTGAGCAGCGCAACTAGAATTAGATAACACAGTACCGTGCGCCGCGGCAAGAGTGATCGCACGACGAGCCAGAGCACATAAGCGGTTAGCATCGCCTGAAAGCCGACGATCGGCCATGCGGTGACGTTCCAATGCCAGGGCAGGATGCCCAGGCTATAAAAGAACGACCGCATGCCATAGTATTCCGATAATCGATGCAGGAAGATCGCACGAGCCACGAGGCGGCCGTCGCCAAGGTAGGTAATCGAATCAGGGTAAAGCAGCGGATAGCGATTGAAGAGCGCGGGCCAAGCCATCAGCAGCGCTCCCAGGAATATCGCTGCGCCGCGGCGGGATAAAGATTCGCTGTTCTCGTTGTCGGCAGTTCGGTTCGCGATATCTGGCTGGCCAGTCTCAGGCAATCGCATGGCGCAGGTTTCCTTTGTGCCACAGGCGATCCACAGCAGGGGGCGGAGTATGGAACGGCGAGCAGCGTCCGCTAAGCGGGGACTTTTCCTTCGGCCACTTCCAGCCGGGTCTCTGCCTTGTGGAACGCGTCCAGAGACCGCTCCACATCGACATTCGCATCACCGCTGGTAAGTCGTTGCTCGGCACGCTCTTTGGCTTTGCGTGCGCGTTCCACATCAATTTCGGACGGGCGTTCCGCGGTCTCCGCGAGGATGGTTACTCTATCCGGCAGCACTTCCGCAAAACCCCATGCTACGGCGAGACGTTGCTCTTCAGTTCCGGCGCGGAACGTGATTTCGCCGACCGCCAGTTCAGTAATCAGCGGCGCATGCCCCGGCAGGACTCCCAGATACCCGTTCTTGCCGGGAATCTGAATCTCCTCCGCCGCCGTGTCGACAACTTTCTTTTCTGGCGTGACGATCTCGAGTTTGAAAGTTTCTGCCATTGGTCGTTGGTCATCGGTCGCTGGTTATTCGCCGCCAGCCGATGGCCAACGACGAACGACCGACGACGGTTCTTACGCTGCCGCCTTCATCTTCTCCGCGGCTTCCAGCACTTCCTCAATCGGGCCCTTCATGTAAAACGCCTGCTCAGGAATGTCGTCGTACTTGCCATCGACAATTGCCTTGAAGCCTTTCACGGTGTCGGCAATCTTTACGTAACGTCCCGGGGCGCCGGTGAATTGCTCGGCCACGTGGAACGGCTGCGAAAGGAACTTCTGGATCTTTCGCGCGCGCGCCACGGTAAGCTTTTGGTCTTCGCTCAACTCGTCGATACCAAGAATCGCGATGATGTCCTGCAGATCCTTGTAAGTCTGCAGCGTCTTCTTCACGCGTTGCGCCACGTCGTAATGCTCCTGGCCGACGATGCGCGCATCGAGAATGCGCGAGGTCGAAGCCAGCGGATCGACTGCGGGATAAATTCCAATCTCCGTCAATGCGCGCGAAAGCACGGTGGTCGCGTCAAGGTGAGCGAAAGTCGTTGCCGGCGCCGGATCGGTCAAGTCGTCGGCCGGCACATAAATCGCCTGCACCGATGTGACCGAGCCTTTCTTCGTCGACGTAATCCGCTCTTGCAGTTCGCCCATTTCCGTCGCCAGGTTGGGTTGATAACCTACGGCGCTGGGCATGCGGCCGAGCAGCGCCGACACTTCAGAGCCGGCTTGCGTGAAGCGGAAAATGTTGTCGATGAAGAGCAGAGTGTCCGCGCCCTCGGCATCGCGGAAATATTCCGCGACGGTCAATCCCGTGAGTGCAACACGCAGGCGCGCCCCGGGAGGCTCCGTCATCTGCCCATAAATCAGCGCCGCTTTCGAATGCGCCGGATCGCCGGGCTTGATCACACCGGACTCCGTCATCTCCAGCCACAAGTCGTTGCCTTCGCGCGTGCGCTCGCCGACGCCAGCAAACACCGAGAAGCCGCCGTGGTTCTTGGCGACATTGTTGATCAACTCCATGATGACGACGGTCTTGCCCACACCAGCGCCGCCGAACAAGCCGATTTTGCCGCCCTTGAGAAACGGTTGGATGAGATCGATGACCTTCACGCCGGTCTCAAACATTTCCGCAGTCGTGGCTTGCTCGTCAAAGGCCGGCGCGAGGCGGTGAATCGGCATTCGCTCCGTGTACTCGACCGGGCCGAGTTGATCCACGGGCTCGCCGATCACATTCATCACGCGCCCCAAAGTTCCACGGCCCACGGGCACAGAGATCGGCCCACCCTGGTCGATGGCTTTCATGCCGCGCACCATACCTTCGGTGGCTTCCATGGCGATGCAGCGCACGCGGCCCTCGCCCAAATGCTGTTGCACTTCGAGAATTACATTCACGGGATTAGGTACGGTGAAGCCATCGCTCACCACTCTCACCGCTTCATAAATAGGCGGCAGGTTGCCCTCGGGAAACTGCACGTCCACCGCCGGCCCCGCAATTTGAACTACGTGTCCGATATTTTCTGCCATAAATTCAGCTTCTAGCTGCTAGCTCCTAGCTTGATAAAGCAATCAGCAATCAGCCCTCAAGGCTCATAATAGCGCCTAGCAACAACCTATACTGGCTCAATGCTAAGTGCTGACTGCTGAGTGCTCATTACATTGCCGCTGCGCCGCTTACAATCTCGATAATCTCTTTCGTGATCTTTGCCTGCCGCGCGCGGTTCATCACCAGCGTCAGCGAATCGATCATATCCGTGGCGTTGCTGGTTGCCGAATCCATTGCAGTCATGCGCGCGGCATGCTCGGCGGCCACCGACTCCAGGAGCGCGCGAAAAATTTGGATGGCCACATACTTCGGCAACAAATCTCGAAACAGTTCCTCGGGCGGTTGCTCGTAGATGTAATCCACGTCGGCCGTCGCGAATTGCTCCGCGATCTTGTCCGCCGGAGATTCGGAACTTCGCAGCCCCACTCCCGCGCTGATCGCCGCTTCTTTAGCTTTGTTCTTTTCTTCCTGCGTCATCTCCTCAGACTGGCGAACCGCCGGCGCGCCAATCTGTTCGATGGGAAGAATCTGTTCAACGATCAGCCGCTGCGCAATCACCGACTTGAATTCGTTGAAGACCACATAGACCGAGTCAATCTCTTCGCGCTCATAACGCTCGATCACACTCTCCGCCAGGCGTCGTACCTGCGTGAAGTCGAACTTGCCGAGCACTCCAACGTGTTCTCCCGTAAGTTCTATTGCCCCCGCACGTTCTCCGGCAGAGGGCTGGGTTTCGAGCGACTCTTCCGTCTCGGCCAGACTGCGCGTCTGCATCGCAGCGACGGGATAACGCCGGCGCAAAAAGTCGCGGCCCTTGCGGCCGATCGCTTCGATGTCGACGTTTTTCCCCTGTTTGGATTCGAGGAAGCGGCCAGCAGCTTTGGTAATGTTCGCGCTGAATGCGCCCGCCAATCCTTTGTCGCCTGTTACCACGATCAGAAGAATGTTTTTCTCTGGACGCTGTGCCAGCAAAGGATGCTTCGGCTCGCCAGTTTCCGGATCGTAAATCTCGGCCCGCGCCACCAGCGACTTCAGCACATTCGTCAACATCAGCGCATACGGACGCGCCGACAAAGCACGGTCCTGCGCGCGGCGCAACTTCGCCGCCGATACCACCTTCATGGCCTTGGTGATCTGCCGCGTGTTCACCACGCTGCGGATCCGGCGCCGAATGTCGAGAATGTTTGGCATTTGAAACCAGCTATTAGCCGTTAGCTCTTAGCCTTTAGCTTAAGTCATGTTGCGTCTTGCGATCACGCTCCGCTTCAAGCCAAGAGCTAAAGGCTAAAGGCTTAGAGCTCACTTCGCTACTGTCTCCCTGCTTGCAACAAACTGCTGCTTCGCTTGCTTGATCACGTCTGTCAACTGCGCTTTCAATTGGTCGTCGAGAATCTTTTTCTCCATGATCGTGCGCAGCAAGCCCGCGTTCGTCGCGTCTACGTACTCGTAAAGCTCTGCCTCGAAGTCGCGGACCTGATTCACCGGAAGATCGTCGAGGAATCCTCCCGTGCCCGCGAAGATGATCAGAATTTGTTTTGAAAACGGCAGCGGTGAAAATTGGTTCTGTTTCAACAACTCAACCAGCCGCTGACCGCGATTGAGTTGTGCCTGCGTAGCTTTGTCGAGGTCGCTGCCAAACTGCGCAAAGGCCGCCAGTTCGCGGTATTGCGCCAGTTCCAGCTTCAGCGTTCCCGCGACTTGCCGCATGGCTTTGATCTGTGCGCTGCCGCCCACGCGACTCACAGACAGACCTACGTTCACCGCGGGACGCACGCCCTGGTTGAACAAATCCGTTTCCAGATAAATCTGGCCGTCCGTAATCGAAATCACATTCGTCGGGATGTATGCGGAAACGTCGCCGGCTTGCGTCTCGATAATCGGCAAAGCGGTCAGCGATCCGCCGCCGTTCTTGTCGCTCAACTTTGCCGAGCGTTCCAGCAACCGCGAGTGAAGATAGAAAACATCGCCGGGATATGCCTCACGCCCCGGCGGCCGACGCAGCAGCAGCGAAATCTCGCGGTAAGACGCAGCATGTTTCGATAGATCGTCGTAGATCACCAACGCGTGACGTTTGGTGTCGCGAAAATATTCGCCGATGGCTGTCGCCGCGTACGGAGAAATGTACTGCATAGGCGCGGGTTCCGAGGCAGAAGCGGCGACGACGATGGTGTATTCCATCGCTCCGGCATCTTCAAGAATCTTCACCACCTGCGCAATCGACGACCGCTTCTGCCCAATCGCGTTATAAATGCAAACCAGGTCGTTGCCCTTGCTGTTGATGATGGTGTCGAGCGCGACCGCGGTCTTGCCCGTCTGCCGGTCGCCAATGATCAACTCGCGCTGGCCGCGGCCAATCGGAATCATGCTGTCGATGGCCTTAAGTCCGGTGGCCATGGGCTCACGCACTGGCTGCCGGTCAATGACGCCCGGCGCAATTCGCTCCAGCGCAATGAACTTGTCGGTTGCGATGGGCCCTTTGTCGTCGATGGGGCGGCCCAGCGAATCCACAACCCGCCCGATCATGGCATCGCCCACGGGCACGCTCATGATGCGCCCCGTGCGCTTCACTTCGTCGCCTTCTTTTAGCTCGGTATATTCACCGAGAATCACCACGCCTACTTGGTCTTCTTCCAGGTTCATGGCGATTCCGGCCACGCCGTGCGGAAAAGAAAGAAGTTCGCCGGCCATGACTTTATCGAGTCCATATACGCGCGCGATTCCGTCGCCCAGCGTGATGATCGTGCCGGTCTCGTCCACGGAGATCTTCGATTCGTAGTTCTCGATCTGCTCGCGGATCAGTTTCGTTATTTCGTCTGCCTTGATTTGTGCCATAGAATCAGCTCTTGAAAGCTTCTAGCTTCTAGCTTCTAGCTAACCACCCCAGCCGCACAAGCTAGGGGCTAGGAGCTAGCAGCTAGGAGCTAGCCACTAATCGCTTCCCTCAATCTCTCCAACTGCCCCTTGACGGAACCGTCGTAAATTGTGCTTCCCACGCGGACCACCGCGCCTCCGAGAAGCGATTCATCCTGCCCATACCGTGCCCGGACTTTTTTCCCAGTCAACTTCCCGACTTGCGCCTCGAATTCGCGCTTCTCAGCGTCGCCCAACGGGCGGGCGCTGGTGATGTCGGCCTCAGCGAATCCCAGCCGCGCGTCGAGTTCTTTCTCTAGTTGCGCGATGATTGGCTCCAGAAAATGTATTCGCCGGTGATCGATCAAAACGGCGACTAAATTCCTTACCTGCTTTGAAATCCCGTCACGCTCGGCAATTACATCGAGCAACTGCCGCTTCTGCTCCGCCAGAACCGCGGGATTTTCCCACACTCGCCGCAGATCAGAACTCTCATCAAGCAATTGTGCAATGGTGCGCAACTCGGCAATTGAACGATCGGCATCGAGATGCGAACTGAGAACCACATCCGCGAAAGCCCGTGCATACGTGTTGGCTACCGAAGCCATGCTTTAGTTCCCAGCCTTTCCCGGCCCTGAACCTTCAGACACACCTAACTCCCCGGCGAAATTCCGCACCAACGCTTGATCGGTTGCAGCATCCACTCGAATTTGCTTCTGGGCCAGCGCCACCGCCAGATCAGCCGCATAAGCGGTCAGATCGCGCCGCGCCGCTTTGGCCGCAGCCGCAATTTCCTGTTGTGCCGATTCCACCATCTTTCGCGCATCTTCCTGAGCTGCTGCCTGGATGCGCGCTTCCTCCGCCGCCGCGTCTTTTTCAGCGGAATCGCGCATCATTCCAATCTCGACGTCCAGCTTCATCAGGCGCGATTCAATCTCCGCCAGCCTCCGCCGCGCTTCCTCGCTGGCTTTCTGCGCCTCCTGCATCGCCTTCTGGATCGCCGCCGTGCGCGCGCTGAACATTCCCGGCAAATACTTGCGGCTCGCCCAGAAGATTACCGCTGCGATCACCACAAAATTCGACAGCACACAAAGCCAATAGGCGTGCTGCAGGCTCATTCCCGTCCACTTCGCAATCGTTGCTACCGACGCAGACTGCTTAAACGCTGCCGTCTCGTCTGCTTCTTCGCCCGCAGCTTCGCGCGTCTCGTGCGCCAACTGCCGCCCAATTCCAGGCTGATGCTTGGGCTCATGCTTGGCTTCCTGCTTCTGAGGGGAAGGAGTTCCCTCTTGCGCGCGCAGCAGCCCCGGCGTCGCAGCGAAACTGACAATCAGCAGCGCCAGCAGACC
>JBEKJF010000095.1:0-14173 GCA_050011375.1 Candidatus Sulfotelmatobacter sp.
ATATCCGTTGGCGAAGACTGCGAGCTTCGTGCCGGAGTCAACGAAGTTCGCGATCGCGGCCTCCATGCCCGCGCTGCCGGTGCCGGAAATCACCAGCGTCGCGCCGTCGTTCGTGCCGTACGCAGTCTTCAGCAGCTGCTGAACGTCGCTCATCACTTGGATGAAATAAGGATCGAGATGTCCGACGATCGGCTTCGAGAGCGCTTCGTACACGCGCGGATGAACCATGCTCGGTCCGGGACCGAACAGGTAGCGGCGTGGCGGTGCCAGGGCAGGGAACTGAAGTGCTGCGGGCTGCGGATTTGCTTGTTCGATCTTTGTTTGTTCGATCTTCGTTTGTTCGATCGTGCTCATGATCCTCGATTCTCGATTGCGAGATAGTTCGATTTTACGGCACTGCGCGAAGCCTTGCCAGTTTCATGCCTGGAATCCAAATCCTTTACCACGGAGTGCACGGGGTTTCACGGGGTAGAACTTGCGCGTCCTCCACTTCTACTTCGTTGGCCACTGTCGCGCAGTTTCCGAATTAGCCTCCGCTCAAAAATAAATTTGCATGTTAGGCAGTTCGTGCGATACGCCTTGGTGCGCTGAAATTCTCCTCTCGATAGGCCCCCTACCCCCTGCTGTGATTGGAATCATCGAGTTAGCAAGAAATTCCTTGCAAAATCGGGAGCCTAAAGGAGTTAGATATCATAATCGGCAAAACAAAGGACTTAGGGGCGCGACTGCGTGGGCTCACACGACTGTCACGGCCTCGACTATGATTACGCGATTTAATTTTCGGCGCAAGGTCAGATGTCACAATGTGGGTGTGCAAAAGTTACGCGTCAACCCAAAGCCTTAACGGCGACGCTTTATTGTTTGAATGGATCGAACAAGCGATTATTTTTGATTCGAGGATATGTCACTATGACCGAGTGGTTTGCACGACCCGTTCTACACGTAGCGGATGTTGATGCCTCGCTTCTCTTCTATGTGAACCGGCTTGGTTTCACGAGCCCCTGGCGCTACGACGAAGGCGGGAGAGCGCGCGTTGCGCAGGTTGATCGGCAGGGGTGCGCGCTCATCCTGGCCGACACGTGGCCGGAGAAGATTGGCAAGGGTCTGATGTTCATTTCCCTGAACGTTGAACCGGCGACCAACGAGGCCGCGGTCGCTGCGTTGGATGCCCTGCGCGTGGAACTCGAGGCTAAGGGCGTTGTGGTCAAGGACGGTTCCTGGGGATACAAGCTTCTGGTGGTCGACGATCCCGACGGCAATCAGCTGTTCTTCAACTATCCGAGCGAGAGTGCATCCGGCAAGACTGCTGGAGATGAGGCGTGATCGTGCAGATGCCGCGAGCGCGGCTACGCCTGCCGAAGGCTCACGTTGCCTTTTGCTCTGGGGTCTATTGGCGAAATATCGCCTACAGTGACTGACTGGCGTCAAAACGTGTAATCGCCTGTAGCTGTTGAAACATCGCCATAGCGCTCATTAACCCAAGGTCGAAACATGAAATCGCCTGATTGCGACAATAGGCAGAAGTTCTTGGCGTAAAAGTCGCCGATTGCAGGGGAGTTGAGGAAGTCACCACATTCAAAACTGTTATCCGACTTCAAGTTTAGGCCACGTCCATGCATACCCGACGATGACTGACGTACTCACGATTTCTACGCAGGCAAAAAATACATAATACGAAGCTGGCTTCGCAACAAAAAGGGATACGACGACGGCCAAGGTATGGGCGACTCCCACGACGATATTTGCCCAGCGATGCGGTCGTTGCTTCAAGATACGAGACAGGGGAATCATTACAATCGTAGTCTCCATTAACACCGCCGCTCCCAACATAAATCCGTGAGTCATCGGAACAGACCCGTTGTTCGGAACAGGGTCGAGGGCTGTAAAAACGAAGAAGGCAAGCTGACGCTATTCGAGCTGCTCAACGACGAAGTACAGCGAGATTTCACCGTCATGCGAGAGTTCTTGGCGCACGTTGTATTCTATTGGCGTCCCCGCCTTGGCCTCAAACGTCCGCACTGCGCCCCCGTAAAAGTTATAGTCGTTGATCAATGGCCCTTTCCCGACGCCCTCCTGCTGCAGGACGAAAGACTCCAATTGCGGCCCGGCATCGTCCGTCCACCCCAGACTGTAAGTCCAGTCGGGAGATTTGCTGCTGGCCTGTGTCGTAGTCGCGTATGCGGTCACCCTGTAAAGACCATCCTCCGCAGGCGTGTAGATGGTCGTTTGCGGAATACCGGCGACCAAGTTAGGCAACTTCACGCTCGCCACGATCACAGGTGAGGTCAAGCCGCTCCCGGCAGCCTTGACGGTCTGACTACGTGATGTAAAAGCAAACGCTGCCAGCAAAAGAACTGCTACGCAAACCGATTTGTACATGGGTGTGCCTCCGGTTGGGAATTGTATTTCAGTCCGCAGAAGCAGGGCAGGGTGAAAGATTTTGCAAGCCTTAGCGCTTAGGGTTTGTCAAAGGCATAACTCCGAAAATCTTGCTTGACAATAACTAGTTACTTATATAAGTATTACGTTATGGAAAGTCTTGATGCTGCTTTTTCTGCTTTGGCCGACCCGACGCGTCGGGCGATTCTTGCGCGCCTTGCCAAGGGGGAAGCCACCGTCAATGAATTGGCAGAGCCGTTCGAGATGACGCAACCCGCAATCTCCCAGCACCTGAAGGTGCTCGAAGATGCGGGGCTGATCGTTCGCCGAGTCGAGGGTACGAAGCGGCCTCGCCGGCTCGCAAAAGCGGGTATTGAAGCGATGGATCAATGGCTGGCAATGTTGCGAAAAGCTCTTGAGACAAACTACGACCGGCTGGACGAAGTTCTGGCGGGCATGGAAAAACACAAACACAAAAAAGGAGAAACACGATGAGCGGAACAACGATGAGCGGAACAACGATGAGCAAGATGACGCTGAAGACCGAAGGAGATACCCACGTGATTGTGACCAGGCGCTTCGCTGCGCCTCCAGAAGCCTTGTACCGCGCCCATACCGATCCGAAATTAATCCAGAAATGGCTGCTTGGGCCGGAAGGTTGGACGATGCCGGTCTGCATCAACGAGGCCAAGCCCGGCGGCAAGATCCGTTACGAATGGACGAATGGCAAAGGCGCTGGATTTCACATCACTGGCGAATACCTGGAGTTGGAGCCTTATCACAGAATCGTACATGTCGAGCGCATGCACCTGCCGGATCCCACGCCAGACAACCATATTGAAACGCGATTTGAAGCCGACGGCGCAGGAACGCTGATGACCATGCGAATGACGCTGCCCGATGGTAAGACGCGGGCGGCGATGCTTGCGACAGGTATGGAACATGGAATGGAAGCGAGCTACGTGCGACTAGAAGGGATGCTCTAGCCTTACCAGCCAGGGAAGTTCTGTTTTAACCAAGCTGTCATTTCGAGCGGAGCGGAATTGCCCGTCTTCACGGGCAATTCCGCGGAGTCGAGAAACCTGCTTTGCGCGGCATGTGGACTTAATCAGCGTTTCCCCATGGAGCAATGTCAAGCCCGAATAAAGGAGGTTCAGCATGATTTACAAAATATTGGGCAGTATCACCTTAATGTTGGCCCTGTTGGTGCTTGGTGCATGGAACTTCCACACGACCGTCCGCACGGAACGTACCTTCAACGCCTCCGTAGCGGACGTATGGAGGATTTGGAACGATACGGACTCTATTAAGAAGTGGTGGGGGCCGAAGGGCTACACCGCACTCGTCGTCCGGAACGACGTGCGAGAGGGTGGCAGCTATCTTTGGGCGATGAAATCTGAGCAAGGAAGAATGTTTTGGAACACTGGATCCTACAAGGAAGTCGTCGCAAACAAGAAAATCGTGTCCACGATGTCTTTCTCAAACGAGAACGGGAAAATAATTCCCGGCTCGCAAGTATCGGTTCCTGGGCAGTGGCCCAACGAGATCACCGTTATCGTTGCATTCAGTGAATCTGAGGGGAAGGCCAGAGTCACGGTTACAGAAGTGGGCGTTCCCCTCATCGTGTACGCCCTGTTGAAGATTGGTTGGGCCCAGCAGTTTGACAAGATCCAATTGTTGCTCTGAAGAAAGGGAACTCGTCTTTTGCCAACTCCCGTGCCGCGTAGAGTGTCGTTCCGTGGAAATTTGGGCCAACAGCGTGGCAATGCGTTACGGCTTGAGCCCGGCGATTAGGCGCGTCGGCTTCGCTCCGTGCCAACGTTGCCCGCATAGCCGGTCCAAACTGGGTCTGGCATAACACGCGCCTGTGACCCCGGTCACAGCCTGTGGTTGTCGAGGTGAGCTACTCTGAGCTACCCTAGCTGTATAGAGTAAGCAGCAAGGAGCAGCTTTTCTATGGCCGAGAACACACTCACCATCACCGACAATCGCACCGGTCAGATCTACACCGTGCCCGTCGAAAATGGCACCATCCGCGCGATGAGCCTGCGTCAGATCAAAACCGGTCCCGACGATTTCGGGCTGATGACGTACGACCCGGCGTTCATGAACACGGCGTCGTGCCGCAGCAGTATCACCTTCATTGACGGGGACAAAGGAATTCTGCGCTATCGCGGCTATCCCATCGAAGTGCTGGCTGAGCGCTGCACCTTTCTGGAAGTCGCCTACCTTCTGCTGTTCGGTGAATTGCCCAACCAGAGCGAACTCAAGACCTGGGTGCACGACATTACTCACCACACCATGCTGCACGAAGCCACCAAAAAGTTCATGGAGGGATTTCGTTACGATTCCCATCCCATGGGCATGTTCGTGAGCACGGTGGCGGCGCTTTCCAGCGTGTACCCGGAAGCCCGCGATATTCACGATGCCCAGAACCGCATGCACCAGATCGTTCGCCTCATCGGCAAGGTTCCTTCGATTGCGGCGCTCTCGTACCGGCATAACGTTGGTTTCCCTTACGTCTATCCGGATAACGATCTCAGCTATACCGAAAACTTCATGAACATGTTGTGGAGAATGGTCGAGCCGAAATATGTGGCGAATCCGGTTCTCTCCCGCGCGCTCGACATTTTGTTTATTCTGCATGCCGATCATGAGCAAAATTGCGGCACCAATGCCATGCGCTCCGTCGGCAGCGCCCAGACTGATCCGTACTTGTCGCTGGCGTCGGCAGCCTCGGCGCTGGCCGGACCGCTGCACGGCGGGGCCAACGAAGAAGTGTTGAAGATGCTGGATGAAATCGGAACCAAGGAAAGCGTGCCGGCCTTCATCAAGAAGGTGAAAGACGGACATGGCAAGCTGATGGGATTCGGACACCGCATCTACAAGAACTACGATCCGCGGGCGAAGATCATCAAATGGTCGTCGGAACAGGTCTTTGAGGTTACGGGGCGCAACCCCAAACTGGATATCGCTCTGGAATTAGAGCGCATCGCTCTCGAAGACGACTATTTCATCAAGCGCAAGCTCTATCCCAATGTCGACTTCTATTCCGGTATCATGTATCAGGCCATGGGCTTTCCGCCAGCAATGTTCACGGTGCTGTTTGCGATCGCCCGCACGGTAGGATGGCTGGCGCAGTGGCAGGAACTGGTGAACGATCCGGAGCAGAAGATCGCCCGGCCCCGCCAGATCTACACGGGATACGAACAGCGGGAGTTCATCCCGATGGAAAAGAGAGCCGCGTCCGGCGTCCCTGTGCGCTGAAGAACGGGAAGGGCACGGCTTAGCTGCGGAAAAACTCACAAACGCAGGCAGCGCCGTGGAAGAGCGGCGCTTCAGCGCCGCGTAAGGCCTCTAAAAATCAATCAGGGTTCTAGCCCCCGTGGTCGATCTCGCATTGGCATTGTGTTTCCGGAACCTCTCAAGCCGTGCTGAAATACGTAACGACGACTTCCGGCTTTAGCCGCTGAGGTAAACGTCTCGCGGACAGTTAGGCAGCGTGTTTCGTCGCCAGCGCGGCTACGTACTCGCGCCTCTCAGCCGGCGAGTTGATGACCTTCATTTCCTGCCAGTCGTAAGGAAGTTCTTTTCCGCAATCGAGGCAAGCCACGTAAGTTCCGGTCAGGGCTGCGGCCTGAGGACGCCGTCCCTTGCCGCGGATCGTTACCGGAAAGCTGTACCGGGAATGCCGGCAACCAAAAAACACATCAATCAGTTTCGCTACCATTAGAGCACCTTCCACACCCTGAACTTTCTAAATTGAATCATTTCATCTGGGTCGTTGCGAGCGCGCGATCTGCAACAGCTACTTTCAGTACGCAAGCACTCAAGGGGTTAGATTCATGCCGGAAGGGAATGGGTGCGTAATCCGCGGCGATAGATTTGACGATGAGTTCCATTCCCTTCAAGTGATTCTCCGGACGCCGGTTAGAGCCCCAGCGACAAATGTTATCTTTGCCTTAATGAGTATTGTCTAACACTCAGAGCTGAAAAGCTGTGACAACTGTCACCTGGAAAAGCGTCGGCTGTCACAAGTGATCTGTGGAAAACGAGCGGAATCCTGCGCGGCACTCCGGGCAATCGGGCGATGAGGCCCTGAATAGTACTGAAACGGGAATTGTGGCGCCGGCATCATTCACGTGCGTAGCTTCCGCGGAATGCGCTCTCCGATCGATTCTTCACCACGAACAGTATTCTTTTCTGCAGATCGCTCATCACAGCATCCGTCCAGAGATGCGCATACCAATTGAAATCCGTTGACAATCGATGGTGGCTCAACAAATGCAGACGGGTCCCTCCATTCGCAAGGGGCTCGATCACGTACTCGCCATACAGCACATCAAAGAACTTTCCGCCGACAGTGACGTGTTCATCCAGCGTCGTGGGTGGAATCTGCTCCGTTTGCGCTCGAATGGAAAACCCCAGGCGGCGCTGTGGCTCCCATTCGTCAATCGTTTCCACAAACAGCACGCCTCCCTCAAAGGTCGCGTGCCGAACTCCTCCGATTCCCTCGCTCGATAGAGTCGCTTCCACTGGATTCGGAAACCCGATAGTGTGGCTCCACGAGGGTTGGAGTTCGTGCGGATCGATTCTTGGGACGCGCTCGATGCTCTGCCAGACAACATTCGCGGGCGCCTGGATTACGATTACGTTTTCGACCGTGCGTAAATCTCTGCGCGCAAATACTCGGCTTTCCCACGGAGTTATTAGCAAAGGCAGAATCATGATGCAGGCCAGCGGAATTTGGGTCATCTTCCGTCGTCGATGTCGCACCCACAGGCCCGCCATGCCGCCACCGATCATGCCCGCGATCAGACCGATCGGGGCAAACATCAGCGCACAAATCAGGCCCTCCCACAGCACCAGCATGGTTCCGACTATGCAGAGCAGGACGGCGGCACTAGACACAACCAGCCACATCCAGACAGGCTGAGGCTGCCGCCGCTCGATTATATAGACGGCGGTGAATCCCACCGCAAGGGGCAGAAGCACTATAAAACCGATCGACATCACTACAAAAAAATGGCTTCGCGGAAAAAGCTCCACTCCCCAGCGTAAAAAGAGTCCATACAGTGCGCCGATAGCGATGCCCGATGCGATCAAGCCCAGGTTCCGCCGGATGCCTTGCTCCGTCATAGGGGTCCTACTTTACAGGAGCAGGAATGCGACCGGGACTTTAATTCCTTTCAGCGTATTTGAAGGAAATGAATATTCGAAAAATCAGACGGGGCGTGCGAAGGAAACTGCGACCCGGGTGGGCAGAAACTTAGCTGATATTCAGAGCCTTCTTGATGGTGCCGCGCTCGTTCTGGATTTTCTGCTGAAGAAGAGTAATCGCGTAGATCAGTTGCTCCGGACGCGGTGGACACCCGGGAACATAAATGTCGACGGGGATCACCTGGTTCACGCTTTGCACCAGCGCGTAGTTCTGGAACACGCCGCCGGAAGTGGCGCAGGCTCCCATGGAAATTACCCACTTGGGCTCGGGCATCTGCTCCCATAACAACCGGATCACCGGCGCCATCTTGTTCGAAACGCGGCCCGCAATAATCATCAGATCGCTCTGCCGCGGCGAAGGGCGAAATACTTCCGCTCCAAAGCGCGCAATGTCGAAGCGCGATGCGCCCATCGACATCATCTCGATCGCGCAACAAGCCAGCCCAAACGTCATCGGCCAGATCGAGCCCTTGCGCATCCAGTTGACCGCCGAATCGAGCGTGGAGAGCACGACCCCCTCCGGCGTAGGATTGCCGAAGGTAAGATCCTTGACTACCCGCTTGCCGTCTTCAATATCAACGTACGGGCCGAAATTTAGTTCAGTGGACATGACTCTATTGTAAATCAGGGAGGAGTTTTTCTTCGCGTCCTCCGCGGATGTTCTTCGCGAACTCTGCGATAAAAGGCCTTTTTGAACAAGGCGCCAGATCGGAAACCTGAGGCCGTGGCACGGCTCAATCTCCGGAATTGCTCGCTCGCCGGATAGCCTTTTCCGCCGACTGCGGCAGTTGCACTGGGACGAAGTATTCATCGGGATAGAGATAGTCCTCGCCCGACTCGTCAATCACGCGAATCTGGTGCAACTTGGCCGCGGTCTCGTCCGCGACAACCTGGTAAAGCTTTCGCAATTCAAGCGCGGCAGCGTAATTCTTGTTTTTCACGCACACCGCGAACTGAAATTCATTTCGCTTCATTGGATTTCCAGAATTCTCTTGATCTTGATCTCCTTCGTCCCAGCGCCGTGCGCCTCGCACTTCGGCATAACACATCGTACCATCGGCCAGCTTGATTGCTGCCTTCCCTTTCAGCTTTCTCCAGCGGCGACCGCCGTAAAGCTTTCGTAGTCGACGCCGTTCGCGTACGCCCCTAGCTGAGGCGATGATCTCAACGTCAAGAATCTGGCCGACGATCTTGAAAAACACGAAGCGATTCTACTCCTGCGCGCCGGCGCCCGCCGGCGTACCCTGCGTTATCCCGCAAACATGGAATAGAACAACCACACCCTCGACCCAATTTACACAAGCTCGATGTCCCGGGCCCCGATTTCCCTTGACTCGCTCACGCAACCGGAACATACTATTAGCTGTAACGACAGCTCATTGAAAACTGAATATCGCTAAGCTAAGTCCTTCTGGCACAGGATTTTAGAACCCGAATCCGGCGGATTTCAGTCCCGACAGAAATAGCCTGACTGATTCTAAAGAACTTAGGGAGTCAGTGTTCGTCTAACTCCTTTGTCCGCAGTATTTTAGAGACAAGTTCCTTGGAATCAATATTTTAGGCGGATTCTCCGCATATCGACCAACTGTAAGTAGCTGATTCCAAGGATTTTATCGGATTCGAGCCGTTATTTTTTTTCAAGGCCCACCAGTGCAACATTCCCTTAGTAAGCCGCAAGCCATCTAGGTACTAGGTACCAGGTACTCGGTACTTATTAACCAAACGATAAACACAATTTGTAGCGAGGTCATCAGATAAGTCTTCCCGCCGCCAGGTCTTTCACCAGGGAAGCATCTGCCTCGAGGAAGTCATAAGACGGCAAGTCCTTGGGAGCAGACCACTGCACATCGCGGAAGATCCGGTTCTCAATCTCTCCGCGGTATTCGCGCACCACGAAGAACCTCAGTTCCACCATCGCTCCATTTGGATAAGTGTGTTGCAGTCGGACGATCTCGTCACCGATGGTGGCATGAATTCCTAACTCTTCTTCCAGTTCACGCCGCAGAGCGTCGCGAGGCTGTTCGCCCTCTTCAATCTTGCCTCCGGGGAACTCCCACTTCAACGGCATGGTCTGATGCCGCGTGCGCTGGCAGACCAGCAGCTTGCCATCCTTCTCGATCACGGCTGCGACGACCCGTTTCATAATTTTGAATTTAGCGACGGCGCGTCAACTGCCGGCGTCAAAAGTGAACCACACCCGCCCGGTGTCGAGCGTGGGAACCTTGCCAATGTATTCTCAGCCCGCTTTTGTCATCCCGAGCGAAGCGAGGGATCCTGGTGTTCGCTTGCGGCGTTTACCGCGACTTCTCCAGCCTCTTGCCAACCATCTCGGCACAGTATTGGACTAGCTGCTGGTCCTCAACTCCAAACGCGGCTGAGAAATGGCTGTCGATATCGAGTTCGCCGGCAACTTGTCCCGCCACGAAAATAGGCACCACAATTTCAGACTTAGTCTCAAGCGAACAGGCGAGGTAACGCGGATCTTTGCTAACATCGTCGACCACAATCGTCTTCCCGCTGGAGGCCGCAGCTCCACAGATGCCCTGGTTCAGCGGAATTCGGGTGTGCGGGGTCATGGCGCCTACAAAGGCGTTCAGCACCAGCATGGGCGGCTTGGCGCCGGGTTCGAGCATGTAGAAGCCAACCCAGTTGTATTTCAGCATGCGCTCGTGTAAGAGCCTGCACACGCCTTGCATCAGGTCATTGGCGGTGGGCGCGGCCTGGGCGAGTTCCGTGACTTCGTTGCGAACCTCTTCGATTCTGGTTGTGACGGACATGAGCAGAATCTTAACTCAGAGCGGGAGGTCTGCGGCTGTGGAAGATAGAACCGAGGTAATCTGCCGGATTCCCTCCGGGGCCGCAAAGAGTTCGGGATGAATCGCAAATGCCAGTGCGTCAAGGCCGCGAAGGAGCGTGGGAGCGGGCGTGTTGAGGTGCTCGTCGCGAATGCAATAGACCCGGGAGGCGCGAACGGCGCGGGTTTCGTGCCATTTGCGCTCGCTGACGATTTTCTCCAGCGGCACGCGATCGCCAGCTCCACACCAGGCCGCGACCAAAACGTCAGGATCCATGCGAGCCACTTCTTCCGCGGAGATCTGCTGCCCGGGTACGCCTACGAACTCGCCTCCAGCCGCTTCCACCAGCTCCGCGACCCACGCTTGCGACGCGATCAGCGGTTTGCCCCACTCTTCGCAAAACACTTTCGGACGAGGTAATCCAGCGGTGCGGGCGCGGGCATGTTCGATCTGCTCTTGCATGCGGGCGATCACTTCTTCGCCGCGATCGTCCGCCCCGACAACGCCGGCGATGATCGCGATGTCGGCATAAATGTCTGCCAGAGACTTTGGGGCAAAGCCCAGGAAGCGCGCTCCAGACTTGAGTATTTCGATGACTGCTTTTTCCTGATAAGGCACGGAAGCGATGACGAGGTCGGCCTGGGCGGCAATGATCTGTTCGGCATTGGCCGTCCAGGAGTCGGCAAGTAGGATGCGCGGGCTCAATGTGATTTCAGGAACTACATCGGCGCAATACTTTGTGCATGCGACGACGCGCTCGAGTTCGCCGACGGCGGCCAGGATGACCGTGGCGCTGGGTTGCAAGCTGACGATGCGGCGCGGCGTGTGGGCGGATGGCATGAATTTTAGACTATTGCTTGATCTGGCTGAGCGCTGCCGAAAGAGCATCGAGTGCCAACTGTGCGGCGTGAGTCGAGGCGTGCGGCAGACCTCCGACGGCGGCGCTCACATCGTCGCGGCGCAAGGATCGAGCTTCCTCGATCGTCTTCCCCATAACCAAATCCGTTAATGCCGAGCCGCAGGCAATCGCCGCCACGCAGCCTTTTGCCTTGAACCGGGATTGAGTGATCCGATCCGCGCTGACTTTCAGGCTCAGGCGCAGGATGTCTCCACACGCTGGGTTTTCAATTTCAGCCACAGCGTCTGCATCGGCAATCTCTCCGGCATTGCGCGGGTTTTGAAAATGATCGAGTAACTGCGCGGAATACATTGGCAGGTTAATTGTAGACGAGAAGCTTCTAGCTCCTAGCTTCTATCCTCTAAGCGAAAGCCGATGGTGCGCTCGATGTGCTAGGAGCTGGAAGCTGGCCGCGTGCCCTCTGGAAAATAGATGCGCCAGCCCTGTTCCTTGGCCATAGACTCGAGATCTGGATTCGGATTGATGGCGAAGGCGCGCTTCGCCATCGCCAGCATCTCCGCATCCCAGCGGGAATTGCCGAATGCGGCGTCAATTTCTTTCCTCGCGACTTCGCGTAATGCCTGCGGTTTGCCGGGACCCGAGGGAGTGCGGATCAGACGATCAGTCGCGATGCCATCGTCGACTTCCACCTTGGCCGCAAGGATGCGGTTCTCGGGTATACCGAAATGTTTCATCGCGGCGCGAATCACCCATTCGTTTGAAGAAGAGACGGCCCAGACTTCACATTCGTTTTCCTGCAGGCGCCGGACAAGTTCTTGCATTTCGGGGAAGATTTGCAGGACGAAGAACTCATCGAAGAAGCGCGTCGCCGCGTCCATTAGCTTCGCCTCTGAAACACCTTTGTGCATGGTCACCATTTCGCCGCACATTGTGGTTTCATCGACCTCGCCGCGTTTGTAGGCGGCGTAACGCGCACGCATAGGCTTGTCGAGCGCGCTCGAAACAATACCGCCTTCTCTTAGTTCCCAATCGAAGAAGCGCTCGCCGGCATCGCCCGCCCACAGAGTACCGTCGCAGTCAAAGGCCGCGACGCGCAGGTCGAGGCGCAGAATCGATTCGAGAAACGCTTCGGCTTCTGGGGAGTTCATCGATCGACGATTGCGCGTGCCAGTCCCGCGTAATCCTCCGGAGTGTTGATATTCAAAGCCACCAGCGGATCGTCGACCTCGAGATATTGGATGTGCTCCTGATGCTGGTGTTCGATATCGCGGGCGATCGATGTGGGCGGAACGCGGAGAAATGCTTCCATCATTTCGCGCCCGATCAGGTAGGGATGCCCGTGCTTGCCAGAAAACTCGGGGACGACTGCCCAGATATTATCATCGGAAGCTTCGAAGGCGTCGTGCAGCTTCTGGACAGTCGTTGTGCTCACCGGAGGGCGGTCGACGAGCGTGACCATTGCGGCGTCGCGACCGTGGTTGAGCACTGCGTGCAGACCGACTTGCAGCGAGCTGAACTGGCCGCGGCTCGTGTCCGGGTTAACCACCAGAGATGCCCCTTGCGAATAAATGATCGGAGCCAGAGCGGCTTCGTTCTTTCCCACCACGACCACGACGAAGTCTGTGGCCAAGGCAAGCGAACGAATTGCCGCAGAAAGGAAAGTGTCAGTGGACGCCGCTTGCCCGGTTGCCGGCGGAGGCCATGGCAGCAAGGCTTTGTCCCGGCCCATGCGCGACGAGTCTCCGGCTGCGAGGATTACACCGGCGAAGCTGGAAGCGCGGGTCATGCTGCGAAGATAGCAGGGAACACAGACGAATTGTTGATTTTTGATTAAGCGACACGACTAGAGGTGCGAGTGTCTTCCCGAGCGAAGCGAGGGATCTTGGTGTTTGCCTGCACCACGAGTCGTGCCGGCGCACGCAAGAACCAAGGTCCCTCGCTTTGCTCGGGATGACAAAACAAATTTTGGGCAGTTTACTCGTGCTCGTCGAGCGCCGCGGGCGCATTTGGAACATCTTCGGCAGCGGATTGCTTTTGCGAACGGAACCAGCTCATATGGGGCAGGCCGGCATTCGCGTGGCGGCGAATTGCGATCAGCTCCGCCGTGATCGCAATCGCAATCTCCTCCGGGGTAATGGCCCCGATGTCGAGTCCGATGGGTGCGTGAACGCGGTCGAACAGGTGCGCGGGCACACCTTCTTTCTGCAGCGTCTTAAAGATTTCAATGACCTTGCGCTTCGATCCGATCATGCCGACGTAGCGAGCGCGAGTCTGCACCGCCCATCTCAGGATGCGCATGTCATCGCGATGGCCTCGGGTGACGATGACAATGTAGGAAGCCTCGTTGGGGTCGAGCTTCTGCGTGGCTTCGTCGAAATCGAGCGCGTACACTTCACGAGCCGCTGGAAAGCGTTCTTTGGTGGCGTAGGAGGTGCGGTCGTCGGTGACAATGAGGTCGAATCCAGCGTTTGCAGCTGCTTGGCAAAGGTTTGCGGCTACGTGACCTGCGCCGAATATGTAAAGTAACGCTGGAGGTAACACTGGCTCGATGAAAACATCGAGCGTGCCGCCGCAGACCAGGCCGGTGTCGTACTTGGGGTCTTGATTCAGATCGAAACTGAGCGTTCGCGGCTTCTCGGATTCCATGACTTCACGGGCTGCCTGCCACACATCGGCTTCGACGCAGCCGCCTCCGATGGTGCCGACAATCGAGCCGTCGTCGCGCACCAGCATCTTCGCCGTCTTAAACGAAGGGATCGATCCGCGCACGTTTACGATGGTGGCGACCGCGCCTCGGCGGCCTTCGCGGCGGAGCTGCACGATTTGCTCGTAGATATCCATGAGGCTGCAGTTGCAGTACTGATTATCAGTCGGTTAACAGCGGGAGTCAAACGCGGAAAGCAAAAGCCCCGGGTTATCA
>JBEKJF010000096.1:0-14123 GCA_050011375.1 Candidatus Sulfotelmatobacter sp.
AACAAAGTGCGTAGCATGGCCGTCGAGGGCGAGCAGCGCTGCACGGACAGAGAGGAGAGCGTAGGTGGATGCCGCCACAGCGCCCGCCAGGGATCCATACAGGCGCCTCGCCAGAAGAAACACCATGATTGTTGCGGCTGCATTCACCGGAATCATTCCGAGGCGAATGCCTGCGGTGGTCTCGCCGAAAACCGCCATCATGGCCGCATATCCCGCGTAGGTCCCCGGCAACTTCATGTTGCATGCGATCTTGTAGGGCGGAATCCCTTGCAGCATAAGCTGGCCCATGTAGGCGTACTCGCCCTCATCGCGTTCCAAAGGCATGCTGCGCAGCCGCACTCGCACAACCGCAAAGAACACGATGACCAGCAGCAATGCTCCCACTGAGCCGTATTGAACCCAGTTGGTTTCGGTTCGCACGGGAATAATTGCCTTCGCTGTGGAATCCACTGTGTCGTTCACGAAAGCTGTCATGGAAAGCGCGTCGGGTCGCTGGCGACAGAAGCCCGAAGTTCACTCTGCCGATGCATACGACCAGTTCTCATCCCAGTCACCGAGCAAAAACTTGCCGTTACCTGTCGAATCGCGCGCGTAACCCAGCACTGCAAGCCCGCGTTCGAACGCCCTAAGAAATTGGCCGCGATTGCCTTCCTGTACTTGCTGCGCATTGTTTCGTGTTTCAGGCGCGGCTTTCCATTCATAAATCTGCGCTGGAACGTCAATCGCAATCTGTTTGGTGAACGCCGGGTTCTTTCCCGTGGCTAATAAAGTTTCCACACGCTTCGATTTCAGCCACCACTCAGCAATCAGTCGGTCGCTGGGAAGGCCGCCCTGCAGGGGCGATGAGGTGACTCCATACTGGTTGATGTTGTACCGACGCGAAATCGCGCCGAGCTTTTCGATATTGAGATATGAGTTCTTAATCTCAAGCGGATCAAAAGTCCACTCGATGAGTTCGATGCCGCGCGCGAGCGCGTCTTCACGCTGCAGAAGCTTGAGGCGGCGGCCCAATCCGCTGTCACGGTATTGCCCGCGTACGGCCAGCATGTGGGAGTGAAGATAGATTCGGCCAGAGCGCGTACCTGGCACCGACATCGCGAAGCCCACCATCTCGCTGCCATCGAATGCGCCCATCACCTGTCCGCCGACTTTTTCGGCGACGACAAACATGCGCAGCGGGATCAACTCGGAATCGCTGAAGTTCCAGATTTCTTTTTGCAAGGCGACGCAAGCTCGCAACTCGTCGAGCCCCCGACAGTTGCGAATCACAACAGCATCCGCGCTCACGCTTGCTTCTCCTGCTGCTTGGCCTGTTGCCAAAGCGATTCGAGCTCTTCCATTGGGGTGTTTTCGGGAGTGCTGCCGCGTTCATGCAGCCGCTGTTCCATCCATTGAAAGCGGCGGCGGAACTTGCGATTGGTCTTGCGCAGCGCTGATTCGGGATCCAGTGCGAGATAGCGCGCCATGTTCACCAGCACAAAGAAAAGATCGCCGACTTCTTCTTCGAGCCGCACGCGCAAATCGTCAGGAATAGTCTGGCGTCCCGAACCCGCGACCCCGCGGCCTTCAGGGCGCGGGCCGGGAGCGGGAAATTCCTGCAACTGCTGGCGCAACTCTGCAGTCTCCTCCCCAAGTTTCTCGAACAGACCTTCCATGTCAGGCCAATCGAAACCAATCTGCGCCGCGCGCGAGCTGAGCTTATGGGCTTCGAGCAACGACGGCATCGATGAAGAGATTCCAGCCAGAATCGATGGCGCGGTCTTCCCTGCCGCATTGTCGGCGTTTGTGTTCGCGGCCCCCGTCTGCTCTTGCCGCTTCTTGCGCTCCTCGACTTTCAGAGCTTCCCAATTGCGCTTTACATCCGCCGAAGTCTCAGCCGTCGCATCGCCAAATACATGCGGATGCCGATCCACCAGCTTGCGCGAGAGCCGGTCAAGCACGTCATCAATCGAAAAACTTCCCTGCTCTTTCCCCATCTCCGAATAGAAAAGCACTTGCAGCAACAAGTCGCCCAGTTCGCCGGGGAGTTCCTCCCAATCTCGATTATCGATGGCCTCCAGCACTTCATAGGTCTCTTCGAGCGTGTAGGGCTTGATGGAATCGAAAGTCTGCTCGCGATCCCAGGGGCAGCCCCCAGGAGCCCGCAGTCGCTCCATGATCGCCACTGCGCGTTCGAAACGTTCGCCGGTCGTAGACATTGGCAACCACTCTAAATGAGCCGGCTGAGTACGGGCAATGTGCTGCCGGCAATGTGCAGCGATTTGGCGATTCACGAAAACCGCCACGCCGAACGTGGCATCGAACTGATATCAGAAACGCAATCTGAAGTACGAACACTAGAGGAGAAAATACATGTCGAATAATCTTCAAGGAAAGACCATAGCAATCCTGGCAACCGATGGCTTCGAGCAGTCTGAACTCATCAAGCCGAAACAGGCTCTGGAAGAAGCAGGCGCCCGCACGCAAGTTGTTTCCCCAACCGAGAACAAGATAAAAGGTTGGGATCACAAGGATTGGGGCAAGGAAGTTTCGGTGGATGTTCCGCTGAAGTCCGCCGATCCATCGCAATATGACGCGCTGCTGCTGCCGGGCGGAGTCATGAATCCCGACCAACTGCGCATGAATCCGGATGCGGTGAAGTTTGTGAAAAGCTTCATCGACCAGGGAAAACCGGTGGCCGCGATCTGCCATGGTCCGTGGATGCTGGTGGAAACTGGCGCGGTCCGCGGACGCACGGTCACATCCTGGCCTTCGCTGAAAACCGACATTCAAAACGCCGGGGGCACCTGGGTGGATGAAGAAGTGATTGAGAGCAACGGTGTAGTGACCAGCCGCAAGCCAGACGACATTCCAGCTTTCAATCGGGAGATGATCGCATTATTCTCGAAGGGTGCGGCCAAGGCTGCTCCCGGGAGCGAGAAGTCTGCGCGCAAAATTGCGTAGTGCGAGCGCTAATTTAACAGGGTGGCCCGGCTGCAGAACGCCGGGCCAGTTTTTTTAGCATTATTACGGTACGACCGAGTACCGCGCGCCAACTTTTGGCCAGTTATTTTGTCGGTACCAAGGTTACCTTTCAGGGCAGCGAAGCGCATTGCACACTTTGGAAGGCCGCAGTGTCTGCGAACACGCCATGCGGCTCTACGATTACCTGAAGAACAACATGTATCTAATTGATAAAACATGGTATTAGCAGCAAATCCAAGGGCGCCGATCAATGACCAGCACTTTCAGGTGGTCGTGATCGGCGGGGGCATTAATGGCGTGGCCGTGGCGCGGCAGTGCGCTCGCGCTGGCAAGCACACTCTGTTGGTTGAGCAGAATGATTTTGCCTCCGGAGTGACCAGCCGCTCCACGCGCATCATTCACGGCGGATTGCGCTACCTGGAGCACGGCGAACTGAGCTTGGTACGGGAATCGTTGCACGAGCGGGAAACTTTGCTCCGGGAACGATCGCACCTGGTGCATCCCATGCAGTTTCTGCTGCTCTTGAATGAGACGAGCAAGCGCAGCGCCTTGAAGGTGCGCACTGGATTGTGGCTCTACCAGCGCATGGCAGGAAAGCCACGCGGTGAAGACACCAGCGGAATGGAAGTGAAGCGGTTCGAACGCGCTCTCGATGCCGGCCATCGATGGTCGTTTTTCAATTATGAAGATGCGCAATGCGAGTTTCCTGAGCGGCTGGTTGCGGAATGGTTGATGGAAGCCGTCGACGCAGGAGCAGTCGTCCGCAATCACATGGAAGCGCTCGCGGTTGACGTCGCCCATGGCCGCACGCGAGGCGTGCTGCTGCGCGATCAGATCACCGGCCGCGATGCGCGCGTGGACGCCGGCTGGGTCATCAACTGTAGCGGCCCATGGGCTGACCGTGTTTGCCAGCGCTCTGCCATTCGAATGGCCAAACCAATGCTGGGGGGCGTGCGCGGCTCACACATTGTGCTGCCGCGGTTTCCCGGTTCGCCGAGCGTGGCCCTTTACACCGAAGCCATCGACGGACGCCCAATTTTTATTCTTCCCTGGAACGATCAGATTATGGTGGGAACAACCGAAGTGGCCGACAACGGCGACCCGGCGAAAACCGTTCCATCGTCAGAGGAAATCAGTTATCTGCTGCGCTCGCTAACGCAACTTTTTCCTAAAGCGAAGCTTTCGGCGCAAAGCGTGAAGCACGCCTTTGCGGGAATCCGGCCCTTGCCTTACTCCCCCGACAATAGTCCCTCAGCGGTAACACGGCGTCACACTCTGCACGACCACGCTGACGATGGGGCCTCACACATGCTTTCGGTGATCGGCGGCAAGTTGACGACGGCAGCATCGCTGGCCCGGGAGTGCGCACGCAAAATCGGATTGAATGCGACAGAGCCGAATACGATTGCGATAGGATCGGGGCCCGCGCTCGATCCTCTGCTGGATGACGCAGTGTCAGAAATCGCCCGCATCGGTGCGATCAGCGAAGAGTCAGCGCGCGGAATTATGGAATGGCACGGTAAGCGCGCAGCCGACATCGCCCGCATGGCTTTGGTGAGCGCCGAATTGCGAGCGCCAATTTGTCCTCACACTTCGCACGTCGTCGCCGAGGTGGTGGAAGCCTATCGCAAGGAGTGCGCCATCACTCTAGGCGATGTGCTGCTGCGCCGGGTGCCGGTGGCGCTCGGCGCATGCTGGTCGGAATCCTGCAGCCGCGAAGCAGCGTTGCGCATCGGCGCGGTTCTCGGCTGGAACGAACAGACCCTGGGAGCCAACCTGGAAGCCTTTGAAATGGAACGCTCTGCCTTCCTGCGCCCCGTGCGACAGGCCGCGGCATTCGAAGCCGCAGCAGACTAAATTCTTGGCCACGGATCTACACGGATTCACACGGATAAAACCTGAATCTAGTAAACCAATATCCCCCAAAAACAATCCGTGAAAATCCGTGCGAATCCGTGGCCACGTTTTTCTCACATAGTTACGAAAGATTAGTTCAAGCCAGTTCTGATCTGGGAATCTGCCAAAAATAAACCTAAACTGACACAAGCTTTTTGTGTTGTAAGTCCTTGGCGCGGCAGGGGCGATTTCAGATGCTTGTTCCGATCGGACACGAAAACATGACAGCCCGGCGCTGGCCGGTAATCACGATTGGATTAATCGTGATCAACGTCGTGGTTTTCCTGTTCACGATAGGCTCCATCGACGAGCAAGCTCCGGCGCTGGGGCAGGCTAAAGCGCACATCCTGATTCTTGCCGCCTTGCATCCCGAGCTGAAGCTGCAGCCCGAGGCGCAGAATCTCGTCGACAGCTTCAAGCAAAGCCATCCCGCACAGTGGACGCTCCTCCAAAATCCCAATCGCGACATCTTCGACGCTTACGACGCCAACGTGAGGCTGATGGACGATCCGGAACAACTGCAAAAAGAAATGGACGCGCAGTCCGCTGAATATGTGAAAGTTTCATCGGCGTCGCTAGCCGAGAAATACGCGTTCGTTCCCGCCAAGCCGAATCCCATCAGCTATCTCACGGCCAACTTTCTGCACGGAGGATGGCTGCACCTGATCGGCAACATGTGGTTCCTGTGGTTGGCGGGATTTGTGCTCGAGGATGCCTGGGGACGCTGGCTGTACAGCGCTTTTTATCTCGTCGCGGGCGCGGCCGCGTTGCAATTTTATGCCTGGTCGAATCCAGGCAGCATCACGCCGACGTTGGGTGCGTCCGGCGCAGTAGCGGCTCTAATGGGAGCGTTCTTAGTGCGCTTTCCGAATATGAAGATCGAAATGGCGTGGCTGTTCTTTTTCCGCCTCTTTCGCTTCAAGGCCGCGGCCTACTGGCTGCTACCGCTGTGGCTGCTGATGGAAATGTTTTACGGATCGCTGTTCGGCTCGGCCAGCGGAGTGGCGCACTGGGCGCACGTCGGCGGATTCATGTTTGGCGCGCTCGTAGCCTTTGGACTGCAGCACACGAGCCTCGAGCAAAAACACAATAAGGCCATCGAAGAAAAGCTCGCGTGGACGGCCGACACGGAAATTGAGCAAGCCAGCAGCCTGATGGATCGCGGCCAGCTCGAAGCGGCATCAGCCACGCTGACCAACCACGTAGCCGTAAAACCCGATTCGCTCGACGCATGGAACCTGTTGAAGCAAATCCACTGGCAGAAGCAGGAGACAGCAGCTTTCCACGAAGCGACCATGAAAACCTGCGCCCTGCATTTGAAGGCGCGCAATCCGGAAGCAGCCTGGAAGGATTACGAGGAATTTCTGCATACCGGCGGCGAGGCGGCGCCCGCTCAAGTGTGGCTCGATTTGTGCAAGGCTGCCGACGACGCGCAAAGTTATGACCGCGCCCTGTACGAGTATGAACGGCTGGCAGAAGTCCACCCCAACGAGCGCCAGGCGTTCTTGGCACAACTCGGTGCAGCGAAGATTTGTTTGAAGCGGCTCAACCGTTTTCAGGAAGCGCTGGCCTTTTACCAAGCTGCCGCTGTGTCGACGATTCCGCACCTTGACTGGGAACCGACTATTCAGGCGGGGATCAAAGAAGCCAAGGCCGCGCTCGCCGGCGGAACGAGTTTGTCCGCATCCGCTCACTAGACGCTCAAGTTCCAGCAATCTGTTTCCGCGATGGAGATGCCAGGGTTTTTGCCAGGAGTTTAGGGTCGTCAGAAATAATGCCATCCACACCCCACTTCGAAAAGCGCTTCATATCGGCAGGAAGATTCACGGTCCAAACAAAGACCTTTTTGCCGACGGCCTTCATCTCAGAAATCTGATTCCGGCGCACCAGCGCGTGGTATGGAATCACATACTCGACAGGCAACTGCGGCCAGCGATTGAGTTGCGCCCGCGTTTCACAGATCAAGCCAAGTGGGATGGTTGCATCCAATCCGTGCACAGCCTGCAGCACTTCAGGAAGGAAAGAAGAAACCACGAAACCGCGCGCCGGGCGGAGCTTCCGCAGCAACTCCACCGTGATCGTTTCCAAACCTGGGACCTTTAATTCAATATCGAGGAATGCCGTTTTCTGGTAGCGAGTGAGTACCTCGCGCAATTCCGGCAAGCCGAGTTTTTCGCCTGAGGTCTCGGCAATGTTCAGTCCACGGATTTCCGCATCGTGACAGATGACCGCTTGCCCGTCCGCAGCAAGCCGCACATCAAATTCAAAACCATCGCAGCGTTGAGCCAGCGCAAGATCGAACGAAGCCAGCGTATTTTCCGGAATAGACTTCTCGGCCCGCGCGCCCCGGTGACCAAGAAGCAGTGGACGAATGTGCATAGGAACGGTGGTCAGGGATCAGGGGATAGGGGCTGGCAGACCGTAGGTTTGTCGTCCCTGATACCTGTCCCCTAAACCCTGCCTTCAATCCAGATCGAAATCGCGAATAGGCTTGCCCGTGTCGGGAGTTTCCTTGGCCTTCTTCACTGCTTCCTGAAACTTCTTTTCCAGCAACTCGGAAGCATGTTTCTGCGCTTCCACCGATTGCCGGAAGATGGATTCACGACGGCCATCCTGCTCCTTCATCGCGCGAGCGGCTTCTTCCATGTCGGCGAACATCCTTGGCTTCACCGCCGCAGTGTGGGCGATCACCTCAGCGGTGCCCGTGTCAACCTTCAGCAGCGCGCTGCAGCAGGGACAAGTGACTTCAATCGTGGCCGGATTTTTTGTCTTTGCCATTTTGCGAATCATACCGCAAACGGTTTGTCCCCGCGAGCTTTGCGGCCATTCGTCGCGTCCTTCGCGGTGAAGGGCTCTTAATGGTCGCCCCCGCAAAGACAGCGAGTTGCTGAGTCGTCGGATCTGGATTTTTCCGCGACCGTTCAGCGCTGGAGCTTGATCGGAAAGATATGAAACACTCTCAGCAACTCCCAACCCAGCAGGAAGATCGCCAGCAGAACGACCATCACCGCCAGCAACTCTCCGAACGTGAGACCGCGACGATTCGGTTCAAATCGCCTCGCCGCAAGACTGAGAATATTCAGCGTAGCGAACCCGAAGACGACCGCCCAAAGAATGTTATAAACGCCGTCGCGTCGACCGGAATGGCGCGTAGCAAATATAAGGCTGGCCGCGATCGCGGATTGTGCGCGCAACAGGAGATGCAGCGAAAGCGCGGCGCGCGTCGTGCGCGCGAAGGCCGAAATCAGAGTTGTTAAGGACAATCCCATAGCGCGGCGAACTCAACGAAAAAAGCTTACCTGCCCAAGTGACTGCATATTACAATTTTTTTCCATACCGGTCACATCAAGTCTGTGCTTTTCTTCGCGCCCTTCGCGGCCGTTCTTTGCGAACTTTGCGGTTAAAGGGGCTTTAGGTTGTGAACATGCCCGAGGAATCTCAAGCTCGCCGAGGCCGGCACCTTCAGTAAAATGAACAGATGCCAGAGCGGCGCGTCATTTTCTTCGATGTAGGCAACACTCTTCTCTTCCCCAACAGAGCAAAGATGCTCGCCCCCATCCCGAGCCATCGTCATCCCACGATCGAGCAATGGCAAGCCCTCGAGCGCAAAACAAAGAATGAATTCGATCAGGGCATGCAGAGCGGCCGCGTCGATCACGGCTTCTGGTGGACCTTTCACACGTACCTGCTCGCAGAACTCGGAGAGGACGCCAGCCTCCGCAGTGCGCTGATAGAGAACACACAGAACTCGGCAAACTGGGACCAGATTCTTCCCGGAACCCGCGAAGCCCTCGACCGCATCCGCCAGAACTTTCGCATCGCCGTGATTTCCAATGCCGATGGAGGGATCGAGCGCGTGCTCTCCCGCTGCGGCATTGCTGCCTGCTTCGAAAGCATCACCGATTCAGGAATCGTCGGAGTCGAAAAACCGCGCCCGGAAATCTTTGCAGCCGCGCTCAAAGCCATGCAGGCGCGCGCCGACGAAAGTCTGTACGTTGGAGACGTCTATTCGGTCGACTACGTAGGAGCCCGCAACGCCGGAATGGAAGCAATCTTACTGGACCTAGCTGGGGCCTACCGCGATCGCGATCTGCCACGGATAGAATCGCTGGAACAACTCGAAACCTGGTTAAACCCCTAGGCCGCTCTTCTTCGCGTCCTTCGTGGATTTTCTTCGCGGACTTCGCGGTTAAAGGCTCTTGCTGTTGACTCTTACTCGCGCCAAGGGCCGGCCCACGAGAGCCGAATCGCCGCTCAATATCGCTGCTTTACAACTCGAGAATCTGATGGTCGTGGCAATCCGTGCGCAGAGTGTCATGCAAGCTTTGCAACAGTTCGGTCCCGTGCTTGGCGACAAAATAGATGCCCGCCACACCACGCTCCTGCAAAGCGTTTTCAGGATAGAGCGCCTGACTGAGCGCTTCGGCGTGACGGCGCACTACTTCACTGCGTCGTAACTCGGCAGCCATGGCGCGCTCGTGCAGCCGGTCGAGCTGGTAATGTACTTTTGAAGCGCCCGTCTGGCAGGCTTCCACCAGGGTCGGATCGAGCTTTGTCAGCGCTTCCTTTAATCCAGAAAAGGATTCTTCCACAGACTTGTTCGCGCGCTCGAAAGCCTCCTGCAAACCTGGCGGCAGACTATGCGAGGCCAGCTTCTGCCCAAGAGCCTCGGTCCCTTGGAATGTATTTGGCACCGTGATGTCATATTTCTGCAACCAGCGCTGAACCTTGGGCTCAACCAGAGTTGCCGAAAAACGCGGTACGATCGGCGTCACCCGGCCCAGAATCTTTTCATAGACAGCGCCCGCCTGCGCAAAGTATGCCGCCTCCGCGGCGCCGCCGGTATAGGCAAGCGTAGGCAGAAGATAATCCTGCACGACCGGACGCAACAGCACATTCGGACTGAAATTTTCCGGAGCGGATGCGATACGATCCAGTAACTCAACGGACGAAAGTTTCTCCGCTCCTGGTTCGCCACCGATCACAAACTCCGCCGCCGTTCCCGACCCACCCCCGCTGACTCGGCGATGAATCGCCGTCCGAGCGCCGTCACGCATTGCAAAAAGCAGCACTGACGAGGCCGTCACTTTCACCTGTTGGGAATATCCAGCCTTCTCCAGCGCTTGACCACGATTCAGTAACGCGGCATTCAATTCCTCCGCGCGCTCAATAGCCGTTCTATAAATCGGCGCGGCAACTCGATGCAGCTCCGCATCCGATGCATCGAGAAGAATCACTCCCCATGGGCCGAACAGCCGCGCAAACAGCCGCGCAAAAGCCGTGCCCAGCGTCTCCCCCGGACGATACGACTCGCGCAGCCATTGCACCGCCTCAGAATCTCCCAACAGAGATGCGGCTTCTTCCACGATCATCAAGATCTCATCGCCCAAAAGCACATTGCTCACCGGCGCGCCCAGAACGCCGTGGCTCGAAGTCGTGAGCGTGCGCAGAAGGCCGTCGCGGCCAGGCAACGAAACATGATTCACTTCAGCGAGATCGTGGTCCGACGTGGCCAGCCAGAAAATAGGAACAGAATCAACGCCGGCCGCCGTAGCCTCTTCCGCGAGTTTCACCGCGGTAAGAGCTTTGTAGATCGTGAACATTGGGCCGCCGAACAATCCGACTTGCTGCCCAGTCACAACGGCCGCCGCGCCCTGCCGCAGACGATCGAGGTTGGCGAAAGTTTGCGACGAAGCATCCCATGATTTGTTCTGCCGCTCAAGAATCGCGCTGACCCGCTCTCGGCGCGATGGATCGTACTGAACTGCGGAACCCTCGGCCTTAGACCATTCGTTGAAATATGGAGAATGCGGATAGAAAGACTGAACGCTAGGAGAATACGCGAGGAAATCAGTGAACAGGCGAGTCGTATGCGGGACTTGAGTAAAGGGCAAACACTGCGCTTTCACCGCCGTCCCTCCTGACATCGCCGGCAAGTACAGTTCTTCTTTGTACAGCATTGGACGGCTGAGATCATCGCAAGTCAACGCCCTTTATTCTGCAGATCTGATTCTATAGACCTGATTTCACAAAGCTCATTTTACAAACGCGGCGCCGTACTAGAGATGCCGCAAACGGACGCAAGATGCAAGATAATAGGCCTGCCGGGGAAGGAACGCCAATGAGTACCGTCGCAGCTCCGCTGAATATTGAAACGCCAATCACGCTGGAGGGTTCTGTCGTCCGCCTCGAACCCATTCGCCGCGACCACGCTGCAGATTTTTGGAATGTCGCCAAAGATGCACTCGACAACATCTTCGAATGGATTCCTTACCGCTTGAAAACGCGCGAGGACTTTGAGCGTCTCGTACAGAAGGCTTTCGACGAGCAAAAGCGCGGCGACTCGGTTGTGTTCGCAACCGTTGAACGGAACTCCGGCCGCGTGATCGGCAGCACCCGCTTCATGAACATCGATCGCATCAATCGTCGCGTGGAGATCGGTTCCACCTGGATCGCGCCGCCGTGGCAACGCACCGCCGTCAATACCGAAGCAAAATATCTAATGCTGCGCCACGCCTTCGAAGCCTGGAAATGCTTTCGCGTCGAACTGAAGACCGACGCGCTGAACCAGAAATCGCGAAACGCAATCCTGCGCATCGGCGCAAAAGAAGAAGGCACACTACGCCGCCACGTGCTCACCTGGACCGGCCGTGTCCGCGACTCAGTTTACTTCAGCATCCTCGATAGCGAATGGCCAGACGCGAAACAGCGACTGGAAGCCCGTCTTCGTCCGGGAAAATCCTAAGTACGGTCAAAGAATGTTTGAGTCCAGCCCAGCGATGAACTGAATTCCGGGGATCACTTTGCCGATCAGCTTTTCATCGTTGGTCAAGAACAAGTCGGTACCGGCAACGGCGGCGCAGGCCAAATGGATGGCATCCGGCGAAGCGATATTAGTGCTCCCACGAATCCGGGCATAAGCATCTGCAGTTTCGAGAGTGAACGGGATTACCTCTGACACTACGCTTAACAATGTTGTGCGAACGTCTTCGCCCTTTGACAGGGGTGCCTTCCTGTACGCGCCCGCTAAAACTTCACCGAAAGTAACGGCGCTAGTAAGGAGCTTGTCCTCTCGCTGCTGCATTCGCGAATAAATAGATGCGACTCTTTTCGCGAAAAGAGGATTGTTGTCCAGCCAATAGATGAACAGCATCGAGTCCCAGTAAATGCGGCTCATTTCTCGTCGTCTGCGTCGCGGAACGACGCCCGTTCAGCGCGCAGGTAGGCCTCGCCACCACCATATTCGGCAAAAATATCTTTCATCGATCCCCGAAGTCGATTCCAGGCTTCCTGGCGACTCAACTCAACGTCATCTTGTCTTTTGCCGACAATCTCGTATGTGAATGTGACGGTGGTGCTCTGTCCGGATGGAGGCCCAGTCTTCGAAACGATGCGAAGCCCGTGCTCCGTCAAAAATTTCTTCGATCCAAGCGCCGCGCAAACCAGCGGCACCCGATTGTTGAGCGCCAAGGCCCGGTGCACTTCCCCCACATTAATGGCAACAGTCTTCTCTCGACGCCGGCGCGCAGCAGAAATGTATTTCTCGTAGGCATGGCGCCGAACCGCGTCCGAACCAGTGCTCACTTCGGGTACCGTACTTTTCCTCATGCATGCTATTCTTGCATATGCATGCATAATGTGTCAAAACCTAGGGTTCACACGGCCCTCTCTCTTCGTTTGACCAATTCGGCCTTCGATCTTCGGTTTGCCCAATACCCTTGCCAATTGAAATTTCTAGCATTCTGCCAGTGACGCGGCTAGTCTTTTCGCATGCGAAACTGCGGACTACGAGTTGGCCTAGTAATACTCGCCGTCGTTTGCCTCGTTTCGGCGCAAAGTCCTAATAAACCTGTCGCGGGACAAAAGGGGGCCGACACGCAGGCAGACGCCTTGGCAATCCAGATAAGCTCCGAGCTTCTCAGCGCAGTCCAGCACGTCAACATTGGCAACGTCGCCAGCGATCCAACGTGGAAAGCGGCCGGCCTCAATTACGACTCTCACATGTCTGACTGCGAAGACCGATGGGTCGCTCTATACCACAAGCCGGAGGATACCGATTACACCTACGGTTTCGTTTACATCGATCCTCAGGCGGGATTCACGGTGCAGTATGGCGGGCGTTTTACGATTGATGCCAACGGGAAATATCGTCTCGCACCTAATCCAATTCTGCCCGACAAAATGAATCTCAAAATCCGCTTGGATCAAAATGGAGTTGTTGCTATTCTTCCGCCTGCAGCTTTAGCGGAGCTTGGGCTGCCGGAAAAACCAGATTGGCTGAAATCTTACGAGGATAAAACAGACCCCGTCACACACAAGGTCAACTGGGGATCCTTTTACAATGGCATTGGAGACTCGCGCCGAGCCGTCGCGTATCTCGAATCTGCCTATAAGGAACGACCTGATTCGCCGAAGCTCGGCTTCGAGCTTGCCTATGCCTACAACGCAATCGAACGATCACAAGATGCTATTCGCCTCTCCAAGAGTGAGTTTGCCAAGAATCCCAAGGACGAGCTGCTGTGCCGGGAAATGGCTTTCGCTTACCTCCATCTGAAAAGCTACAAGGAAGCCGCAACGCAATACCAGGTTTGTGTCGCATTGTGCGGTGATTCGGAATCCCAGATGGCAGAGAAGAGCGAATTGGCGATGAACCTCAGCTCAACGTACAAGTCTTTGGCCGATACACCGAATAGCGATGAGTGGCTGGAGAAAGCCAAACGCTGGGCACCTAAGGGATCACCGGTCTACCAGTATTTTCACCCGGGCGAGCAACAATAGCTGCCCCCATCTCGTCGCCCCGACCCAAACGCCAAGCCAAATCTCCTTGACTTGGACGCCCGCCGCAGCATCTAATGTTAATAGACAACAATCGTTCTTTGACATTCAAGTTAGAGAGCTAAGTCCAGCAAATGCAATATTTTGCGAGACGTACGCTGATTCTAAAGCGCTTAACCCGAGAGGAATCACCTAAGTCCTTTCCCTGGAATATTTTACGGATAAGTTATTCCGTTTCAATATTTTGCGAGTGCTGAAGAATGTAAGTGATTGATTCTAGAGATTTTGCGAAATTTATTTTCTCACTAAATCCAGATCGATCCAGCGTCCGTCCACCTAGGCTCAGCTCTCGAACTAATGGCCAATCCCACCAGTGGGGGCGTCACGGCTTCGACGGAGATGCTTGCGGCCAAGAGGCATGCCGGGGTGCACACACCCGTAATCGCGTGCAAAATGATAATTGCCAATCAACAAATGGCATACGCAGC
>JBEKJF010000097.1:0-13992 GCA_050011375.1 Candidatus Sulfotelmatobacter sp.
TCAGTTCTCGGTGACCGACATGCGGCTGCCGATTCTGTACGCTCTAACATATCCCGAGCGCATTCAATCGGATATGCGCTTCCCAGTGGGTGACTTGCGGCATCTGGACTTTTGCCCCCCGGACATGAGTAAATTCCCTTGTCTGCGTATTGCGTATGAAGCGGCTGAGGCAGGCGGGGCAAAGACGGTCGCGCTGAACGCCGCCGACGAGGTCGCCGTCGCCTCGTTCCTCGAAGGCAGCATTGGTTTCAATGACATTCCCAGGATCATCGAAGACGCGGTTTCAGCATCTAATACGGGGAAGCTGGAGTCTATCGCAAAGGTGCTTGAGGCCGACGCCGAAGCCCGCCGATATGCTCAGGAGCGAGTGTTGGAAATTACTAAGAGAACCGGAAGGCCGCAGGCAACATCTGTAGTGTAGTGGCTGAAGTTGAGTGGGTGAAGTGAAGTGGCTGAATCTTACGGGGAGCTGTTCTTCTTTATGTCTGATTTTTTTATTGCCATCGCTGCCGTCGCCGTCGTGTTGGGCTTCATGATTCTGATCCACGAGTTCGGCCACTATGCCGTGGCCAAGCTGCTCGGGGTTCGGGTCGAAGTTTTCTCCATTGGCTTCGGCAAGCGTCTCTTCGGCTTCCGCAAGGGAGACACCGATTACCGCATCGCCGCGATTCCCCTGGGCGGCTATGTGAAGATGAGCGGCGAGAATCCCATGGACGCGCGCTCCGACGATCCCGCCGAGTTCATGAATCACTCGCGCTGGCACCGCTTTCTGATCGCGATTGCCGGCCCCACGATGAATATCCTGCTGGCCATCTTTCTGCTTACCGCCGTTTACATGGTGCATTACGAGTACGCGGTTTATCTCGACAAACCGGCGGTGATTGAGGGAGTGAAGCACGACTCTCCCGCCGACAGGGCCGGCTTGCAACCGGGCGATCAGATTATAAAGGTTGACGGCATCGAGAACCCGACCTGGGAACAATTGCAGCCTCGCGAGTGGCTGAGTCCCAACCAACCGCTGGCGGTCACTATCCGGCGCGGTGATCAGACCTTTGAGAAAACGATTGTGCCTCGGCCCGTGACTACGTCTGAGGTGGGTTCCGCTGGGTGGTTCCCAGAGGACATCGTCATCATTAACAAAATTGAGGCCGACAAGCCTGCGGCCAAGGCCGGGCTTAAGGAAGACGACAAAATTGTGGCATTGGATGGCAAGCCGCTGGTTTCCATCGAAGCCATGATCGAGCACCTCCAACTGACCAAGGGCAATCCTGTCGATCTCACTGTAATTCGGGGCAATCAGACTTTGAATTTTCGGCTGAGCCCAGTGCTCACGGATACGGAAGACCCTAAGGAACAGCGCTATCGGCTGGGGTTCTCTCCCAAGAGCGAGACCAAGGTTACGAAACTGCCGTTCGCCCAAGCCCTGACTCTTTCGCTCGAACAGAACAAGAAATATTCGCTGCTCATTCTGGAGCTAGCCAAGAAAATTGCGCAGCGGAAGGTTTCCCTGCGCGCGGTCTCCGGCCCAATCGGTATCGCGCAAGACGCCGGCTACGCCGCCCAGCAAAAAGGCTGGACTCCGCTGCTCGAATTGACGGCAGGCATCAGCTTGAACCTCGGCATCATCAACCTTCTGCCCATCCCCATTCTTGACGGCGGCGTGATTCTGTTCTTGCTGATTGAAGGCCTCATGCGGCGCGACGTCAGCATGCGCATCAAAGAACGCGTCTACCAGGCCGCCTTCGTTTTCCTGGTGCTGTTCGCCGTCATGGTCATCTACAACGATCTGGCGAAGACGTTGCCGGGGCTCATGGGCAGACTACCGTAAGGCTCATTGCAGAAATCTGTTGCATTGCAGCGGCATTGGCTTTAATACATAATGCAATGCCGACGTTCATCCAGCCCTTTCCACAACGGTCGACGGTCTCCGAAGACGCGGAGGGGCTTCACATTTCGATCCCTCCCAAGCGCGCTTGGACCATCTTCTTTTTTGTCTTATGGCTTACGTTCTGGACCTACGCTGGGATTCAGGTCGGACATAAACTGCTGAGTCACTTCGATCTCTTCACGGCCGTCTGGATGATCGGCTGGGCATTCGCGGAGATCTGGGTGAGCTTTGGGATTCTCTATATACTTGCCGGATGCGAAATTATAGTAGCTACTTCGGAAAATTTGAGCCGGAAGACAACGATCTTCGGGCTCGGACCCACCAAATCATACGTCGTTAGAGAGATGCGCGATTTGAGGTATCAACCCGAGTTGGGAACAGGTAGAGGACGCAAAGCGAGCCAAATTGCTTTTGACTACGGAGCCAAGACTGTTAGGTTCGCACGGGACATTGAAGAGGCGGAAGCAGCGGAACTGATTACTCGTATCAAGCAGCGTTGCAGCATCGCCCAAAACCCATCGCCTAAAGGGCCACAAATCAGGTTCTGGCAGCAGCGGTAGGCTTCCGCACACCTGCTTGCATGCTTCTTTCGTGTGAGATACAATGTATCTCAAGCGAGGGATCATGGCAGCGACCGAAATGGTTCACGTTCGAATCGAAAAGCGAATCAAGACTCAAGCGGCCAAGACGTTAGCCGCCATGGGATTGTCCGTATCGGATGCGGTGCGCGTCCTGCTGACCAGGGTTGCTGCGGAGAAGGCGCTGCCCTTCGAAGTAAAGGTGCCCAACGCCGCAACCGCCGCGGCCATGCGCGAAGCACGCAAGGGCGGCCTGCGTCCCTTCAAGAACGTTCCCGAGTTGATGAGCAACTTGAATGCGGAGGATTGAGTACACAAACAACCTCTGTTTCCGCGTGTTAAAATAGAAGCTCCACATGTCTATTATTCCCCGCAGAAAAACCGTTACCGTCGTTGTCGGTGGCGTCCGCGTCGGCTCGGATGCACCAATTGTGGTGCAATCCATGACCAACACCGATACGGCCGACATTCCTTCGACCGTTCAGCAGTGTGCGGCCCTGGCCCGCGCCGGATCGGAGCTGGTGCGAGTCACCGTCAACAACGAAGAAGCCGCGGCCGCTGTGCCCCACATCGTCGAGCAACTCGACAAGATGGGCGTCCCCGTGCCCATCATCGGCGACTTCCACTACAACGGCCATGTCCTGCTCACCAAATATCCTGAATGCGCGCGCGATCTCGCGAAGTATCGTATTAATCCCGGCAACTCCAGCATTGGCCGAAGCGGCGATTCGAATTTCCGCACCATGATCGAAGTCGCGGTGAAATATCAGAAGCCGGTTCGCATCGGCGTGAATTGGGGCTCGCTCGATCAATCGCTGCTCACTCGCATGATGGACGAGAACTCCGCGCTCGCCGAACCGAAGGACGCGCGCGAAGTTACGATGGAAGCGATGGTCGTGAGCGCGCTGGGTTCAGCCGACCTCGCGCAGAAATTCGGCCTGCGTCCTGACCAGATTATCCTGAGCGCGAAAGTCAGTGGAGTGCAGGATTTAATCGACGTCTACCGCGCCTTAGCCGCGCGCTGCGACTATCCGCTGCACCTCGGCCTCACTGAAGCCGGCATGGGCGCAAAAGGCGTGGTCGCATCGGCTGCTGCCATGGGCGTGGTGCTGCAGGAAGGCATTGGCGACACGATTCGTGTCTCGCTCACGCCCGCGCCCGGAGGCGACCGCACCGAAGAAGTTCGCGTGGCGCAGCAGATTCTGCAATCTATGGGCATTCGCAGCTTCACGCCGCAAGTCACTGCCTGCCCCGGCTGCGGACGCACCACCAGCACCTTCTTCCAGGAAATGGCCGAGCAGATTCAAACTTATCTTCGCGAGCAGATGCCAACCTGGAAGGGCCGCTACGTGGGCGTGGAAGAAATGAAGCTCGCCGTCATGGGATGCGTGGTCAACGGCCCTGGCGAATCGAAGCACGCCAACATCGGAATCTCGTTGCCCGGAACGTTCGAAGAACCCAAGGCTCCGGTCTACGTGGATGGACGCCTGTTCACCACGCTCAAAGGCGATCGCATTGTCGCGGAGTTCATCGACATTCTCGACGAGTACGTCGACTCACACTACGCAGCGCGAGAGACCCAGAAAGAAGAAGTGGCGATCCGAAACTAAGAGAATTCAGTTCGCGCCTCAAACTGAATTGTCATCCCAACCTGAATTGTCATCCCGAGCGCAGCGAGGGATCCTGGTTCCAGCCTGCACCATCCGCGAATCCGCAGGCGTCGAGCCTCAGCCGTAGTCATACTCTACTGGCCGGTTAACAGGAAGATCGGCGTCTGCAAAGGCGGCAAGGGAACGGCGGTCCCGGAATCGCTCGTCAAACTTACATTCGAGTAAGTGAAATCGACCTCGAACTGTGAAGACGTAAGTCCCGTCCCCAACACAGTCAGGTTGAGGTTGTTGAGGTAACTTCCCGTCGTCAAACCCGAGATCGTAATCTGCTGTCCCGCAACGAACTGATTCGTTCCCTGGAACGTAACCACGTTATTCGCAATCGAGAATGCAGTGATCGTCGAAGCCGTGTTGCAACTGGTTTGCGTGCAGACTCCGACGGCCGTGGACAAGTCAGTGACCAGCGAATCGGCTGGAGTGGTGCCTCCGCCGGTGCCGTTGATGTTGGCGTCGTTGGTGTTGATGTCGGCGATGGCGCCGGCGTCGCACATGCTGACATAGACGTGGGTGGCGTCCTCGGACGAAGTGGTGAAGACGCGGAAGCGCGTGTTCCCGGGCGCGTAGACCGCAGGCAGCACAGGCGAAGCGCAACTTAACACCTGCGGCACCGCATACTGATATTGATTGGTAGCCACATCGGCAGCAAAAGGCGGATACGTCAGCAGCGTCAGTGCAGGAGTGATCTTCGGCGTAATACTGGGAGCGTCAAACACCGTCAGGCCCGGAATAATGCAGCTCGAGGCCGCGCCGATAAATGGGTCGGGACAAGACGCCGCAAGCTGGTAGCTGGCAACATAGAACCGGCTGCCATCCGTGAGAGAAGTCACGGAGGTAGGCGAACATCCCAGGGGACAGGCGGCTGAACCTGGTCCGAACGAGATTGCAGCCAGTTGGACCGGCGTGTCGTTGGCTCCGCCGGTATCGGAAAACACATAGACCATGCTGGTCGCGGGATTCACCACGTAAAGCCGGTTCAGATAAAGATCAAAGTAAAGGAAGTTGGCCCCCGAGCCCACGGGAAGCGGGTTTGAGTTAACCATGTCGGTGGCAGTGTCAATCGTGAGCAACTCCCCTTGAGCTGTCGTGCTGCCTTCCGTCAGCACATAAACCTTCTGGCTATCGCCGCGAGCCACTACCCACACGGGATTCGTCAAAGTCACACCGGCAGGAACCGTCACCACATTCGGCGTCAATGTCTGGACGGTCAAGCTGCTGACCGTGTTGTCCCCCTCGTTGGCTGAATAGATCTTAAGGCCATTCGGCAACTCGGCCAGGCTTACCGGATGTACCCCCACCGCCGGATACGTCGCCGTGTTGCTGACCGTATTTGCCGCCGCGTTGATCGCAAAGATTGAATTGGTGTTGTAGTTCGCCACGTACATCGCAGTATTCTGCGTGCTGGTAAGAAACACCGGCTGCGGAGGAAAGGTTGCTGTTCCACCAAGCCCACCTGGCGCCAGCCCAGTGTTCTGATTCGTGTACGTAATAGTGGTCCCATTGTTCGACACCAGCGCAAAAGCGCCATCGTACGCGTTCGGATTGCAGGCAGGCAGCAAGCAATTAGGAATAACCACATTCGTGATCACAACCGTGTAGCCGACTTGAGTGCTCAACGCTGCGCTCAGCGTAGCCGTAACCAAATTGCCTGACTCGCTGATGGCGGTAATACTCGAAGACTGGTAAGGCAAATTGACGTTGGCAACGGGACCAAATCCGGTCGCAGTCGTGGATTGGAAGGCCGGGGCCAAATACGAAACCGCGTCGACGAGGCCCTCAACACTCCCCGCACTTGCGACAAACAATCTCGTGTCATTCGGAAGAATGGCAGCGTAGGTGGGGTTAGCGCCGAGGTTGGGAGCGCTTTGATCCGACGTTGGAGTTTCAGCAATGATGCTGTCGCCCGCAACATCGATCTGCAGCGCTCCGCCCGGGGCAGTGGGAAGGTTGGTGCTAATGCCAAAGACAGCATGAAAACTGCCCGGAGTGGGAGCTGGTTCCGGCGGACATCCCGGGACTCCGCCCGCCGAGCACGGAATCACCACCGGACGATACACCTGCCCGCAAGCCACCATCAGCAGAGATGCAAGCGCCATGGCCGCCAATCGGCCCGCACGTCGAAGACTCATCAACACTCCAAGAAAGAATTTGGGTCTATGCTGCGAGGAATTAAACATTCTAACGGCTAGCCACATTCTGCGCTAGTGAGTCCGGTCGGCTCTCGGGCTTCGGCCGCTTTGCTTCTTGTGGGATGCTTGAATGGTATAGCGAGTTGGACTGCGGCGATGACATCATTCGGCCCTCGCCGCGCAGGCTCAGAGCTGTGGAGTGGGCGCTGCCGAAAAATCAGAGGCAGAGGCCAGACGCCAAAATGAGAAAGCCGAAGCCCGGAAGCCGAAGGCCGCCTCCCGACCCGGCCCTACCTTCCGCGCCGCGACTTGCCACTGGCTGCCACAGCGGGCGCGTCTTCCTTCGCCGCCGCCGCTGGCTTCTTCCGGCCTTCCATCTGCGCCAGGCTCTGCTTGAGCGCAGCCATCAAGTCGACCACAGGAGCGAGCTTCTTCGGCTTCTCAACCGCGGCCACTTCCCCGCCTTCAAGTTTGGTCTCGATCAACTGCTTCAAATTTTCCTGGAAGCTGTCTTTATATTTTTCGGGATCCCACTCATCGGCCAGTGCTTCGATCAGTTGATGCGCGACTTTCACCTCAGCGTCCTTCAACTCCACGTCGGGCGCGCCAAAGCCTTCTACCTTCTTCACTTCTTCAGCGTAATACATGGTGTGCAGCATCAGGCCGCCTTCATGCGGCCGCAAAAATACCGTGTACTCGCGGTTGTGCATGGTGATCTTCGCGATGGCAACGTACTCACTCTCCTCGAGCGCCTTGGTCAGCAGCGCGTAAGGACGCCGCCCAGCCTCCTCCGGCATCATGTAATACGACGACTCGAAATACACGGGGTCAACGTCGCCGGCCTTGACGAACTCCAGAATCTCCATCGTCTTCGCAGTCTGCGGCTCGATCTTCTTAATCTCTTCGGGCTCGATGATGATGTATTCGTCCTTGCGAAACTCGTAGCCCTTGACCATGTCGGCGCGATCGACGACGACGCCTTCGGCCTGGCAAATATACTGCTGCTTCAGCCGGGATTTGTCCGTGCGATGCAGCATGTTGAAGGAGATGCCACTACTGCGCGCGCCCGAAAACAAGCGCACCGGCATCGAGATAAGCCCAAAAGTTAAATGCCCAGACCAAACCGAAGCTGCCATAGTTCCCTCTCGTGCGTGAACCTTCCACGGATTTTGTCATTCCGACCAAGCTGATGGATTGGCGACAGCCAGTCCATCGGCGCGTGGAGGAACCTGCTGTTTCGCCGCCTAACCCACCCAGAATTGCGAGTTTAGCCCATAAAGCAGCTTTAGATGCACAAATCTTGGAGCACGAGGAACCGAAATGCGAAGCCAGAGGGAATGGGGGTGATTAGACAGAAGCGCTAGGGGTTGTAGTTAACTGAGGGGGTTCCGGGATTCTCCGCGAAGAAAGTTGACGTTATAGTAAATTCGCTATATTCTGTCTCTGAAGTACAGTTTGGACAGGTTCGAACCTCCAGTACCGCGCCCGGTTGTTTGCCTCGGAGACTCGAAAAGGAACCTCCGGGATTTTCCAGACGGAGCACAAAAGCTGCTGGGGGACGAACTTCAGCTCATTCAGTTTGGCGGCATGCCCAAGGACACCAAACCTTTCAAGGGCGTCGGCAGCGGGGTTGTTGAGATTGCCCTGCGTTACGCGGCGGATGCTTACCGCGTGGTGCTCGCGCTTCAGAGCGGCAGGCGCATTTATATTCTGCATGCCTTTCAGAAGAAATCGAAGAGAGGTATTGAAACCCAGAAACTCGACGCTGACCTGATCAAGAAACGATATACCGAAGCACAGGAGTTGGCACGTGAGTACGAAAAGACGAAAACCAATTGAGTTCGAAGAGGGATCCGGAAACGTGTTCACGGATCTCGGGCTAAAAGATGCCGACCAACTTCTGGCGCGCGCCCAGATCGGATTCCATGTCTTCAAAATCCTCGAAGAGAAGAAACTGAAACAGCGCGAAATCGCCGCCGTCCTGGGCATTGCACAACCCGACGTGTCCCACCTGATGAACGGCCATTTCAGCCGCTTCACCACCGACAAGCTGCTCGATTTTCTGAAACGCCTTGACCGGAAAGTAACAATCGAGGTCAGCCCTCGCCATAAAGGCGAACCCTACCAGCAGGTAACTTTCGCCCCGTAGCGTCCGGCGAAACAACGCCAGGTGAGCGCTCCAACTCCCGCATGATGCGGGTAGCTACCTGGATTCGCTCTGCCTCCGCGTCTTCACAAAGGCTCGCAGCACGTTGTTCATGAGGGTTTGGTAGCCTCTGCCGGTCTTCTTGAACCATTCCAAAACGTCGTGGTCGATGCGGATATTGATATGGTCTTTTGGCGATGGGACACCCATCACGCTCTGCGTCCAGTCGGGCTCGCCGTGGACGTCATCCACGTCGGCGCGGATCGATGCTTCAAGCCGGCTGCCACCCGTTGCATTCACTCTGGCCCAATCCGTTCGGTCTTCCCCTCGCGCAATCTTGCTTTTGATTTGTTTAGCCGTATAGCGCACGGTACCGCTTCTCTTCTTCATCTCTCGCCCTCCTTGCTGTGATAATTCGCACGGCTTTGTCACGCCATGTCCATACGACCGCGAAGAATTTCCCTTCAATCAATCCAACGCTCAGAAACCGGTCTTCGTCATCGCGCGGCGTCGGTACCGTGAGCAGGGGACGGCCATCAAACAAGGCGAATGCGACGCGTAGAAAGTCTATCCCGCGCTCCGCCAGCACCCACTCGCGCTTGGGCTCATCCCAACTGAACTCCATTGCTTATTGTATCTACGACTGTACCCACAGTCAAAGACGCACATTTCCGAACGCGAACGGGAGATGGAATGGAATGGATAATAAGAAACCGGGCTGTCAGCTACAACCAGGCGCATCAGAGACGCAGGCGTTGCAGGCCCTGACGCTCACGCTCAGCATCTTCCGCCGTGTACTCAATCCACACATCGTGGGCTGGCAGCCCCGAGTTTTCCACAGCCCCATTGTGACATCTGACCTTGCCCCGCAATTTTTATTAGTTCATCATTGCAGGAGCAAGAGGATTATCGATCCCGCACAACGCGGGGGCGGCCGGCCAATAATCGGTCCGTAACTCCTTGATTTAAAAGATGTTGACCTCTAAGTTCTTTGACATCTAGACCTTGCGGGAAAATTTCCGCTAACTCGATGATTCCAGAGATTTTGCAAAATGGGGGGAGGGGGGTACCGTACCATATAAAGTACACTCAGCAACTTCCCGGCCTGCAACCCCAAAGTTTATTTCAGGCCGCCGATCCACACCCGCTTTTGCTGAACCGTACCGCCGCCGGCGCTCATCTGTGAAGCAACCTCGTTTCTGAATCTCACTCAAAAGAGGACACGATGACCGACCTGCGCTACCCCATCGGCAAGTTCAAATTCGAAGGCCCAACTACCCCCGAACAAAGAGAAGAACTTCTCAACCAGATCGAACAAGCTCCCAGCCGCTTGCGCGCGGCCGTAAAAGGGCTGTCAGACCAGCAGCTCGATACCCCTTACCGTCCCGAGGGCTGGTCCGTGCGCCAGGTCGCACATCACGTCCCCGACAGCCATCTCAATGCGTACATACGCTACAAGCTGGCCCTCACCGAGGACGAGCCGACGATCAAGCCCTATGCCGAAGACCGCTGGGCGCAGCTTGCCGATACCCAGGCCACGCCGGTTGAGGTGTCGCTGGCTATGCTGGACTCGCTGCACAATCGCTGGGTGCACTTGCTGCGGTCGCTCCAACCGGATGACTGGAAGCGAGCGTTCCGCCATCCCGAACTCGGCCTGGTAAGTCTGGAAAAGAATCTGGCGCTCTATGCGTGGCACGGGCGTCATCACGTAGCTCACATCACCTCGCTGCGCGAGCGCAATGGCTGGTAGAAAAACTGGTTATAACGGTCATCGGTTCAGGTCACTTTGGTCATCTTTTTCCTGTTTCAGCCGGCGGGTACGATTTAGTGTGATTATTTTTCTCTCAGCCTTCGCCGGCATGCGGAGCAGCTTGCTCCGAACCTCTGTTTTCGCCCTTCTGGTGTCGGCCGCCGTTGCCCAGTCACCGGTGCCCGTGGCGCCCGCAGTGCCGGAGCCAACCTACACAGGAAAAGAGGAGTCTCTCGGGAACGTAGCGCGGAATTCGAAGAAGCCAACTTCAGGGAAGGCCAAGCGAGTAATCACGGAAGACGACATGGATGCTGTCGCCAATATTCTTCCGCGGATCCGCACGGAAGGCGCGGAAAACAGCGATGAAATTATCGCGGCGATCGGCGAGTACAAAGCCAGCCACACTCCGGAGGAGACGGAAGCGGCAGTGCAGGCCTGGTTTGAGAGATATGACGAGGACTTGGCCGCCGCAATTCAGCAGAATCAAACCGTGAGCACTCTGCGGGAAGAAAACTTCAGCAACGGCAATGAACTTTGCCGAGAAGGCGGCGACTACTGGATGTGTGAGAAGCGCCGCCGGGCCGAGTATATTGGGCAGCGCCATGATCAGTACACGCTCAGCAAGAACATGGCTCTCGAGACGCGCATCCAGCACGTCTTCATGAAGGTTCGCGGCGGCATTTCGCGCTACAACCTGCATTACGGCTGGTTTAGGATTCGCACCACCAACGGCATCGACACTTTCTGAACGTCGAGACCTCGCCTGCAGGCAGTCTTATACTGCAAAATTCTGCATCTTGCGAACCCAACAGATTTGCACTAGCATTGGCGTCGCCTTTCCCCAGGCCCACTCACCAATTCTCGGAGTCCCATCGAAGGCGACCTCCGTTCGAGGACCACATCCAATGCTCAGGCAGAGACTCTTATCCTCCTGCAGTCACTCGATTTCACTTATTGTTTCACTGATCATTCTGGCATTGGCCCCTATTGCGCCACTGGCACAGGCACAAAAGTTCACCGTGATTCACAAGTTCACTGGGCCGCCTGACGGAGGATTTCCCGGCGGAGGCGTGATCGTGGACTCGAAAGGAAATATTTACGGCACCACTGCCGAAGGCGGCACTGGAAGCTGCGATGGCGGCTGCGGGACGGTGTACAAGTTCAGTCCGTCCGGCAAAGAGACCATTCTTTACAGCTTTACCGGGGCGAACGGAGACGGAAAGTATCCCCAGGGAGAATTGGTTCGCGACGCGGCGGGCAATCTCTACGGAACGACCTACGGAGGTGGAACTTCGGGCACGGCATGCGATGGCTACGGCTGCGGAACTGTGTTCAAGCTGGATCCTGACGGCGAGGAAACCGTGCTCTACAGCTTTAGCGGCGGGGTCGACGGCGCTACTCCCGAAGAGGGCGTCGTGCGCGACTCGGCGGGCAACCTCTATGGGATGACGAAGCTCGGCGGCGTGTACGGATGGGGAACGGTGTTCGCGGTAGATGAATCCGGAACCGAAACCGTGCTGCACAGCTTCGACGGTGCGAACGGCGATGGCGGTGATCCGGTCGCAGGTTTGATCCTGGACTCGGCGGGGATGTTGTTTGGCACCACACAGGGCGGCGGCATTCTGAATTCCCATTGCATCCCTGGTTTGGAGATAGGCTGCGGAACGGTGTTCCAAGTCAGCACGGCAGGCGCGGAAAGCGTTCTGTACAAATTCACCGGCTACAAGGATGGGAATACGCCTTCGGGAAATGTGGCGCGAGATAGCGCAGGCAACCTGTACGGGACCAGCCAGCCTTCGTCGGTCAGCTATGGAACCATTTTCGAACTTGATGCGGCCGGGAAGTTCACTGTGTTGCACACTTTCACAGGCGGTGCGGGCGGTGCGGATCCCGTTGCGGGGCTGATCCGCGACTCGGCCGGCAACCTGTATGGCACGACGTATCAGGGGGGCGGCGGCGGTACCACCTGCCAAACCTTCTATGGCGGCTGCGGCGTAGCGTTCGAGTACAGCAATACCGGAAAGTTCAGCATATTGCACAGCTTTACGGGAGGAGCCGACGGCGGATGGCTGTTTGTACCGCTGGCGTTGGACTCGAATGGAAACCTTTACGGCACGGCGAACATAGGCGGCGTCGGCGACGGCACGGTGTTCAAAATTACTCCGTAGCTTTAGGTCATGCCCAGCTTCCAAACTAAGTAACTGCACGCTTCCCGCAACACGGCATACGCGCGTTGCGCAACGCTGTGCGGACGCGAGTCAGGCCGCGGCGCGATATACACGGGACCAACCCCCTCGTGCTCCAGCAGCTTCTTGATGCGGAAGACGTGATAGGCATCGCTGACTGCCACGCAACTGTGTAACCCGTTGGCCCGCATGATCACAGCCACGCGCACTGCCGATTGCGCAGTGTCGGAACCTTGAGTCTCAGCGATCAGGCTGCGCTCGGGAATGCCGCGGCGCTCCAGATAATCGCGTCCTACGCCGCCTTCGCTGAAGCTGGGGTCAGAGGCAGCGCCTCCGGTGGTAATGACGACAGGCGCGAGACCGCGTTGAAAGAGTCCATAGGCGTGATCGAGGCGCGCGCGCAGCACCGGCGAGGGATGACCGGCATACTCCGCAGCGCCGAACACGACGATGGCGTCTGCCGAGTGCAGTTCCTGCATGCGACCTTCATGCACAATGCGGATCGAGGTCAGCGTAAGGAACGCGGCCAGCGCGGCCAGCGCAAGCGCCTCGAACCGCAGCAGCCAGCGGCGTTGCGCAGGACGGGAAGCAGAACTATCGGTCGTTCCTTCGTCGCGCATCCCTTCGTTGCCCATCCTTCGTCGGTCATCCTTCGTCGCTTATCCTTTGGCAAAAAAGGTGGAAATCTCTTCCGTCGGAATCGCGCCTTCGCGGATGACGCGCCAACGCTCGGCTTCGTCGGTGAGATCAATAATGGTGGAGGCGACAACGCGTGGGGATGTTCCGCCGTCGACGATAATGCTGATGCGGTCCTTGAGTTGGTCGCGCACTTGTTCGGCGCTGGTACACTCCGTCGCACCGCTGAGATTGGCCGACGTGGCCGTAATAGGAATGGCTGCGGCCGCAACTACCGCGAGCGGTATCTTCGCGTTCGGCACGCGCAGGGCTACGTTGCCGGTATTCGCGGTCACCTTCAGGGGCAGACGCGATCCCGCTTTGACGATGATGGTCAGCGGTCCGGGCCAGTACTTCCGCGCCAGCGCGTAGAACTCCTCGGACAACGATTTGGCGAGTTCTTCCGCCTGATCGATGCTCTCGATGAGCAGCGACAATGGCTTGTGGCGCGAGCGGGTCTTGATGTCATACACGCGATCAACGGCGCGCAGGTTGAATGGATCGGCCGCCAGCCCATAGAAAGTGTCGGTTGGCATGCCCAGCACTTCGCCGGCGCGAATCTGGTCGGCGGCGTACTTTATCAGTGAAGTCTCAGGGGTCTCACTACTGATTTTCAATATCTCGGCGCGCACGACGTTCCCTTCCTGCTGCTACTGGTTGGAATATTTTTGTCCGTGGAACCTACCATAATACGGCAAACAGCTGCAAGGTGCGTACGCGGCGTATCATTCAATCACGATATACATGAAAAAATCCTCAGAAACCGCTCTCAGCGCGCAGCAACGGCTTCGCCGCATTGAAGGACGCCACAACCCGCTGGTCAAGCAACTGCGCCAGGCATTTTCGCGCGCGGAACTCACCGAGAGTGGAGACTGCGCCATTGAGGGCTTGCGCATCCTGGAAGAAGCCATTCGCAGCGGCTTGCGCTTCAGCGCGGTATTTTTTCGTGAGTCGGCGCAAGACCGCGCCGAGC
>JBEKJF010000098.1:0-13722 GCA_050011375.1 Candidatus Sulfotelmatobacter sp.
CCGATAAGCGCTTCTCTCAACTCGCAACACGACGCAAAGCAATCCGATTATGAAGGCCGCCACACCAAACGCCCAAATATTTGCAGGGAAGAAAACGTCTGCGACTGCGCCAATTGCTGCTCCGACCGCTGTCCCCGCGATATACTGCGCGGAGATAGGTAGCGCGGCATTCAGGGTCGACTGCATGACGATTAACGTCGACATGGGTGCCCAGTACGCTTCCGGCAATCGAAACAGGTGAGCGACCAAGTAAGACACAACCGTCGCCGCTGCAGTCAGCGCCGCATATCCCGTCGAGGGCGGATGATCCTTGGCGATGATCCATGCAACGAGTTGCCCATTGATGTCCGGATTCTTCAACATCATCTCGCTGACGCGTTAGCCTTTGGGACAGACGATCATCACGAATAGGAATGGCAGATAAATAATGGATGCCGCAAGTAGCCGGCGAGCGGACGAGCCTGATTTGTTGAGTACAAAGTGCGTTCCGAAGTACAGAAATCCAAGGCTAAGGAACAACGCTCCCATCCAGTAAAACGTACGCGACGCACCTGTGAAGCCTGAAAGTAGACTCAGCGGCGCCAAGGCCAAGAGCGGGAGCATGGTTTGGCAATTTACGAAACGAGCTCTGATGCTGCGTTCACGAGGTAACACGAGATAGCCGGCGCGATCATAATCCTCACGATACATCCATGCGATAGCCATAAAGTGTGGGAATTGCCACAGGAAAAGTAGTGCATAGAAAGTCCACGCTTGTAGCGTGAGACTCCCGGATGCTGCGGCCCATCCGATCAGAGGAGGCATTGCGCCCGGAACGGCGCCGACCAGCGTACAGAGTGGTGTTCTTCGTTTCAGCGGAGTGTATACGAACAGGTAGGTCAGCAATGTTAAAGTTGCGAGCATACTCGCGAGCAGGTTGACGGCGATCGCGAGATAGACGCTGCCCACAGTTGCCAATGCAACTCCGAAGACGAGAACTGAAAGCGGGTTCACACGGCCCGCCGCGGCTGGACGCCGTGCGGTGCGACGCATTTCTGCGTCGTGCTCTCGTTCGAGATACTGGTTTAGAGTTCCAGTCCCGCTTGCTACCAGCAAGGTTCCAAGCAAAGTGTTGAATAGCCCTGCGTACGAAAGCGGACGCCCTTCGGTGACTGAAGCTTGATAAAACCCGACGAAAGTTGTGATCAACACCAAAAAGTTGACTTCTGGTTTTGTGAGTGCCCAGTAGTCTGAGAGCAGCGTAGATCTCTCCGAATGGCGCTGTTGCACGGGTGCGGAAGAAAACTCAGCGAGAGTGGATCTGGTTGACATTTCAGATCGCCTCGATGCGGTGCGGATTGGTACGCGGTACCGCAATGCGTCGCGAGTCTAATTGCGGGATCGCGAGTTCTGCTGATCGATGAGTTGAAAGTAAATGCGCGGTGAAGATTGTTCCGGCAACTACGTAGACGATGGTGACGCAAGTCCACATCAGCGCACCGGCGCATTGCTGGTCTTCTAAAGCAGAGAGGCCAGAGGAGAGGGGGGACGACAAAAATATCGGGTAAACGACGCGTTCGCAGAAGACCAAGAATCCCGAAAGAATATCGCACGGCAAGGTCGCGAGAAACAGATACAAAAGGATGGACGATTCTGGCCATTTGGAAATACTCACTGAGGGCCGGACGACCGGCGACCAGAAAAGCAGCCCTGAGACAAGAAAAGATAGTTGCTCGACCGAGTGCCACACTTGCGATTGCAGGCCGAGCATGAACACCGACGGGATATGCCAGACAACTAAAGTGCCTGTCGCTGCAAGCCAGGAAAATGCCGGGTGAGTTGCCTCTCCCATCAAACCGTGTAGCAGTTTCTTTCGAGGCATGCCCAGCAAGATCAACGGGGGCGCAAGTGTCATGAGAAGAAGGTGTTGAACCATGTGCGCGGTCAGCAACTCATGGTCGAGTGCAGCCAATGGTGAAGCTGTTGCGATCCAGATGAACAACAGACCTAGCACAAAACTGGCGCCGCGCCAGCCCGCAACGTTGTCACGATCCTGCCTGCGAAATTGTTGCCATCCGCGCAGATACGCCAACGAAGCAACGCTTAGGGCAATCGAGATCCAAAATGATTCGGACACACCGTGATGAATGTGCGAGATCATTGGCGGCCTATGGTTGAGTACCGGACGTTTGCAGTTGGCCATTGCTAAGTATCATTTCCCGTGCCGCATCACGAGCCGGACCTTGCGTGGTTGGGTGCAAGGTCTCGAGGAAAGCTACGAGCGCAGTAGTCTCCGCCGGACTCAAGTTGTTCCCGTACGCAGGCATATTGCCGCCGCCTTGAATCACCTGCCGAATGAGTTGGTCCTGCGTCAGCCGCACGGCTACGCTGTCTAGCGCTGGTCCCCTTTGTCCACCTATGTTGCCCACAGAGTGGCAGTTGCGGCACTGCTTGACCTGAAACACAAGCGCGCCCTGCCGCTGAAGCGCAGTCGTACGCTGAATGTACCGGTCGGGTATTGGATCTCCGCTCCAGGCGTTCATGTGCGGACTCCAGGGAGTGAACTGGGCCATGCGAGTAAATGTGCCGAGGGTGATCGCGATCATTAGCACGGTAACGACCGCAATCGGCCGGCGCTTCCAGCTTTTTTCTCCTTCTCCCGAAAGAAATGGCAGAAGAATCAAGCCAAGAATTGCTAACGGCGGACCGATGAGAAGGAATGGCGTCTCCAGCGACGGAGGAAGAAGCGAAAGTAGCGCGTAGAGCCACAGGAAAAAGTAATCGGGCTTGGGCGCAGTTTGGATGATTGTCGGGTCAGGCTGCCCCGTGGGTCCGAACGGGCCAAAGTAGTAAGCGCACGCGGCAACTGCCAGGATGATAAATGCCGCGAAGAACATGTCCTTCCATATCGCATACGGAACGAACGGCTCGCCATCCTTCTTGGTCAAGGCGCGATACTCGGCCTCGTAGGTCGCCCGCCTTACGATGCGTCCCGGCATCGGCCATTCGTTGATCCCCAACTTCAACACCATCAAGACATGGAGGCTGACAAACCCGATCAGCAGTCCGGGAATCACGAATACGTGCAAAGCAAAAAACCGGGAAAGGGTTGCGCCAGCGATGATCGGTCCACCCAGCATCAACTTTACGGCGAAAGGACCGATCATGGGAACGCGGCTAGCAATCGACGCCCCGATTCCCAACCCCCAGTATGCGTCCTGATCGAAGCGAAGGACTTGACCGCTAAATGCCATGCCCAGAGTCATTAACAAAAGAAATACGCCGATGACCCAAGTTAGCTCGCGCGGAAATTTGTGAGCTCCAAAGAGAAACACCTGCACCATATGAATCAGGACAATGGCGACCATAAAGTTGGAGCCCCAACCGTGCATGGCCCGAATAAACCACCCCAGCGCAATCTGATGATTCAGGGCCTGCAGGCTGCTCCATGCTTCGCCGGCCGAGGGTACATAAATAAGTGCCAATAGAATTCCGGTGACCAGTTGCAGAAGAAAGATTGTGAGCGCGGCACTGCCAAAAACATAGAACCAGCTGGCCGTATTGCGCGGAACGGAATGCCCAGCGGCTTCGCGAATCGGCGCTGCGAGTTGCAAACGGTGATCGAACCATTCGCCAATTTTTCTGATCACGCGCATGGCAGCTTCTCCGAGGCCAGACTCGCCACCGGGTCTCCCGGGGTCGGCAATTGTCCGGCATTGATCGTGAGCATTCCGCTTTCGACTTTGTACGGATATTCGAAGAGCCCTCGCTCCGGCGGCCCAGATGCCCGCGAGCCATCGCGGTAGTAAGCCCCACCGTGACACGGACACATAAAAAGGCCGGATTGTGGGAACCAGCGAACGGGACAGCCGAGGTGGGCACAGTTAATGGCGAACACCTGGAATTGATCGCCCGCGACGCGACGCACCCAGCACGCTGTGTCTACAGTTTTTCCATCGGTGGGCATGACCAGAGGATTGCGAAAAGTCGCCATCCGCGTCTCTCCCTCAGGAAAGTTGGCGACTTCTCCGAGCGGTACCCATGAAAGATAAGCGTTCCCGCGCCCGTGTGTGATGGAGGAAAAAAGAAAACGCGCAACCGGCAGAGCCAATACGAGCGCAGCGAATCCGTTGAACAGGATTCCCATCTTCATGAAGAATCCGCGCCGCGAAAGGTTACGTTCTGCCGGCGGAGCTATCACACTGTTCGTTGACATCTTATTTCTCCGTGTATCGCGTGTCGTTTGAAACGGAATAAGGCTGCCCGGGGTTCTGCGCACGGCGCGATGCCAGCCAGGCAACTACATCTGTGATTTCCTGATCGGTCATTGCACGGCCCGGGACATTGCCGCGCCAGTCTGGTGCGCCAAATTCTGGTCTGCCAGCAATCACGATTGTGCGCAGCGCTTGATCGCTGATCAGCGCCAGGAACGAATCATTCGTGATGGCGCTTCCCTTCGGCGTTCCTCCACCTCCAGAACCGTGACAGGATGCGCAATAGGTGGCGAATACAAGTTGCCCGTGATCGGCGTTCCCGGCGCTTTTTGCCGCGTATGAGGGCGGACTCGCGCCATCGAGAACTTCTTTGCGCTCCCAGTGAGAAAAAATTCCATTCGAAATCACTTCGACCTGCTGCTCGGTCAGCATCCCCCCGGCAGTCTGCGCGAACGCTGGCATCGATGTTCCGCGAACGCCATTGGTGACAATGTTGCGCATCGTGCTTTCATCGACGATAGCGAGATACACCGGGTTGGCGAGGGCGATCGAAGCTCCGCCACGGCCTTGTGCGCCGTGGCATCCAGCGCAGTTCTGTGCGTAAAGAGTCTCGAAATTTAAGACCTGGTTCGGGGCAACTGTTTCCGAAGTGGTTGGCGGTTGAACATCAGGAGCGCTGCAAGCAGCGAGCATCACCAAACTTAAAAGTGCTGGCGCCGAGTGATGTCCGATCCGCTTCGTCTTCATCTGCGGTCGTCCCCGCTCTCTCGTGGTGGAATCGTTCCAGGAGCCTCGATTCCTGCGCGAACAACAAATGACACATTCTCTCGAGTGGGAATCCTCGTCTGGCGCACGACCACAAGTCCAGCGACGATTCCGAAAGCCACTTGCGAGGCTATGAACCAGAGCCAATCAATGTGACTCGCCAGCAGTGGATTCAGCAGTCCCAGGATTGTGTAGAGCAGCCCGGACCACAGGGCGGGAGCGATGAGGCCTCCCAGCATAATCGGACGGCGTGGAAACATGGGTAGCATCGCACCGTAGAGCAAACCTACAAAGATGGATACGAGGCCGTGCAGAACAAAAGCAATCGCGAAAGCATCGGCATGAAATGAATACAGCTGCGCCGGCCCGAGCCTTGCGGATTCGCGATAGATCACTGCGGCAAGAAGATTGATGGGATACCACACGCTGCCGGCCTTCAGAACGCCGTAGGCGCACGCCAGTACTGCCATTGCGATGCTGCCCGCCAATCCGCCTTTTACTCCAGCCGATATCGGATATGTGTGGACCGGTAGCCAGGCTCGCATCTGATCTGGAAGAACCGGGATGCGATCCACGACTCGCCGCGCAGTGATTATGCGACGGTCTTCCGGAATGACCGGTACAACCTCTTCATGCTCGTGCGGGAACACTTCACGGAACCAGCCGACGGAGCCTGCTACCAACAGCAGGGTGCCAAGACAGCTCACCGACGTGCTGGTCACGAGGCCGGCGAACAGCAGTGCCGCCCCAAGTGCCAACAGGAATGGCCAGGCTGTCGGAGCGGGGACTTCAATCTGCCGCGGAGCGGGCGGACTTTCGATCAAGTGCTCTGTCTCCGATAGTGTTGCCATATATCTCTCAGCGTCCAAGGACGTAGACTACGGTGAAAACTACAACCCACACGGCATCGACGAAATGCCAGTACATCGAGAGCACGGCGACGCGTCCTGACTGGCTCGCGCGCACTTCGCCTGCAAACCCGAATATCGCAACCAGCGAGAGCATGATGAGGCCGGCCGTGACGTGAAAAGCATGCAAGCCGACGAGTGAGTAATAGGTGGTGCCAAACAGATTGGTCGAGATCGTGAGTCCGTGTTCGTAAATCAGCCGGTGCCATTCTTCCGCTGTGCCGAAGAGAAACAGTCCTCCCATCGCAATCGTCAGCAGCCATAAGCCGAGGAATAATCGCGTGTAATCCCGCTCCAACGCCTTGGCCGCAAAGTGAATAGTCAGGCTGCTCGACAGTAAACAAATCGTGTAGAAGATTGGCGTCGCAAGCACTTCTCGCGGCGTCGGTCCGGTGATGCTCTTCCCCAGGTAGAAGAGATAGGCGACGACAAATATCGTGAAGATCGCCGACTCGGCGATGATAAGGCCAGCCATCGCGACCCTCCCGCGAGATGGCAGATGCCAGGCGGCTGCTGTATTCGGAAATGGAGTTGTCGCTGCGCTCATATGGTTCGTTCACTCATAGCGGCTGTCGGGATCTTCCGGGTGCTTCAGGTCCCATAGGGGACGTCGGCTCGCGACCGTCGGAACTGTCGCGAAGTTATACGCAGGCGGGGGCGAAGATGTGGACCATTCGAGCGTCCATGCGTCCCATGGATCGTTACCGGCTCTGACTCCCGTGAAATACGAGATGATGAGGTTTGCTAGAAAAACGAGAATCGCGAGCGCCTGAATGAACGCTCCAATCGAAACGATGAAGTTCAAAGTATCCCAGCCGCGGCCGGGCTCGTAGGTGTAGATTCGCCGCGGCATCCCAAGAATGCCGGGAACGTGCATCACATCGAACGTCAGGTGAAAGCCAATCAGAAAAAGCCAGAAATGCCATTTGCCCAGATGCTCGCTCAGCATTCGGCCAGTCATTTTGGGATACCAGTAATAAAACGCCGCGAAGAGCGCGAACAGGATTCCACCCACGATCACATAGTGAAAGTGCGCTACCACAAAATACGACAGGCTCAGCTGCCAATCGAAAGGCGAGGCGGCCATCATAATCCCGGTCAGGCCTGCGATGAGAAATTGGAATAGAAATCCGATACTGAATAGCATCGGCGTCTTGAACTGAATCTTTCCGCCCCAGATGGTGCCGATCCAGTTGAAAATCTTAATTCCAGTAGGAATACCGACGACCATCGTGGTCAGAGTGAAGAAGCTGTTGGCGTAGGAGTTCATTCCGATCGTAAACATGTGGTGCGCCCAAACACTCATACTCACGAAGGCGATGCACACGGTTGCGGCAACCATCACCGGATATCCGAAGATTGGTTTGCGCGAAAACACAGGAATGATTTCTGACATGAAAGCAAAACAAGGAATGATCAGAACGTAAACTTCTGGATGCCCAAAGATCCAAAAGAAGTGCATCCAAAGTACGGCCGACCCTCCGGCCTGAGTATCGAAGAAATGGCCGCCCAGGTATCGATCGATGAGAAGCATGATTTGTGCTGCCGATAGGGGCGTAATTGCGAGCAAGACCATGCCCGCCATTACGAGGTTCATCCACACCAGCAGCGGCATGCGATTGAGCTTCATACCCGGGCAGCGCAGGCACAGAATTGTGGCAATGATGTTGATCGCTGTTCCGATGCTGCCAAAGCCGGAGACGAGCAGCGCGAGTGTCCAATAGTCGGAACTGTGACCCGGCGAGAAGGCTCGAGCGCCCAATGGCGCGTACGACCACCAGCCCACGTCGGGTGCGCTTCCGGCGCCGTACAAACCGCTGCCTCCGAGAAAACTGAAATAAAGAAGAAGCCCTCCTAGAAACCAGAGCCAAAAACTGAAGGCATTCAAGCGCGGGAAAGCCATGTCGCGCGCGCCGATCATCAAGGGCACCAGATAATTGGCGAACCCGAACAGGATGGGCATGGCCACAAAGAAAATCATGGTCGTGCCATGCATGGTGAACATCTGGTTGAAGACTTGGGGAGAAACGAAGTTGTTGTGCGAATGCATCAACTGAATGCGAATGATGAGCGCTTCGACTCCTCCGACTGAGAGGAATAACAGAGCCGAGCCGATGTAAAGAATCCCCAACCTCTTGTGATCGACAGTCGCCAGCCACTGATGAAGCTCGTCGACCCAGGGCCTAGCCTCTGTCTGGCCGACGGCGGCGGTGATCACATTCGAAGACATAATCAGGTTTCCAAACGTTCTAGTGCAGCGATTCCATGTAATTCACGACGGCGTCAAGATCAGCGTCGCTCAGCTTCATCGCGGGCATAAGCGACCCAGGCTTGAGTGCGCTGGGGTTCTGAATCCAAAGACGAAGATTCTCGCGAGTGTTTTGTGCGGCGCCGGCCGCAATCGTGGCGCGACTCATCAAATGAGTAAGATCAGGGCCGAAGCGTCCGTCCGCCTGCGTTCCACCCACCTGATGGCAGTTCATGCAGGCATTGTGTTCAAACACTCTCCGGCCGGCCATTGCGCCAGCGTCCTCGATTGCATGTTTCTGCTGGGTTTGCACCCAGGCGGCAAACTCCTCGGGCTCATCCACAGAAACGCGAAGCAGCATCTTGGCGTGCTGTGTTCCGCAATACTGTGCGCACTGGCCAACGAAGACGCCTGTGCGCTGCGGATCCATCCACATTCTGTTGGGATGGTTCGGAATGAGGTCCGTTTTCCCTGCCAGTTCCGGCACCCAAAAGCTGTGATCAGTGTCGGCGGAGAACAATTGCAGAAATGTCGGCGCCGGATGACCGGGATCGCTCACTGGGATATGCAGTTCGTTCGCGGTGACAATTCCTAGTTTTGGGTAGCGAAACTCCCACCAGTATTGATGCCCAATGACGGTGACCTCTATCGCACCGGGCGGTTCTGGGGCGTCCTGTATGGCGTGGATGACACGGGCAGTAGCCAGGAACAGGACGACGACAATCAGGGTTGGAATGATCGTCCAGGCCAGCTCAATCTGCGTGCTTCCATATACCTGAGCCGGCTCGCGGTTCGCGTCCTTCGCTCGGCCGCGGAACCTTACAACCGAATAGGCGAGTAACGCGAAGACAACGACAAAGATGATTCCGGTAATGGCAAGTACAAAGACAGACAAGTCCGCGATGGACTGGGCTGGGGTTGAAGCGGGAGAAAAGATGTTTGTGCCGTGAGAAGAAGGTTTGGGCTCGCTTGCCCATGCTGCAATGTCAGACCAAGCCAGAAGAAGTATCGTCCTCGCGACCGACCGTCGTGTCGAAAATTTCATTTTCACCATCGACATTTCTGTTCTTCACCTTTGACGTGCGGGTCATCGCCAGAATTCGCAATCGGCCCTTTTATCCTGGTAGCGAATCGCTCGCCATAACTCTTACGGGCCAGAATTCGACTGAGTGGAGAGCACGCGTGCTACCAAAGAGAAATCCTCGGACTCATGCAGCGCAACCGCGATGAATGCCCGCACTACAAAATCCCGATAACTTCTCAAGATGGCTCGTACATGACGGGTCGCAAGTGTCATTGCTGTGCCTCTTGCGTCAAGTGTCATCAGTGTTGTCACGGAGCCGCAGGAGTTGAGCTTGGCTCCCTCTGGATTGAGCCGGCCTGTCGCCGCGAACTTCATGGCAGGGGAGTTGCATGGATTAGGAGCTGTCGGCGATGCTTAGGACGATTTGGACGCCATGATGGGCGGCGGGCCTGCTCCGACCCTCGTCGGCCCTAGCGACAGCCTGGAACCGTTCACAACCTCCAAAATGCACTGATCATTCGATACAATCTATTCCACACAACCGGAGAAAGAGACCGCAGAAGCTCGTAACGTAGGCGTACTTTCGATAGGGGCACGGAGATGAGTGCGCAAGACGCAGCGACGGTATTCATTGTCGACGACGATGCTGACGTCCGTGAGTCTCTTCAGGAACTCCTGGAGTCGGTTGGCCTGCGCTCTCAGTCTTTTGGAACTGCACAAGAGTTCTTGGCGGTTGGGCACGGCGAAGGTCCCACCTGCCTAATTCTCGATGTCAGGCTTCCCGGTATCAGCGGACTCGATCTCCAGCACGAGCTTAAAAAAGGGAGAATACGCATCCCTATTATTTTTCTCACTGCTCATGCAGACGTTCCGATGTCCGTCAAGGCCATGAAGTCTGGAGCGTTTGAGTTTCTTACCAAACCATTCAGGGCTCAGGATCTGCTCGATGCGGTTCAGCGATCACTTACTCGATCTCGCGTCCTACTGGAAAAAGGGCGGGAGCTAAACGAACTGCGAACTCGTTGTGAAAGACTCAGCGCTCGTGAGCGTGAGGTGATGAAAATGGTCGTCACCGGGATGCTCAACAAGCAGGTGGCGGCGGAACTCGATGCCAGCGAAGCGACCATCAAGATGTATCGCAGCCAGGTCATGAAAAAGATGCAGGCTAAATCCCTGCCCGAGCTTGTCAGGATGGCGGACAAGCTCAAGTCCCGATGAGCCGCTAAGTTCCGCCTGTTGGCATCGAATCGCAAATCCAACCGAAGCCGCGGGCTAACCTACTAAGGTCTGGTTTTCTCCGACCAAAGTTTGATTGCTCTCCTGATGCGCATCACGATACTCTCGCGGCATGCCTTTGGACCAAACGTCCAAATTGACTGCGATCATCGATGACGATGAGGCCATGCAAGATTCACTGCGCGACCTCATGGAGGCGTCCGGCCTGGCGGCGCGGTGTTTCGGGTCCGCGGAAGAGTTCCTCGAATCCGATTTACATCGCAAAGCCGCCTGCCTGATTGTCGACATCCGCATGCCGAAGATGTCTGGTTTGGAGTTGCAGGCCAAGCTGAAAGAAGAGGAATGCAACGTTCCTATTATCTTTATTACCGCTCATGGGGACGCGAGGATGCGGATACAAGCCATGAGACGCGGCGCAGTCGAATTTCTTGCCAAACCGTTTGATTATCAACTGTTGCTCAAAAGAGTTCGCGCCGCTCTCGATATGTGAGCAACCGCGGACTATCGTCGTCGGGTGGGAGCTTTCTGTGGGAGATTATGCAACAGTGACGAACGCTGGAGCACCGGATCCGGTGGAGCGCACATTCGAGCGGATCATAGGCAGTAGTGCCGCCCTCGAATCGGTCCTCGCACAGGTGGAACAGGTTGCGCCGACAGACTCGACCGTTCTCATTGAAGGCGAAACCGGCACAGGAAAAGAACTCATTGCTCATGCCGTTCACAACGCAAGTCAGCGCTGTGGACGTGCTCTCATCAAGCTGAATTGCGCCGCCATCCCGCTGGATCTTCTGGAGAGCGAATTGTTCGGTCATGAGAAGGGCGCATTCACAGGTGCGATTGCGCAAAAAATTGGGCGCTTCGAAATGGCTGACAAAGGCACGCTGTTTTTGGACGAAGTCGGCGATATTCCCCCAGCGTTGCAGCCGAAGTTGCTGCGCGTTCTGCAGGAACAAGAGTTCGAGCGCTTAGGAAGCGGTAAAACGCACAAGGTAGACGTTCGGCTCGTTGCCGCGACTAATCGGAATCTCCTTAAGATGGTCGCTCGCGGCCAATTCCGCAATGATCTGTACTATCGTCTGAATGTCTTTCCAGTTTTTCTTCCAGCACTGCGAGAGCGCCGGGAAGACATTCCCGCTTTGGTGACGCATTTCATGCAGATTTTCAGCCGCCGCATGAGAAAGCGAGTCGATAGCATCCCTCCGGAAACCATGGCTGCCCTCCAATGGTATTCATGGCCTGGCAACATTCGCGAGTTGCAGAATCTGGTAGAACGCTCCGTTATTCTTTCGCGGGACGGCGAGTTGCCTAATCCATTGCACAAGAAGCAAACGGAGCTTGCGATTCCCGCTCACAACCGGGCTTTTCAGTCATCGATGACATTGGAAGATTCCGATCGTGCTTTAGTCGTCGAAACACTTGAGCAGGTCGGCTGGGTAGTGGGTGGGCCACGCGGCGCCGCCGTCAAACTGGGACTGAAACGAACTACACTGCTGGCTAAGATGAAAAGGTTGGGAATCTCGCGCCCGATCCCTCAGGAAGGAACAGACATTCTCGGCATCGCGCAAGGGGACGCCTAGATGTGAGCTTCGGCCGAAGAAATGATGTACCTCGAAGATCGGATCGTCATCGCTGGATTCGAATTTTGTTGACCAGATCTTCGGTGGGGTCGCACGGTGGGCGTTTGTGGGCGGCCGCTAGCGACGGACGCGGTGCGACCTCTCATTTCACTTTGCCCCGACCGGGTTCCGTAGATCATCGCGTCTCGTTACCTATTTCTTAAGCAGGGCGTACTCGGCTTTGGCTTGTCGATAGATCGGGATATCGGGGTCAGCGTCTTTCCAAATGTTTAGGAATTCTTCGTAAGATTTCCGAGCGGCAGCGTTGTCGCCCATTAGTCTCTCCGCCCGACCGAGTTGGAGCCGGGCCAGAGGCCCGATGACATGCCTCACGCTGAACCCGGGATTGTCGATCAGCTTTTGGAACTGAGCCGCGGCCGATTGGCCATCACCGACTCCCATGTATGCGAGTCCGCGGATGTAGGCGGGATACACAGAATCGACCACGCCCGTAAACGCCAGATCGTACTTGGCGGTGCCGCGGAGCAGGTCGATGGCTGTAGCCGCATCGTGTTGTTGCAGCTTAATCGCGGCCAGGATGGTGGGAATGAAGTAATGCTGCACGAGCGTGTCCTCGGGCCTTTCCGCGCTGAGCTGGTCTGCAAGTTTTGCGCCTTCCTCGGTTTGTCCTGATCGCGCAAATGCGAGCGCCAAGGCGATTCTGCTATTGCGATCCAGTTGTCTCCCAGCTACCTTGCTTTCATCGCGCCGAGCTTGTACGTCCTTCCCAACCTCGGCATCTTCCAGGGCCGAGAAGACCACCCACCAGTCAGCATCGCCGGCCTTCGAGGTTGGCCCCAAAGCTTGCAGGCGCAGACTTTCAGCGGATTGGAAGCGACCCTGCTGAATCTGGATTAAGGAATGTTCATACAAGAAATCTTCCCGATACTTGCCGCGCTGCTCCTCGTTGAGAATCTTTTCGACATTGTCCCGGTCGCCTGTAGCGAATGCCACAATAAGTCTCTCCCGCCGGATTAGGGAATTGTCGAGTTTGAGGGCGTCCGCTTTGGCGAGCCATGACTTTGCTTCACTGAATCTGCTTGCGAACCTGATGGATTGGATTGCGCTACCAAAATAATATGGACTTGGCCGCAACCGTGCAGTCTCAGCCGCTTCATCAGCGGCGCGATCGGGCTGGCCGAGATACACAAATGCCGCCCGGAGATTGGCATGACCGGGCACATCCCGGGGAAATATTTCTAAGAAACGAAGCACGGAAGAATATTCTTTCTCCCAGTCGCCGGTGACCCGACCGTAATAATCGATTTCGCTATTCAACCGGTTTTTCTCTGTGAACCGATCACGGAGTTGGTAGGCATGCGTATACGAAGCCGCCGACAATTCAGTGTTACCCAGGAGAAGGTAGGCCGCGCCCATCTTCTGATGTATCAGGGCAAAATTCGGATCCAGTTCGACAGCTTGCTGAAGGAGCTTGAGCGCTCCCTGAGCATTGCCGGCCAAAAAGAGCTTGTCTGCCTCATGGCCCGTCTGGATTGCTTCCAAGGAAGCGCTGGTCGCTATTTCCAGCGGCTGATTAAACCGTGCCAGCGACGCGGCTGGCTCTCCGAGCTTTCGCCGAAGACGAACGGCCGCCGCTCCCAACTCATGGACCACCTGATTACGAGCGTTGGTATCGGTCCTTTCCTCAGCCAGGGTCGAACCAGATCCGCAGTCGGTTGCCTTTAGTTCCAGGTGATATCGGTTACCGGCGTCGGCGATTGAATCCGAGATT
>JBEKJF010000099.1:0-13643 GCA_050011375.1 Candidatus Sulfotelmatobacter sp.
GCTGGTGCCGCCATAGGTAGTCACTCCGTAGAAGTTGCCATCGGTGCCCTGCACCATCCGCGACCAGGATCCGTTCCCGTCAGTTCCGTTGAAGGAGTGCAGCGTGGTAAACGTGCCGCTTAAAGAGAGCCTGAAGATCGTGCCGCAACCGCAGATCTGGTTGGCGCCATGCGCCGCTACCCCGTATAGGTTGCCATCGTTGCCCTCGACCAATCCCCCGACCGGCTCGGCGCCGTCCGTGCAAAGATTCCCATCCGGGCAAAAGGAGTAAATCGTTGTCAGCGTGCCACCGGGCGTCAGTCTAAAGACGGTGCCCTCGTCGTACGCCCCGCCCGTGTAGGTTGTGCCGTAGAAGTTTCCGTCCGTGGCCTGGATCATCGCCGGATAGGGATAGCCGCCATCCGTGCCATCGACAAAGTTGTGCAGTGTGGTCAATTTGCCGCTGGCGTTTATGTTGAATACGGTCCCATAGCCGTCGCCTCCAAAAAGTGTGAGCCCGTACAAGTCTCCGTTGCTGCCCAGAACCAAACCCTCTTGGGGATTAACGCCGTCGGTCCCATCGAAGCTGTGCAGTGTGGTTATCGCGCCAGCTAGCGTCGTCTTGTAGACGACACCGCAGCCTCCAGAGCAGTCGTGATCGGCGCCACCGTAGTTCGCGGTTCCGTAGAGATTTCCATCGGTGCCCTGGACCAGCGCGTTCCAAGGACTTGAGCCGTTGGCGCCGTCGAAACTGGTCACCAACGTGGCCGTGCCGCTGGTTGTCATTTTGTAGATCGTGCCGACGCCGTTGGCTCCGGCATAGACAGTGCTGCCGTACAAGTTGCCGTCGGTAGCCTGCACCAGCGCCGCCTGCGAGTTGTTGCCGTCGGTGCCGTCGAAGCTGTGCAGCGTGGTGAATGTCTGCGCAGGCAGAGTGATTGCGGTTGCTGCCAACAGCAGAAATAGACAGCCGGCCTTGGTCAAAGAGTTGAACTTGGTCATTCGATTTTGTCTCCGTGCCGCAGTAGCGGCTTTCTGTGCAATATGCGACGAGCGCTTCAGCCCGAGAACGGCTGAGGCGCTGGAATTGGTTTGGGATCTGGATTGCAAATCGTGAATCGAGTGATTGCAGCTTGCGGCGATGGCCCTGTGGGCGGAGATCACCATCTCTCCGATGGAATTGACTGCGGCCAGATTGGGGACGAGCAGAAATCCTCGGCGCTTCACGACGGCTTCTCCCACAAGGAAGTCCAAGATGTTTGTCTTGGTAAATCGGGGCCCGTGGTGCGAACACCAGTCCTTGGGGGAAAGAACGTCCGGAGAATCCTACACCTCGCGCCCTGACTGCGTAAGATGAAAATTCTTGCATGCTTGGACGAACCCCCTATAAGCGAACAGCACAGGGAATCTATTCGGCCCCGAACGCGGCGGTGCGATTTCAGAGCGCGGCCAGGCGGCGTTGCACGAATAGGAAGTAGAGAGCCAAGAGAATAAGCAGGATTCCATTCACGCCGACTACCACCGGCGCGGTGAAGATGGGGACGAGCCATCCCGATAGCAGGTTGCCCATGGGCATGCCGCCGCGGAAGGCGAAGTTGTAGACGCTCATCACGCGGCCGCGCATTTCGTTGGTGGTGATTAACTGCACCAGCGAATTCACCGTGGCGAAAACCGCCATCATCGATGCACCCACCAAAACCAGAATTGCGCCGCTGAATGGCAGCGACTTGGAAAAAGCGAATGCGGAGATCCCCGCGCCCAGGCAGATGAGCGCTCCGAGGGCGATGAGACCTTTTCTTTTCATATTGCCCGCGCCGGCGATCGTCAGTGAACCAAGAATCGAGCCGAGCCCCATGAGCGCGAGCAGATTGCCGTAGGTTTCAGGTCCGCGATGGAAGATGTCTTTCACGAATACGGGAATGTAGGTGCGCATGGGCATGCCGAGCGCGGTCATGCAAAAGGCCAGCACGATCAGCGCCTCCATGGAAACCTGCTTGCGCGCAAACTGAATTCCCTGCTTCAGGCTGTTGTACATCGTCTCCGAGGTCTTGATTGGCAGGAAGCGGGCGCTGATGATCGAAAGCGAGATAATGGGCGCGAGGAAGGACAGCGCGTTCAGGCCGAAGCACCACTTCTCTCCGAGCTTCGCCAGCGCCTGCCCGGCGAGCGCCGGCCCCACCATAACTGCCACGTTGAACTGAATCGAATTCAGCGCGATGGCATTCGGCATGTCGTCTTTCTCAACCAGCGTGGGAATCAGCGCCTGATACGCGGGGCCGCCGAAGGCTTGCGCGAAACCAGAAATAAAAGACAGACAGAGAATGTGCCACACGTGTACTACGCCAGTGGCGACAAGAATTGTGAGAATGCCCGCTGTCGCCATCTGGACATATTGCGAGCCGAGAAGAATCTTGCGGCGCTCCACGCGATCGGCCACCACGCCACCAATCAGCGAAAACAGAAAGATAGGGATGCCGCCGAGAAACTGATCGAGTGCCAACAGGAACGCCGAATGGCTAAGCCGGTAGATCAGCCACCCCTGAGCGACGATCTGCATCCAGGTGCCGATGCTCGAGGTGCAGGCGCCGAACCACATCAGGCGAAAATCGCGGTATTTAAAAGCTTTAAATACCCGGCCGATCAAGTCAGCGTCTCCATATGCCCTTGCAAAAGCCTAACATGCCGCTTCGATACATTCGTGGTGCGCGACAATCCTGGCCGGTTCACTTTTCTTTGGACGTCCCACGAAGAGATTCGTTTCCCGCCCGCACGGAGCGGCCTTCGTGAGCAAGGCAGTGAGCCCGGTATGCCTGCCGATGTCGAATTCCAGGTTCTACGCAGCTTGGTAGTAGAGGTGACGGTGCTGCTATTTTGGACGACTTCACCGTTACACTATTATTAAGTGATGGAGCCAGGAGCCAGGATGATACAGGCATTCACCGTTCAAGCAATCCGTAACGCGCCACCCTCGGCCTATTGTCTGGCGCTGTGCGCCGTGTTGGTGGTGTTGGCAAATTGCGTATTGCTGCCCGCCCAGAATCTGGTTTTGACAGGCGCTCTCAGTGGACGCGTCACGGATAAAAGTGGAGCTGTGGTTCCGGGAGCGTCGGTTGTTGTGAGAAACCTGGGAACCGGCGTAACCCAATCTTCTGAGGCAAACCATGCGGGACTTTACAGGTTCCCGGCACTTATGCCTGGCACCTATTCCATCACAGCAAGTATCAAAGGTTTTCGCGATGTGCAGGCATTGGTGCGAGTGCAGGTAGGAAACACGACGGTACAAGACATCAAGCTACAGGTTGGAGCGAGTACAGACACGGTTAGAGTAAGCGGGACCACGCCGCTGCTGCGGCCAGAGGAGTCTTCGGCCAGCACGGTGATCGATCGGTCCCTCATCGAAGAATTACCACTCAACGGACGAAAGTACACCAATTTTATGGTGCTTACGCCGAATACCAGCTATGACGGCGACACTGGCCTGGTGAGTGTTGCCGGGCAGCAGGGTGGTGAGGATTCGGGATATGCCAACGGAAATGGTTCGAACGCATTCACCGTAGACGGATCCAACGCAACCAACAGCTACTTCGCCGACATTGTGGGCCGTAATCGCATCCCGTACCTGTATGGCGAGGAGGCGATTCAGGAATTTCAAGTCGCGGTAAGCCCATACACAGCGGTCTATGGCGGGGGAGCGGGTTTCGTGAACGCGGTAACCCGGTCGGGTGGCAATGCGTTCCACGGCAGTACATTCTATTACAACCGGAACTCCGCGACGGGAGCTAACGACGCCCTCGATAACGCCGCCGGTAATCCGAAACCGGAAGATGCTTTGCAGCAATTCGGCGCCGGGGTGGGCGGACCGATCCGGCAGGATCGCTTATGGTTTTTTGTGGATTATGAGCAGCAACTGCGGAACAATCCGATTCCCGTGATTAACTCGGCGTTGTCGCCGAACCCTTCCAACCTGGCTACCTTGTTCAGCGCTCCCGGCGGCTTCAACATTGCGCCGGGGACACAGTTGCCAGCCCCGAACGGTTCCTTGCCTGTACCGAACATTGACACCGACGCCGACGTCACGGCAGGACCGGGTGATCCGCTGTACCCTCTATACCTGCAGCAAGTGTCGAACACGATCAACGCGTTGAATTCCAATCTCGGACTCAAGGCAAGAAAGGGCAACGATTGGGTGATTACGCCCCGGCTCGACTACCAGGCGAGTCCCCATGACAGTCTGTTCCTCAGCTTGAATTTGAACCGCTTCAATTCGCCCGGAGGCGTGATCCTCGATCCTACTGTGGGAAATTATGGGACGCAGACGCTGGCTAACGCCTACGTGCATACGTTCCAGGCCAGCGTGGGATGGACGCACGCGTTCTCTTCCACATTGCTGAACGAATTTCACGTGAGCACTTCGCAGGATAATGAGATCTCGACTCCAACCGGGACGGCTGGAAACACCCCGACGATCGTGCTGGATAGTCCATCGGCTTTCATTCTAGGCAACGCTCCTTTCTCGGTGGGGAGGGTTTTTGAAAGGCAGTACTCCGTGGCCGACCGGGTCGACTACGTGATGGGGAAGCACACGTTGCAATTGGGCTTCGATTTCAACCGCGCATGGGATGCGGACACCAATGATGGCGGCGCCGATCCGAACGAGGCAATCGATTTCGGGTCCCCGCTGGGTCTTTATGAATTCCCCAGTCTGGAGGCGTTTGCGCTCGGCGAATACATCAATTTCAGCCAGGCCGCGGGAAATCCGACGTTCTCTTTTGCGGTTCCTTATTACGGATTCTACGTGCAGGATACCTATCGCGCTTTGCCGAACCTGACGCTGGAAATGGGCTTGCGCGAGGACTTTCAGGTTTACCCGCAGCCGGCGGAGAATCCGGCCTTCCCGCTCACCGGGCAGTATCCGAATCAGTTTCTGCGCCTGGCTCCGCGCTTCGGATTTGCCTGGCAGCCTGCATCGAAAACAGTGGTGCGCGGAGGATTCGGCATGTTCTATACGAACATGAACGGGCTGAACTACCGCAACGCTGTCGTCTCGAACGGATTGCTGTCGCAGCAGTCGGAGGCAAACGCCAGTTACACCTCGGGCGCGCCGAACCAGCAAGCGCCTACGTTTCCGAATATTCTCCCCAGTGATTCTCCGCTGTTCTCTGCCTCCCCGGACATTTCGCTGGTCGCTCCGCAGTTCAGGGTGCCCTACATTATGCAGGCGAGTTTGCAGATTGAGCGCGAGATTTTCGAGAACACAACTCTGAGCATCGGCACCATGTTTAATCACGGAGTGCACATTATTTCCGGCAGCGCCTATGACGTGAACCTGGAGCCGTTGCAAGGCACAACCACGTACGTCGTTTGTCCTCCTAGCACGGCTGCGACCGCACAGTCCTGCAGCGGCCAAACGATTGTCCTGCCGAACATGGATAGTGGCCTGCTCACCGACGGTCTCATCAATTCGCAACTCGGCCAGATCCAGGAACTTATCAGCCCTGCACAAAACTATTACAACTCCTTCTTCGTGCAATTGCAGCGCCGCATGTCACGAGGACTGTCGCTGCAAGTGGCGTATACGTTCGCCAAGAGCATGATGCTAGACGGGATGGACTTCAACAATCAGTTTGATTTCAGTAATACTCACGCTCCGTCGCTGCTCGATCAGCGCCACCGAATTACTTTTGCCGGCGTCTACCGGCCCGGACTGGAAAAACTCACCAGTTCGGACGCTGGGCGCAAGGTCCTCTCTGGCTGGACTCTGAGCAGCGTCATGGAGTTTTCTTCCGGCCGTCCCTACGCAGGGCTTCTGGCCCCCGCGTCCAGCGGTGACAACCTGAATGACACCGCCTTCAACCAGGACACTGCGAATACAGCGGGGGGCATCAATGGTGCCGGCCCCACGCCGGGCATCGGACTGAATTCTTTCTACGGCCCGTGGCTGGAGAGGATCGACGTCGGCCTGGCGCGCAATTTTCGAATCAGGGAGGGCAAGCAACTGCAATTACAAGCGCAGGCATTTAATTTGTTTAATCACGCGAACTACTATGTACAGAACGGTGACGGCATCAACCAACTGCAATACAATCCTGTCGGGTCAAACTGCGGGGACGGCGCTACGCTCAACCAGACCTGCTATCTTGTGCCGAACTCGGGCACGGGAAACTTCGGAACATTGCAGGAAATCAGCCCCAACGGCCTTCCCCGCGTGTTGCAGTTCTCCGCGCGATTCGCGTTCTAGTTTCCTCAGCGAGGCCCGCCACAGTACACTTTACAACTCAGGCTTTTGCAATTAAGTCTCGGCAACTGATTCGACATGAACTTGAATAATAATTACGACGCTATTCTTGTGGTTTCTTTTGGTGGACCGGAATCGAAGGAGGATGTAATTCCCTTCCTCGAAAATGTGCTGCGCGGGCGGAACGTTCCGCGCGAGCGCTTGTTGACGGTCGCCGAGCACTACTATCACTTCGAGGGCAAGAGTCCGATCAACCAGCAGACACGCGAGCTGATCGCCGCGCTGGAAGCGGAATTGCAGCGGCACGGACCGAAGTTGCCAATCTATTGGGGAAACCGCAACTGGCATCCGCTGCTGCCGGAGACGCTGCGAAAGATGCAGCAGGATGGCATTCGACGGGCGCTGGCGTTCGTCACTTCGGCTTACAGTTCTTACTCAGGTTGCCGGCAGTATCGCGAGGACATTGCGCGGGCGCAGAGTGAAGTGGGACTCTCTCCGCCTGGATCGGTCGCGCCGGAGGTGGAGAAGCTGCGGCAATTCTTCAACCATCCGGCATTCATCGAGGTTACGGTGGAGCGAGTGCGTGACGCATTGGAGGCCGTTCCTGCGGACGCGCGGGAGAACGCGCAGATCGTATATCTGGCGCACAGCATTCCAGTTTCGATGGCGAACACTTCCGACTATGTGAAGCAGCTGGAAGAAGTGCGGCGGCTGGTCTCGGAAGCGCTCGGTCATAAGAACGATGTGCTGGTTTACCAGAGCCGCAGCGGCTCTCCGGGGCAGCCCTGGTTGGGGCCGGACATTCTTGAATATCTGCGGCAGGTGAAGGCGGAGAATCTGGCTTCGGCCGTGGTGTTGGCGCCGATCAGCTTTGTCTCCGATCACATGGAAGTGCTGTACGACCTGGATATCGAAGCTCGGCAACTTTGCGATTCCCTGGCTCTGCCGATGACGCGCGCGAAAACCGTGGGCGTGCATCCGAAATTCATCAGCATGATTCGCGAACTGATTCTAGAGCGAATGAATCCCGGGACGGAGCGGCGGGCTGTGGGAATGCTCGGCCCTCGTGCGGATGTGTGTGCGGAGGATTGCTGTCTGGGGCCGGGAAGGCCAAAGGCAGTGATCAGTGGTCAGTGATCAGTGGTCGGTGGACTCGCGTCTGGGTCGGATCCGGACCTTGATAAAATTTCGCGGATCGATCTTGCTAAAATATCTGGAATCAGTTAGTTACGGGTTTTTGATCTGCTCGGAATCCGGCTAAAATATTGAAAACAAGCAACTTGCCTGCAAAACACTCCATGCAAAGGACTTAGCGGTCTCATTCGCGGCAAAGTACCCGTGAAATCGAGGGTCCGGGTCGCAAAATATTGAGCTTGCTGGAGTTATCTCGATGCTATTCAATTGTCAAAGATCCAATGCGTAGAGCAATATTAGGATTGCAGTTCTGAGAGTCGGTGTCAAGACAATTGTGCAGGATTTCGGCTTTGACATCGGTCGATCCAAAACGGGCAAGCCAGAAGCTCGATTCCAGGCTCCTGAGAGGCTGGCTCGACGAGGGATCGATTAGTGCCGTTCGAGATTTTTGAGACGGTCCGAAAGGGACTCAACCTCAGTGTCGAGCGCACGAAGGGCCGCGGCGTGGCTTCGCTGGCGCAATTCGACCGAGGATTCCCCGCTGTGAAACTAGGTGAGAAGATTAGTTTCCACCTTCTCCAACAGTGCGCTAATCCACCGTTTGTCTTCTTCAGTTAGCACTTCACAATTGTAGAGAGGGGTCCAGTTTGATCGCAAGGTTTTCTCAGGGTGCAGGGGCGCGTGTTTCCGAAATCAGGACGGGGATTGTGCTCCCCGGGCAGCGGGCGAGGTCGCCCGCTGGACGGCCGGCGGGACGCCGGCGCTACTGCCTCTTCTTGGTGTTCCCTTGGCGCTACGAGTTAGATCGAGGTGGAAACTTTGGGAGGTTCGTACGCCGTGGCTTTTGGGCGGCCTTCGACCAGGTGCATGGTGTTAAGAATTGTCTGGATTACCGATTCATTCCCTACGGCCGTGTTGATCATTACGTGGTAGAGGGAGCGGGTGGGCCAGTCGGCGTCGAAGTAGTGTTTGACGAAGGCGACGCGCTGGCGGTCGACGGTGTCGACGAGTTCTTCGGATTCAGATTGGCTGTAGCCTTCTTGCAAAAGGCGACGCAGTTTTTCGGCGCGCGGCGCGTAGAGGAAGACGTGGAACGCGTCGGGCTGCTCGCGCAGGAAGTAAGGCGCGCCGCGGCCGACTACTATGGCGTTGCCCTCCTGAGCGATTCTGGGTGCGATCTGCTCCATCAACGAAACCATGCAGTCAGCGTCGAACGCCTGATTGCCGAGAGAGGAGTTACTTTCATAACTGCCGCGCCAGAAAGTTTTTGCGAGGCGGTAGAAACTGCTATCCATGCGCTCGTCGCAGCGCATGACCGCGGAGCAGTCGACGTTGGCGAGGCGGGCAATCTCTTCGGTGAGAAGTTGGTCCCAGAGCTTCCATTTCAGACGTTGGGCTAGTTCAGCGGCGATTGCGCCGCAGCCGCAGCCGTACTCTCGCTCGATGCTGATTAGGCGGAACATTCTGTTTTATCGCACCTGTTATTGGACTGCTAACATCACTCCGCTAAACAATAGCAAACCTTCGTCTTGCGCGCTGCGCCGAGGGCGAGACGCCCTCGGGACAGCCGGCAGGATGCCGGCGCTACGGACGGCGCTACCGGCCTACTACCGCGCATTAGTGTACCGCGATTCCGCCGCCTGGTTTGCCTTTTTTCATGAGGAAAACCAGCGGAACCATTGCAAGTATGGCTATGCCGAGGAGGCGGAAGTCATCGAGATAGGCCAGCATGGTGGCTTGGCGCTGCAAGGTGCCTTCGATCATAGCGTAGGCCTGACGCATAGCCGTCGGGGGATCCCCGCCATGACCTTGGAATAAGGCCGTCAACCCACGGAGTTTGCTTTGGAATGCGGGGTTTGAGGCGCTTAGATTGTGGGACAGATCATTCAGATGAACCTGTCCGCGGCGATCGAGCATGGTGGTGGCGAGGGAGATGCCGACGCTGCCGCCCATGTTGCGCGCCAGGTTCATCAGTCCAGACGCGGCGTTGTTCTTATCTCGCGGGAGGAACGCGTACGCGGCCGTGTTGATGGGAACGAACAGGAACGCCATTCCAACGGCCTGAAACACGCGCGCCATGACCGCGGTGCGGAAATCCATATCCAGGTCAAAGCCGGCCATATGGAATAAAGAAGCAGAGAGAACAACCAGGCCGAAGACGAGGAGCCAGCGCGGGCTGTAGCGCGAGAGCAGGAAACCGACCAGAGGAAGGAAGAGCATGATGGTGAATCCGCCGGGCATCAGCGCCAGGCCGGACTGCTCGGCGGTGTAGCCGAGCAGGGTCTGCATGAACAAAGGCAACAGCAGTGTGCTGCCGAGCAAGGCGAAGCCCAGCATGAACATCAGCAAATTAGAGACGGCAAAAGTACGATCGCGGAACAGATGCAGATCGATGATGGGATCTTTGTGCCTCCACTCCCAGAAAATCACGAAGATCAAGGCGGTCGCGGCGATCACGGAGAGGATCACAATGAAGTGCGATTCGAACCAGTCATCGCGCTGGCCTTTGTCGAGGACAATCTGCAAGGCTCCGAGGCCGAGGGCGACAAAGCCGAGGCCGATGTAATCGATTTTGGTTTCGCTGAGCTTGCGGCGCTTGAGATATGGCGGGTCTTGAATGAGACGAGAGGTGAGCAGCAAGGAAATAATTCCGACTGGAATGTTGATGAAGAAAATCCAGCGCCAGGTGAAGTTGTCGGTGATCCAGCCGCCGAGGGTTGGGCCGATGGCGGGAGCGCTGACCACGGCGATTCCATAAACGGCGAAGGCCATGCCGCGCTTGGCGGGTTCGAAAGTGTCGGCGAGGATGGCTTGTTCGCTGGGCTGGAGACCGCCTCCGCCGGCGCCTTGCAGGACTCGGCAGATGATCAGAACAGTCAGATTCGGCGCGAGTCCGCAGAGAAAAGAACTGATGGTGAACAGCGCTACGCAGCCCATGTAGAAGTTCTTGCGGCCGACGATCGACGAGAGCCAACCGCTCAGGGGCAACACGATGGCGTTGGAAACGAGATAAGAAGTGAGGACCCAGGTGCTTTCATCTTGGCCGGCAGATAGACTGCCGGCTATGTGCGGCAGAGCGACGTTGGCGATGGAAGTGTCGAGCACCTCCATGAAAGTCGCGAGCGTCACCGTGATGGCGATGATCCACGGATTTACCGCCGGACGCCAAGTGTCGGCATTGGCGTTGTAGGTGGTTGAGCCTGCGCTCATCGCCTGATCCAGACCTTAGGATCGACGGACATTCCGGGGCGAAGATAGTGATCGTTGTTTTCGCCGGGATCGAGAACGATTTTGACTGGAATGCGCTGCACTACTTTCACATAATTGCCGGTTGCATTCTCGGGAGGCAATAGGCTGAAACGTGCGCCGCTGGCTCCGGCGATGCTATCGACCTTGCCTTTGTAGGTTCTACCGTTGGCATCGACTTCGATGGTGACGGGCTGGCCAATCTTCATCTCGCGGAGCTGGGTCTCTTTGTAGTCAGCGGTGATCCAGACGTCATCGAGAGGAATGATTTTCATCATTTCCTGACCCGGAGCGGCGTTTTGGCCGACCTCAACCGTGCGGTCGCTGACTACGCCTGCAACCGGAGCTAAGATTTTGGTGTATTGCAGATTCAATGCGGCCTGATCGAGGTCGGCCTTCTTGAGTTGAGCTGCGGCCAGGGCTGATGCGGCTTTGGAGCGCTCGATCTGAACTTGTTTGGGGCCGTTCTGGGCGTTGCGCCAGTTGGCTTCGGCCTGCAGAAGTTTATCCTGGGCTTGATTTACTTGGGATTGGGTAGCCTCGGCTTGGGCGCGGGCGGCCTCGACGGCGGCCGCGCTGGCTTTGGAAGAGGCTACGGCCTGATCGTATTGTTGCAGCGAGATCTCCTGCTTATCCACGAGCTGCTTGTAGCGGCCGAGGTCGTTCTGCGCTTTAACGTTGTTAGCTTCGGCCTGATCGCGCTGAGCGTTGGCTGCGTCGAATTGTTTCTTGGCGGCTGCGATTCCAGATCGAGCGCTGGCTACATCAGCCTCCGCCGACGAAACCTGGCTGTCGGTGTTGACCGTAGTGATGGGAACATTTACTCCGGCTGCCGCGGCGGCAGCTTGTGCGTCCTCGAAATCGGCTTTGGCGCGCTCGTACGCGACCTCATAATCGGCTGGATCGATTTCTACTAACACCGTTCCCGCCTCGACATACTGGTTGTCGAGAACATTCAGCTTCACAACGTGGCCTGAGATGCGGGCGCTGATGGAATTGACGTGACCATCTACCTGGGCATCGTCAGTGGATTCGTAACTGGTGACGTAGCGATAGACAAAAATCCCGACAACGAGCAGCACTACGACGGCGATCACGGCTGCAATGCGGAAGCCGGGACTGGCGGTGCGCGAAGGACGAATCGTGCGGAAGTCCCGTTCGGTAGCGGGCAACGGCTTGGTACGGCTATCGGTTTCAGGCGGAGCGCCGGGCTGGGTTTGCGTCGTCTCTTCCATAAATTTGAGTTAGTGTTCTTCGCCTTTCAAAACTCGCTTGACTCCCTGTTCAGCGTCGCCGATGGCGCGCGCGATTTCGATTTTGGCCAGGTTGTGCGCGTAGAGAGCCTGAATGTAGTTCTCATGCGCGCTGGCGACGGACTCCTGCGCTTGAACGACTTCCAGATTGTCAGCCACACCGGCGGAGAAGCGATCTTCCGACTGGGTGAGGGTCTGCTCTGCGAGATCAACATTGCTGCGTGCCACTGCGACCTGGTCAGCGGCGGAACTTAAATCGAGCAATGAGGCGCGAACTTCATAGTCGATGCGGCCGCGGAGATCGGCCAACTGGGAACGGGCCTGCCTCAGTTGAGCTTCAGCTTCGAGGACATCGCTGTGAGTTTTTCCGCCCGCGAAAATCGGAATGGTAACGCCGCCATTCACTTGCCAGGTTCCATTGGAGTGGGCGGGAGTGACACCGATGTCGCCGTAGTTTGCGTTCACATCGAGGGAGGGATAGTGTTCGGCGGTCGCCGACCGTCGCGTAAGTTCGGCTGCACGAACTTGCGCCTGCGCTGCCTGATAGTCGGCGCGCGTGGCGTAGGCGCGCTGCAGATAAGTCTCCAGCGGCATCACGGTTAGCGCCTGGTAGGGCGATTTATCGCTCAGGAGAAATTCCTGTCCCGGCGGTAGTCCGATGACGCGGGCTAGCGACAACTTCTGTTTGGCAAAATCATTGCGCGCGGCGATGAGCTGTTGCTGGCGAGTCTGCAATTCCACTTGAGAGCGCAAAGTATCGATGGCTGGGCTAAGCCCAGCTTTTAGCTGGTGTGTAGCTTTGTCGTACAGCGCCTGGGAGTTTTTGACCTGGGCTTCTGTGGTTTCAATCCGGGCGGCGGTGGCGATTGCCAGCAGGTAGGCATTGCCTACGGCGAGCACTACCAATTCGCGTGCGTCTTTGAAGGAGTATTGCGCGGACTTCAAGCTCTCTGAGGCGGCGCGTTCCTTCTCAAGGTCGCTGAAGTTGAAGAGAGACTGAGTGACGGTGGCGCGCGCATCGAAGTAATTGAAGACCGGGGTCACCGGGGGAATTGCGCCCCTCAAACCAAACAGCGGAAATAGCTTTTCGAAGCCGAGCGCCGCGAGACTCTGGTTCTGCACGTCCTCCTGCACTCGAGCGGAGACGTGGGGAAGCAGTTCGCTGAGTTGTTTCCATCTTTCGCCTCGCGCCATGATGGTCTGATCGCCGGAGAGCAGTAGGCCGAGATTATTGCGGAGTCCGCGATCGATGGCGTCCTGAAGACTCAACTGCAAGACTTCTGGACTGGCCTTGCCCTCGGGCTCGCTTCCGATGTAGGGGCTTTGCGATCCAGGCAAAGAGATGGAGGGAGTTGGCGTGGGAGTGGAACTCTGAGCCACACCTGTCACAGAGAACAGGAGCGTCAGCGCGAAGGCAAGAAAGAAGCGGCTTAGATGAGAGAAGGAACGGAGCATTTCCTGTCGTGAAAAATCCCATTATAGAAAGCCTTCGCATTTAAAGAAAGCCTTCACAAAGAAACGTTTGGGACGACCTTTCTCCTCTTGTCGTAACAGCATGTAATTGATTCGCTTAAGGTGCCAGGCGATGCAAAAACCTGGGAGCCCCCAGCGTGATTTTGGATCCCAACTTGAGGCAACAGGGCAATCACTTTCGACACTTTCTCCGCCGGAAGCCTGCCGATACAGTAGAGGAGGTCACTGGAAGAAATTCTTGGAGGTTGTTCAGCCGAATTCCGGCTAGGAAGAAATAGCGCAAGCGCTTCGAAAATAACGAAAACTCCACTCCTCATGCCCGT
>JBEKJF010000100.1:0-13618 GCA_050011375.1 Candidatus Sulfotelmatobacter sp.
TTGGCGAAGCGGATGCCAGCACATTCCAACGGGACCGAGTCACCCGGCTCAGAAGTTTGGGAGCGACCAGCAATCCCATCCCAAAGTAAATTATGGTAAGGCCGACATGCATGGCGATCTTGCGATTCGGCACGCTTCCGGATTGCGCCAGTGCCGTAGCAATCGCCAATACAGCCCACAAAATGATGTCCTCGATTACCGCTACTCCCAAAACCAGCCGGGCAAAGCGCGTGTGCAGGATTTTTAAGTCGTAGAGAATCTTGGAAATGACGGGGATCGAGGTGACCGCCATCGCAATGCTAACCACCAGCATCAGGGGCACTCGCGCGCGAGAAGTTCCCGCCAGAAGGCCTAGCGGAATGAACGATACTGCGCACAGCGCGGCGACAAAAGGTATTCCGGTTCCCAGAGCTCCCAGCCAGGCTACCTGGCGTCGGTCTTCGCGATTGAATAATCCCTTAGTCTCAGCGCCTGATGCAAACATCAGCAGCAGCAGGCCAAAGTTGTAGAGAAAGGAAAGTACGGCCGCGTACTGGGCGCTGGCCGCAGATCCCGGATGCAGGGGAAGGATAGCTGCGGATACCGCGGGCGCAAACCGGCCGAGCAGCGATGGCCCGAGCAACACGCCGGCAAGGATCTCGCCCACCACCTTAGGCTGCCGGATCCGGGTGAACAGGTATCCGAAAATGCGGGCTGCCGCTAGTAGCACGAAAAGAAAGATTGTAAACGAGCCAAAGTCCGCATTCGACATCGGGATGAAACCTCAGGGGGCAGTAGGGTTTGTTGCCTTATATCGCCCAAGCGGTTGGTCCGACGGGCCTCTAATATCGATACCAGCTGAAAAGATTCGCGATCCACCCGCCAATGCGGATTCTGAGAGACCGGTTGGCTGATGGCCGATACTCGATGCGTCCACGCCCGGCAGAATTCTGTGGAACGCTCGAGACGGCGCCAGCCGTTTTGAACGTGTCGTCCTGCCCGTCAATTTCTAATGGTTTGTGCATCTGTTCCCTCAGGTTATGTGCTAAGTGCAGGCGTGGCTCCTACTGACTGGTTTGTGCCTCTGGCATAACCAAGGCGATCCAACAAATCTCCCGCGGAGTCGTCGATTATCTCGAGTTGCCGCTCCGTCAGCTTCTGCCGCCAACCGTGAACTGCGCCTTTGCCCACCCATCGGCCTTCTTCTCCCGGACTCTTGGGCAGGGTTCTAGCCTGATCTTCCTTGTCGCGCATTTTCTCCAGAGAATTGTTCAGAACCGCGGCGCGAATCATCGGCAAATCCACCTTCTTGCCAAGGAATTCCATGCAGCGTGCGACCGTTCCCTCAAGATCTTTCCGCATCTCTTCAAAGCGCACCACCAGTAGGTCTCCCGTTTGCGCGAGAGGCGAGTTCATCCAGCCGTCAACATGTGCCTGCCAGGAGCCGAAGCGCGTCATCTTCCCCTGCATGAATGGGCGGACGTATCTATCCAAAGTGCGGACGTGAAGCACATCCAGCGCAATCTCGCGCGCGAAGCTGGAGAGCATCACGTCTCGAACGTCACGGACAATGTAGATGGCACGCCGGTATTTTCCCCGGTAAGGCTCGTGGGTCTTGATCAGGCGTCCACCTCCAGGCACCAGCGGATAGGCCTCCCCGTGAACCCCGATTTCAGGGACGATGCGTTGGATCTGGTCAAAGTTCGAGGGCACGCCGCTCAATGCTTCTCCCAGCATGAACCTCAACATCGTGTTGCCCGAACGGGGATAGGAGGCGAGTAACACGTCCGTGGATTCGAGCCCCAGATGTCGAAGCCGAACTAGGGGGGCGCGCAACCGTGTGCGCGCGGCACGAGCACGCCATCGCGTAAGAGTAGACATTTAGCCGCGTCCCTCGCCGTGTGCCGCCCGTCTATTCAGGGCAACGGCACAAGATGCGCCTCCCGCATCCACGGGCCCGGGTTGAGCAACGTTGCTGGCTTCCCGGCGTCGTCTCTTTGCCTCCCGATAGCGTCGCAGCAGTGAGATCGGAATGAAGGAGAACACGAGCGGAGAAATTCGGTCTCTTACTCTCAATGTGAGGTAGAGCGCACGGTCACCAAGTCTCGAAAAGCGACTCGATGGCTGGACGGAATTGTCTGCCGACTGTGGATACCGCGGCCACGCCGAGCCGTAAATCCGGTGCCACAAAGCCTCATACTGCAGGATTTTTTTCCTCAGCGCGACGCCGACAAGTTCCGGCCGCGGACCCCGGACAATCTTGTCACCCTTGAGGTTGGCATGATGCTGGCCCTCGAGAATGGCCGAACGATCCGCGCCTTCAAGCACCGCCAGAGAATCGTCATACGGAATCTGCAGAAACTCGCAGACGTGCCGCATTACCGAGGGTGTGTCCTGAATCAAGTCTTCGTAATTCACCTGGCACACCGACTTGCCTCGGGCCAGCAATCGGTCGCATTCCTTCTTGAACACCTCATACCCGAGTAGTCCACAGTGTGTTGCGCCCTTGCGGCTGAAATAGGAATTGCCCAGCGAGGCCGCGCGCAGAATGCTGTTGGCCGTGCCCTTGGGGTCGCGCCAGACAATAATGAAACGCGCCTCGGGAAAATCGTCGGCCATCTCATTGAGCCGGTCGTAGTAGTTGGGAGATTTGTCGCCCCAGATCGTAGCCCCGTGCCGTTTCGCATAAAGTCGATGAGCAGATTTGAAGGCACTGGGGAAATCCGAGATGCTCTCGTCGACATCCCCCGCTGTCAACCCGTGGCGTTGAAAAGCTTCGTTCCAGAACTCCCAACGCTCCGACCAATCGCAAAACGCTGCAGGCTTGAGAAACACGGGCTTCAACATCAGAAGGTCGGCCTCATACATGAGCGCGACCTGCGGGTGCTTGTTCAGAAGCGCGTAGAGCAACGAAGAGCCGGACCGCCACATACTGACCACGAACAGCGGCCCCGGCTCCATCGCGCGCTCTTGTGTTTGATCCTCACTCCCGGTGCTCATGCACGAGCCTCGGCGAGTCCAGCCTCGGTAACGAACACTGTGGGTCTACTATTGTCCGCTCTCATCTGCCAAACCCCACTTACTTTTTCCACGATGATCAGTGTTCCCGTGGGTGGCCCGCCCTTAACTGGAACGCGGTTGCGGTCGCCATGTTCGATGATTGTCTGAGTCGCCAGAACATTTCGAACGTGAGTCACAGCCACAACGGACCCGGAAGACCGATGCGCCAGATTCATCAATTCGTTCAGGCGCTGCGAGTAACGGCCGTAGAACTGATAAAACGACTCGCCGCTGGGCGCGACCATGTCAGGATGCTGGTTCAACAGGTTGAGAAAGGGCAGAATGTCATACACTCTCTGGCCGCAAAACACTCCCAGATTCCAGGGGCGCAGATCTTTGCTGGTCGCTACCCGTGGTGCGCCGGTGCGGCGGCGCAAGACTTCGGCGGTCTGCCGCGCGCGGCGAAGGTCAGAAGAGTAAATGGCTTCAACCGGATGATCCGCCAGACGCTCCGCCGTGTCTGCCGCTTCTTGCAGCCCTTGATCGTCCAAGGGGATGTCTAGCCAGCCCCGCAATCTTTCATCTCTTCCGGGTACGTTGAGGCAGGTGTGTCCATGGCGCACAAGAATAAGCTTTCCCATTTCTATGAGGCTCCTGGTTGCAAAGTGGTCACCGGTAACAGATGGGTGGGGTCAACCGAAGCGGCTGGCCATCTGGAAACAGGCAACAAAAGCGGGGGATGGATACTATAGTAATCTAATAGACTTACTATGTAATGCTACATTCACAATAAGGCGGAAACGGGCTAATGTCAAGCCTTTCACCAAAAGAAATAAGTCTCTACAGAAGCTGTAAGCAGCCTGCGCCACTCGAATGCAACTATTTGAAATCAGGCAGGGTGGCGCACAAACATCCAGCCGCAACCCTCGGCGTCAAGCTGCAACCAAGCCCAACAGGTTAGAATGTTTGAGTGGAAAGCACCCACGCCGCCGGCCTTGACTCAGAAATTCCTGACTCAGAAATTATGGAGCGCCGGCGCGGCGAGTTTCTGATCACTACCAATCGTGCGCGCGTCGATCTGAATCTGGTTCACGGTTTTCTGACCAACAGCTATTGGGCCAAGGGCATTCCGCGGGAGGTTGTAGCGCGGTCGATTGAACACTCGTTGTGCTTCGGAATCTACGAAGTCGTCGGCGCGCAAGTTGGTTTCGCGCGCGTGGTCGGCGACTTCGCCACCGTGGCATACCTCGGCGACGTATTTGTGCTGGAATCGCATCGCGGCCGCGGCTTGAGCAAGTGGCTGATGCAATGCATCGTGGAGCATCCAGCGCTGCAAAATCTGCGGCGCTGGATTCTTTTAACCCGCGATGCGCATGAACTCTACTCAAAGTTTGGTTTCACTCCGGTGAAGGCTCCGGAGCGCTACATGGAACTGCACCGCCCTAACGTTTACGAAACACCTTAGGAAAACGATATGAAGAATTCCGCAGCTAAGATGTATCGCCCGCTGTACGAAGCCGATCCACAAATTGCCGCTGCTATCGACAACGAAGCACGCCGTCAGCACGAAGGCTTGGAATTGATTGCCTCGGAGAACTTTGTCAGCGAAGCCGTGCTCGAAGCTGCGGGTTCAGTGTTCACCAACAAGTATGCCGAAGGCTATCCCGGCAAGCGTTACTATGGCGGCTGCGAGTACGCGGACGTGGTCGAGAACCTGGCTCGCGATCGCGCCAAACAGTTATTCGGCGCCGAGCACGCGAACGTTCAACCTCACGCCGGCTCACAGGCAAACATGGAAGCCTACGCCGCGGTGCTGCAGCCCGGCGATACGATCCTTGGCTTGAACCTGGCTCACGGCGGCCATCTCACGCACGGGCATCACCTGAATTTTTCGGGCAAGACCTACAAGATTGTTCCTTACGGCGTGACCAAAGAGACCGAGACCATCGACTATGACGCGCTGGAAAAACTCGCGGAAGAGCATCGCCCGAAGCTCATCATCGGTGGCGGCAGCGCCTACCCGCGCATCATTGATTTCGCACGCATGCGCCAGATCGCAGACAAAGTGGGCGCGCTCTATCTAGTCGACATGGCGCACTTCGCCGGGCTAGTCGCCGGAGGCGCGCATCCCTCCCCGGTGCCGCACGCGCACATCGTTACTTCGACAACCCATAAAACTCTGCGCGGACCAAGAGCAGGCCTGATTCTTTCCAAGGCAGAGTTCGCGGCGGCAATCGACAAGGTAGTTTTCCCTGGGATGCAGGGCGGGCCGCTGATGCACATCATCGCGGCGAAGGCGATCTGCTTTCAAGAAGCGATGCAGCCAGAGTTCCGCGAGTATGCGAAGCAAGTCGTTGCCAATGCGAAGGTGCTGGCAGAGACGCTGGCTGCCGAAGGCTTCCGTATCATTTCGGGCGGTACTGACACGCACGTGATGCTGGTCGATGTTTTCTCCAAGGGCATGCTAGGCAGCGAGGCCGAGAAGGCGCTGGGCGAGGCCGGCATCACTGTCAACAAAAATGCGATCCCGTTCGATGTGAACCCGCCGCTCAAGCCGAGTGGAATTCGCATCGGCTCCCCGGCGCTGACCACGCGCGGCATGAAAGAAGCAGAGATGCGGCAGGTCGGGCGCTGGATCGCTGAAGCTCTGCTGCAGCGCACCGATGCGGCAGTGCTGGCGAGGATCCGCAAGGACGTGCTTGAACTGTGCGAGGCCTTCCCACTGTATGCGGAACGCCGGGCCAAAGCGCAGGCGGAAGTACGGGCATAGGTTGGAAAAACCGGACCCCGGAAAATAGCGAGTATGTTCCAGTTGGAACATTTAAAAAAGACAAAAACTTTTTTTGTAAGTTATTGATTCTTATAGAGGCATTTTGGACGGATCAATGGAATCAATAGCTTACCCTGTGGAAGAAACGTCTACTTTCGAGGACGTCGAATGCCTACTAAAGTAGACTTGACAGGCGTGCGACGTACTTTATAAGGTACGCGGCCGGGCCGGCCCTCTCGGTAATTGTGGTTCTGGATACGAACCTCTGGATTTCCGCCGTTTTCGTGGGCGATGGTGGTGTGATGCCGGGTAAAATGCAAGGAGCGCTTGAGCGAATTCTCAGCTCCGTGGGGAGAGTTTCGCGAAGGCCCTTGAAGTGTCCCAAGAGTGACGATGTCGCCGCGTCCGACCTCAGGCCTGAAATCGAGTGTGTCTATCGCTCTCTGGGCGGCATTCTTCGGTCGGTTCCTCACTTCAAACTGCGCCCTTGGGATATTGAATTCGACGGAATCGCTGTCGAACTCGACGAATCTCTTCACTTCAACCGCTATCGCGGTGTTACCTTGGGGTCTGCGAGCTACGCCAGCTTGCCGTGCTTTCCATTCGGCGCCTACCAACGCTTCTGTTCTGAACACGAGGACATATGCCTCAAAAATGGCGGATACGGCGGGAAGTGGTCGAACACGAGCTGCGAGAGACAATTCGGAGAGGCGTCGCAGCCTGGGGTCCTGCCTGAGAAGGTGACCGAGATGGAGCACGGGGCACCGCGCTGGAAGCAGCGCGCGTTTTATGACTTCGTCAAGGATCTCTCGCCCATGCTGATAGGCGTGAAGGTGGTGCGAATCGCCGTGTGGGAGGAGACCGGCGGTGCAGACGGCAAGACAACCGTTGGAGAGACACTCGACGCGGCGGTCCGGACATCTGCCCACGCTCGTTCCGCGAGCCCGGCAGCGCAAGTGCTTGCGGCCTTGATCAGGAAACGTGCCGCCGATTGACCGTGAAATAGATGGAGAAGCACCCCTTTAGGTGCGGCTAGTATGGCGTGGAATAGTGGGGCATAATATGCAAGGAGGCCACTCCGATGACCATTCAGATCACTAGACCCGAAGTCGAGGCGATCATCAATCAGCGCCTCCAGACCGGCGGATTCAAAGACGCCGAAGATGTTGTGTTCCAAGCACTTCAGTCTTCGCCGCCGACGGCAGGGGCAAAGCCAGAGCCCCAGACGCCGCCGGCCAAAGACATCGCTGAGCTCTTTGCGCCACTACGAGGTCTTAATCTGGATTTCGGCCGCAACCCCTCTACAGGGCGATCGGTCGACTTGTGAGCGGTTATCTACTCGACACTAACATCCCGTCGGAATTCAGCAGGGATCGGCCTAATCCCCGGGTCGTCGAGTGGCTCAAAGTACAGCCAGTGACGACGTTGTTCCTCAGCGCCGTCACGATTGGCGAAATCCGTAAAGGTCTCACCGTGCTTCCACCGGGTCGCCGCCGTTCCGACCTTGAGACGTGGTTTCATGCTGATCTGCTGACATGGTTTCGTAGTCGAATCCTGTCCGTGACGCATGCCGTCGCTGACCGTTGGGGCGTATTGGATGGCCAATGTCAGCTCAAAGGAACGCCTCTGAACACGGCGGATGGGATGATTGCCGCCACCGCTATTGAACACGGTCTCACGGTTGTCACGCGGAACGTCAAGGACTTTGCCGGTCTTGGCGTGGCTGTCTTCAATCCGTGGGAAACGTAGCTTCTGGCACCCTCCTGTTTTCGTTCTCGACACACCCTTAATTCGATTGTTCTCTCGCCTCTTCTCTGTGGTTAAATGCCCCCAGTGAAGATCGCCATCGACATTCGGCGGATGACCGAGTTCGGCGTAGGCACGTACATCCGTAATGTCGTTCGAACTCTGGGACGGCTCGATCACGAGACCACGTACTTCCTCATTGGCTCTCCTGCGAAGGTTAAGGAAATCGGCCCGCTGCCGCCCAATTTTCATACTGTTCCTCTGGCCGAGCCGGAGCGCTCGGTGAAAAGCTTTCTGGAATTTCGCGAGATTGTGCAGCGTCTGGAATGCGACCTGGTTCACATTCCGAATCTGTTCTCCGTGCCGCGCGCGCTGCCTTGCCCCTATGTGATGACGGTGCATGACATGCTGGAGCACTTGTCGCGCGCGCGCCAGCAGACTGGGTTTTGGGGGGCATGGCACTTTCAGTGGACGAAGCGGGTTTTGCGAGGCGCGGCGCGCATTTTCGCGGTTTCAAACTTTACCAAAATCGAGATCGAGAAACTGTTTGGCATTCCTCCGGGACGCATTGAGGTTGTCTACAATGCGATTGACGAGCGCTTTCTTCATGGACACGCCAGCGCGGCCGATCGCCAGTTGATTGCCGAACGATACCAGGTCAATTATCCCTTCTTGCTTTATGCCGGACGAATCAGTCCGCACAAGAATGTCGTGCGTATGATCGAAGCCTTTTCCGCGCTGAAGACAGAACTGGAAAAAGAGCAGGCATTCCCCGATCTGAAACTCATCATCATTGGAGATGATGTTTCGGGCAATCCCGACTTGCGGCGGACGGTGATCCGCAGCGGGGTGCAGCACGATGTGCGGTTCCTTGGCTTTGTGCCCATCGAAGTACTGCGCACTTTTTACGATCAGGCGAAGATTTTCGTCTTTCCATCGTTGTATGAGGGGTTCGGCTTGCCGCCGCTGGAGGCGATGGCTCACGGCACTCCGGTTGTGACTTCAAACACGTCGTCGTTGCCCGAGGTGGTTGGGAACGCCGCGGTTCTGGTGCACCCGGAAAATGTTTTCGAAATTATGCGGGCGCTGCACCGGGTTCTTATGGACCAGTCGCTCCGCGAAAAAATGAAGGAACGCAGCTACCGGCAGGTCACCAAGTTTTCCTGGGAGAAATCAGTCCGCCGGATCATGGACGTATATGGGGAAGTCTTGAATGTGAAAGGCAACGAGGACTCTACCAGCCAGGCCGCGGACGCGGGCAAAAAGACCTCGGCGGGCGTAGCGTGATGCGCGGGCCGTCATCGGGAACGCCGATCAAGGTCCAGCCCATCCAAACCAACCTGACCAAAACCTACTTCAGCAGGGGCTGGCCCGGCGAAGCGATGGCGAGCTTTTGCAACTTGGTGGTGATGCGAGTGCGGTCGGCATCGTTCTGGGCCGAGGCGAGACGCTTGCGCAGGGTAGTGATCTTGTGTTGACGGGCGCGGCGCCGGCGAATCTCCGGGCGGCGGCTGGGTGCTGACATGCGGTGGGCTCCTGAACTCAAAGTTGCAACCCTGCGATTCTAACAGAATCCGCGCGGCGATTGAGACGCGCGGGAACTCAAGTCCCGCCGAAAAAATTCCGATAAGAACTCTATGCAGCAGGGCTTCCGGCAAATTGCTCGAAACAACGGAGTGTCGGTGCGCCACCTTCAAGCGCAATTAGCGTCTCGACAAACGCCGAAAAGGAACGAATGTCTGTAAGGGAGGTGCCTGTCCTTGAGTCAGCTCTACGATCTGAGACTGCTAATAGAAACCACGATTAAGTCCAAAGGGCTGGACGCCATGGACGTGAAAGGCAAGATCGGACTGCGCTCAGGCCGAATGCTGGCCTTCATCACTCCCACTACCGAGGACGACCCGGCGGCCGTCGCCAAGCTCAAGCAAGCCGTCAAAGATGTACTGAACATCAGCGCGTGAGGAGTGTTCCATGAGATGGAACTTAATTCGGACTAAGGTTCTGGCCGCAATGGCTGCCTGTCTGGTGGTGGGCGTTGGCGGCATCGTGGTACTGATGCACTATAGCTTCGCGCGGAATTCACAGGCACTCGGGGCAGAGTCCGTCAGCGGCGCGCAGAAGCTGTTCACGATTCTGGAGGCTAGAGAGACCAGTAAGATGTCGGCTGTCAGTGAGACGCTACTCATGAACCCCGATGTACGCGCCGCTTTCGCTGCCAAGGATCGCAATCGCCTGCTCGATCTGACTGCGCCCCTGTATTCAAAGTTGAAGGGTGAAGGCATTACCAACTTGATGTTCCATACTCCTGAGCCCGACATGGCCGTCTTTCTTCGGCTCCACAACCCTGAAAAGTTCGGGGACCATTTGAATCGCTTCATGGATAAAGAAGTAGTGCGCACCCACGCCATGGTTGTTGGAAACGAGTTGGCCAAGGCTGGGTTTGCGGTGAGAATTCTGCGGCCATTTTACGATTCCAAGGGCGAAGTAACCGGCTATATCGAGTTTGGTGAAGAGATCGGACAGTTTATTCACACCATGAAGAGCCAGACCGGAGATGACTACGGACTTCTGCTCAGCAAGAAGTTCGTAGACAGGAAGTTTTGGGCCGATTCGAGCGCGATGTGGAAGCGCCGCGATAATTGGGACGACAATGCGGACTTCGTGGTTGCGGACAAAACCACATCGAACGACGCCATCATCCAATTCCAGGGAGAACTGGCGGCGGTGCCCGCTCAGGGCGAGGTATTGGAATACTTCCGCAACGGGAATTCCGTTCTGGTGCGCGGCATCTTTCCCATCCACGACGCCGCAGGCAATAACGTAGGAGCGATGTTTGTGGTGCGGGATATTTCTGCCTTCTATCTCTCCATGCGGCACACGCAGAACGTCCTGGTCCTCATGACTGTCTTATCCTTGGCGATCGGCATCGTTTTCGTGCTCACGCTGCTTGACCGTCTCGTGTTTCGGCGTCTCAACCACATCATTATGGTCGCTACCCGGGTCGTCGGTGGTGACTATGAGACGGAGATCCGGGTAAGTTCCGATGATGAAGTCGGCCAATTCGAACAACTCTTCGAGCAGTTTCGGCGCGTTTTCGTTGACCTGCTGGCGCACATCCCGGAGTTTCAAGAGAAGCCGGAGCTTCAGGAGAAGTAGAAGTCGGACGAAGAAGAATCAGCGGCTGTACCGGGATCGAGCTATGTTTGCAAAATACGAGTCCTACCCGAGCGCGGCGGCTGCAGTGCAGGATTACATGAACATGAAGCAGACGGTGGGGCAAGGAACTTAATGGACAACACGCCGGCTGGGGAACAGCCCAACTCTGTCGGGCTGAATTTTCGCAACCGCGCTCACGCAGCTGTTACGCTCTCGCTACTCATTCTCCCCTTACAACCTCCGAGATATTCTATCGTCCACGATACGGGAGTCTAATCCCAACCATTGATGATTGGCGAGAAATCGCCTTAGCGCTCGTCGGCGCGTCCGTGCGTCATCGCCAAGAGAGCCCGCAGCCTAAGAGAATTCCACTTTACTGTCCGCTCCCGGTTAGGCTCAATGTACTGGAGCCGGTTGACGTGTTGTCGGTGATGGTCAGAGTCGAATTCAGGGCCCCCCCGATCGTGGGAGTGAAAGTGACGGTGGCCACGCAGGTGGCTCCGGCGGCCAGTGTGCTGGGGCTGCGCGGGCACGTGTCTGTCTCGGTGTAGTACTGGGTATTGCTGCCGGTGATTGCAATTTTGGTGATCGTCAACGGCACCAGGCCAGTGTTCTTGACGGTATCGACGAGGGGGACGCCGATGTCCAGCGCCACGCTGCCGAATGCCAGAATATTAGGTGTGAAACTGACAGTGGGATACTTGCCCGTTCCAGTGAGGCTCAGCGCACTCGATCCGGTCGAGGTGTTGTCGGTGATGGTGAGCGTGGAGTTCAGCGCACCGCTGACGGTGGGAGTGAAAACAACGGTGGCGACGCAGGTGGCTCCGGCAGCCAGAGTGCTGGGGCTGCGCGGGCAATTGTCGGACTCGGTGTAGTACTGCGTATTGCTGCCGGTGAGCGCAATTTTGGTGATCGTCAACGACACCAGTCCCGTGTTCTTGACGGTATCGCTCAGCGTGCTGCTGGAACCAACCAAAATGTTGCCGAAGGCGAGAACATTCGGAGTGAAGCTGACCGTAGGATACTTGCCCGTGCCGGTGAGGCTCAGGCTACTAGAACCCGCCGTAACGTTGTCAGTGATGGTGAGTGTTGAATTCAGCGCGCCGCTGATGGTGGGTTTAAAGACGACAGTGGCGACGCAGGTAGCTCCCGCCGCCAGTGTGCTGGGGCTGCGTGGGCAATTATCGGACTCCGTGTAGTACTGAGTGTTAGTGCCGCTGAGCGCAATCTTGGTGATGGTCAAGGGCACTTGGCCCGAGTTCTCGACGGTATCGCTCAGCGAACTGCTGGACCCCACCTCCACACTGCCGAACGCCAGAATAGTTGGGGTGAATTTCACAGTCGGTAGGGCTCCGGTTCCGGAGAGCGAAACGATTTGGTCCCCGGCACTGGTATTGTCATAAATGGTCAGCGTGGCTGTGTCGAGAGCAGTATTGGTCGGTGTGAAGGTTACGTTGAAGGTGCAAACGCCGCTGGGAAGCACCGTGGAGCCGCAGTTGTTGGTCTGAGTGAACATGGCTTCATCGGTTCCAGTAATGGCGACCTTGGTGATATTCAGGTTGACGCTCCCGGTGTTGGTCAGCGTGAATGAACTGGTGCTGGAAGCGTTCTTCAGGACGAAGCCAAACGCCAGATTGTAGGTGGAGAGGACCACCGTTGGCGAGGTGGTTCCCGTCCCCGTGAGATTCACCACCTGAGGACTGTCGACATCGCCATCCACGACGGTAAGCGTGCCGTTGTAGGTGCCGACCCCAGAGGGCGTAAACGTGACGGAAATGGTGCAGTTTTTGCCGGCTCCGAGCGACTTGCCCGCCGTTGGACAAGTGTTCTTCGAAATTGCGAACTGGGTCAGACTCGTTGTGTAGCTGGTAAAGGTCACCGACTTCGTCCCTTTGTTGGTGATGGTAACTGTGAGCGGCGCGCTGGTGGTGTTCACTTGCTGGTTGGGAAAGCTCACGTTCAAGGTAGAAAACAATAACGATGCCCCGGGAACTACGATCTCCACCGTCACCGTGCGGGTGAGGTTGCCGCTGTTGGCGATGACGGTGATGTTGTAGGTGCCCGCCGGAGTGGTGCCGATGGTCGAGGTCACGGTTAGAACCGATGTTCCCGAACCTCCAGTGATCGGATTCTGACTGAGCGTGGCGGAGAGTCCCGTAACCTCAGTGATGCCATCGAGCGAGAGGTTAATGGTTCCGGCGAAGCCCCCGAGCGAAGTGAAGCTCAGGTTGTAAACAGCGGCGCCAGTGGGGCCGGCGGTGACGGAGTTGTTATCCACGGTGATCCAATAGTCGATGGCTGGCGCGGCGACCGCGTCGCATGCAGTAAACGGCGTTCCAGAAGGCGCGCTGAATGTCGAGCCGATCAGATCCTGCCCGGTATCCACCTGCCACGTGGCAAAGTCGGCCAAGGTACCAGTGATCGGCACCGGGAGCGCGAAGGGTTGGGTGGTGTTGCTGGAATTCCACCAGTCGTTATTATTCGAAATCAGAGTCGTTTGGAAATCGGTCCAGTCGGAGCCGCCCAGCGAAACGTCGTTAAAGACTTCCTCCGTGCTGCCAACACCCTCGATGATGTTGCCGGTATTCGTGAAATTGCCGGTTATGAGGTTATAGGTCTTACTCGTCTGCCAGTCGGTGACCTGAATTCCTCCCGCCTGCCCGCCGACAATGATCTCAGACGAAGCGTTGTTGTAGACAGAACTACCGGTGAGAGAAACTCCGGGACTCACTGCCTTGAAGTTGCTGTCATAGCCCGAATTGCGCAGGCTGAACCCGGCCGCGGAAAGACTCGAAGTCTGATTGCAAAAATAGCTGGCGGAGAGATCAATCGGCCCTTCATTTTTCTCGAGAAAAGCTCCGCTCAGCAGATTGTTGGTAGAGATTAATCCAGTAACGTTATCGTTTCGGTTGTCGGTGTCCCAGTGAACGCCGTAGGCTTCATTCCACGAAATATTATCGTTCGTCA